>JBKPGW010000294.1:0-24512 GCA_046729555.1 Actinomycetota bacterium | reverse complement strand
AGCGCCGAGTATCCCGACGTCCCGCGCGCCGTCTGCACCAGCCAGCCGCTGCCGTCACTCGAGGGCATATTGACGACGATGTACGGACCGTCGCCTGGGATGATGCCGGCGCCGGTGCCGCCCCCTCCCCCGATCGCCTTCTTTCCAGCTGGGCAGGTCATATACAAGGAGTTGTAGATCTGGTTCATCACGATGCTTGGCGCGCCCTCAACGACTTCATAGCCGCTGACGCCGGGTGCGCCAGTGTCTCCCTTGTCGCCCTTGGGACCCGGCGGTAGCTGGCCCGTCTTGAAGTCCACCGCCAGCAGCGAGCGGTTCTTCACCTTGGACGAGATGACCGCGTTCGCCTTTAGCTGCGGCGTGCCCACGCTGTTCACCGGCAGGGCCAGAATCTTCGCGTAGCTCGTTCCGCTGAGCGCGACGCCGAGCGCGAGGCAGGCGATGACCATGGCCGGGGACGGTCTGGGGATCGATCGAAGCATGACTCTCCTTTGCGGGTGCCGAACGGACGCGTGGCTTCGGTCGGAGTCTTACAGCGCGTCGAACTTCCTCACGAAGAGCATGAGCGCGGCTCAGTACCCTCGAGGCATGGGCACCCGCGTGGCCGGGATCATGTCGCTCGTGGTCATGCTCCTCGCGAGCCTTGGCTGTGGAGCCTCACGGCCCGCGCGGTTCTGGACCGTGCGACAGGCCGAATCAATCAAGCTTGTTCGGGGGACGCCTCTCGAGCGGACGACGTGCACCGGGATCGGGATGCGGCGCGGCTCTACCTATCGGCGGTTCTCATGCGTGGGAGTAGTGGTGCCGAAGGGCATCCCCGACCGGCCGGTGCGTGTCAGATACGTCTTGAATCCTCGCGGCGAGTACAAAGGCCACCGGTCTGCCTATCTCGCGACGAGCGTGCACTTCGATGCTTTCGGCGTGCCTTAGCGCCCGATCAAAACCGGTACGGCGCCGTACGCCGACGCGAGGCAGGTTCGACTCCTGTGCCGCTCCGTTGAGCCAGAGATCCGATCGGCACCGGGTTCTGACGACTACCGCCGATCCAATACCTGGCCTCGCCGTTGGCAACGCGCTCCAGTAGCGCGCCGTTCGCTTCGATGATGCGGCGCGAGGCCACGTTCCTCGCGTCGCAGGTCAGGAGAAGTGCCGAGATGCCCCGTTCATGACAGAACCTGATCGCTTCACCGAGCATGCGCGTGCCGTGACCTCGCCGTCGCCAAACAGGGACCACGTGGAAACCCACATGCCCACCGGACTCCGAGAGCTCAGGAGTGAGTTCGTGACGGATAACCACGGTTCCGATGTACTCGTCGCCCTCCACAAACCACAACTCCGTGACCGGCACGCCCCAGAGCTGTCTAACTGCACGCCGCCTACCAACGAAGGCATCGAAGTCTCGCTCGGCCTCGTCGAGATAGGCATCGGATGTCCCCTCCTCACCGCATACCTGCCGTTCACCGCGCAGGTACGAGTGCTTGACCGATGACGTTGGAAAAACCAGACGTGGCACGTCGCCAATTACAAACACTGAGACTCGCCGCAGCCAACGGCACTACCTCACGCGTTGCATGCGCCTGGGACATAGCAGAACCAGAACTGCATGTCGACGAAGTCCGCCACGTAGTACATGTACAGAATCGAGGTTTGGGAATCCGGGTCCCAGTAGTAGAACTCCTGCACGAAATCGTCGTCGCTCCCCTAGCCGACGGCGAGTGCGTCAGGTCTTCTCGTACGGCTTGTAGCGGTGGTGGAGGAGGATGGCGTTGCCGTCCGGGTCGCGGACCCCCGCCCCATGGCAGACGCCCGAGTCCCACATCTCATCGACCTGCACGCCGGCCGCCTCCAGCTTCGCCTTCGCCTCGGCGACGTCGGGGACGCGTAAGGCAATCGTTCCGGGCGGCAACGGCGTGAACTCGTAGTCGTGGGTGTGCGGCGTCATCACCGCGAGCGTCACGTTGCCGGTCTCGTACTCGACCCAGTCCTCATCCGGCGAGTTCGGGTTCCTCTCGAGGCCCAGCACCTCTCCGTAGAAGTGGTTCGCCTTCTCCATGTCCGTCACCGGGACGCGGATGTAGTCGACTCGCTGCACGTCAATCACGGGCCTATGCCTCCTGGTCGGAAACAGCGACCATCGCATTCTCCACGACTGTCGCCTACTCCCGGTGGCAGTTCTCGGCGCTGAACTGCAGCACGGGATGGAGCTCGATGTTGCTCGGCGCGACGCCGGACTGCGGCTTCGGATGCTTGAGATCGAAGAACCCGACGCCCGACGATCGACGCTCTGCCGACGAGCGGCTTCGGTGACGCCCGGTTCTTCCGGGTCGCCCACGCATCGAGCCCGCACTGCGTGGCGAAGTCCGTGCGCGCCTGCTCCGTCTCGTCCTTGTGTTTCGAGACGCGCGCGCCCTTGCACGCAACGTTCGGGAACTCGACGATCATCGTCTCGCTCGCGTACTTGCTGCGGATGACGAGGTGGATGTCACCGTCCTCCTCGATGCGTTCGTCGACGAGCCGGACGCCGACGAGGTCGTACACGGTCACCTCGACGCGGCTGCCGTCCTCGTCGCGCAACGTGTCAGCGCCCACGTCCGGGTCCCCGCGCGTGATCAAGTAGTGGATCGAATGACGCCTCGGCGCGTCGAAGTTGACGCGACCGACGCGGCGATCGCTCAGCGTCTTGATCTTCCAGCGTTCCTCGCCGCCGTAGAGCTTCGCCTGCGAGCCCGAGCTCGTGCGCGCCGCCATTGCGCTCGGCTGCGGGTCAATCTCGTCGGAGCCCGGCGCGCTTCACTGTGGCGGCCGGTCCGCCGGCTGGAGCCGCGCTGGGCTCTATCAGCCGCGGGTGGAGCGGCCGACGAACAGCGTGACCTGCGCGTCCCCCGGAATGCTGGAGCCCGCGCGCGGCTGCTCGTCGATCACGAGCCCGTCCTTGCTCTGATCCGTCGTCGGCCGATTGAGGACGACGACCCGGAAGCCGGCTGCACGGAGGTTGTCCGCTGCGGTGGCTTGATCCTGGCCGACGACGTTCGGCACCGTCGTCGCGGGTTGCGGGTTCGGGCCGGACGAGACGACCACCCGAAGGGGCGACCCGCTGCGCAGGGGCGTGCCGGCCGCCGGCGACTGCGAGAGCACGCGGTTCACGACGCTGCTCGAGCGCTTGTAGACGACCACCGGCCGCAGGCCGAGCACGTTCAGCCGGCGCAGCGCGGGCGTCTGGAAGAGGCCGACGACCCCTGGAGCACGCACGCTCGAACCCACCGTCGCCGTCGTGGTGGTCGTCGTCGTCGAGGGGCCCGTGCCGGTCGAGACGTTCAGCGTGACCTTCGAGCCTTTGTCGACTTCTTTGCCGGCCGCCGGCTTCTGGGCGACGACGATCCCCGCCGGCTTCGCCGACGGCACGTTCTGCAGCACGGCCTTCAAGCCGACGCCGGTGAGTGCGTTGACGGCGGAGCCCTGCGTCTGGCCGACGACCTGCGGGACGACCACCGGCTTCGCCCCGCTGGAGACGCTCAGCTTCACGGTCGTGCCGCGCGCGGCGGCGACGCCTGCCACCGGCGACTGCTCGACGACGACGTCCTTCGGCCGCGAGGAGGCGACGCGTTTCACTTCGCTCTGGAAGCCGGCGTCCGCCAGCCGCTGCTGTGCCTGCTGCAGGGGCAGCGCGGTCACGTCGGGAACGGCCAGCCGTCCGCTCGAGATCGAGAGCGTGACGGTCTGGCCCTCGTCGAGCTGCGTGCCGGCGCCCGGTGCCTGGGCGAAGACGACGTCGGCCGGGCGCTTGCTCTGGCCCGTGACGGGCGTGACCTGCAGATCCCTGTCGTGGATGCGCGCGGCCGCGACCTGCGACCGCAGCCCGATCACGTTCGGAACTGTCGACTTGTCGTCTCCGCGCGTCAGGAGCCACCAGGCGAGCAGACCGCCGATTACCAACAAGAGGAGCAACAGGAGCCACAACCACCAGTACCGCTCGGGCGGCGGCCCGACCGGCTCGGAGATCTCCTCCGTCGCCGCCGCCGACGGCAGCAGCGTGCGAATCGCCTGGTCGATGCGTGCTGCGCGTCCGCGTCTGCCGCGAGCTCGTCCGATCCAGTTCAGCCACTCGAGCTGCCGCTCCGCGGGCAACGCCCCGAAACGGTCGCGCGCCTCCGGGACGCGGTCGAGGGCAGCCGCAACGTCGGCCGGGAGCTCACGGCGGGTTGCCATGGCCGACCTCTCCCCGCTCGCGCAACCGTCACACTTCGCGAATGCTCGCCCTCGCACCGGCCCCGCTCGTGTGCCTCGACCCCGGCCACGGGACGCTGCCCGCCGTCGCCCGCCAGACCGAGCCGATCGGCCCCGGCTCGACTGTGCGGAAGATCAAGGACGGCGGCGGCGCGCCGGGAGAGGCTCCGGTTGCGCTCGCCATCGCGCTCCGCACACGGGCGCTGCTCCAGCGCGACGGCTACCGCGTCGCGATGACGCGCACCGGTCCGAACTACGCGGGCGGCAACATCGCCCGCGCGCGCTTCTGCAACGTCCGCCACGCGGCGCTGATGGTGCGGATCCACGCCGACGGCTCGTCCAACTCCGCACAGCACGGCGTCAAGACGCTCGTCCCGGCGCTGCATCGCGGCTGGACGGACGACATCTACGCGCAGAGCGTGCGCGCGGGGCGCAAGGTGCAGGCCGCTGTCGTGCGCGCCACCGGCGCGAAGGACATCGGTCTCGTGCCGCGGTCGGACCTGACCGGGTTCAACTGGGCGAACGTCCCGGCGATCCTCGTCGAAACGGGCTTCATGACGAACCCCACCGAAGGACGCCTGCTGCGCACGCCGGCGTACCAGCTGAAAGCCGCCCGCGGTCTTGCTGCCGGCGCCGAAGGCTTCCTACTCGGCTAGCTGCAGTCGGCGCAGGCGCCGACGAGCACGACCTCGTGCTCCTCGACGGAGTACCCAAGCCCGCCGGCGACCCGGTCGATCGCGCGCTCGAGCCGTGAGTCGCTGAACGCCTCGACCTTGCCGCAATCCCGGCAGACGAGGTGGTGATGATGGTCGCCGTCCGGGGCTGCGCGCTCGTAGCGCGCGACTCCGTCGCCGGCGTCGACGCGCTTCACCAGCCTCAGCTCCGTCAGCGCCTCGAGGGCGCGATAGACGGACGCGATCCCGACGGGGCGGCGCGCCTTCCGCAGCCGGTCGAAGATCTCCTGCGCGCTCAGACAGCAGTCCTGTCGGCCGAGCAGCTCGACGACGGCCGCGCGGGCGCCGCCACGGCGGAACCCGGCGGCTTCGAGAGATTCGTGCGCTTCCTTGGCCCAGGCCACGTTCTCAGTGTATCGTCTGCCATGATTTCGAAAATCGTTCTCATTATCGTGTGCGCAGGCCTGCTCGCCGGTTGCGGATCCGGCAGTGCCAAACAAGGCAAGTCGGTGGTCGCGGCCTTCTATCCGCTCGCCTACGCCGCCCAGCGAATCGGCGGGCCAGGCTTCGATGTCCAGAACCTCACCCCACCCGGCGCCGAGCCGCACGACCTCGAGCTGACCCCGCGGACCGTGGCGCGGATCGAGAGCGCGGACTTCGTCTTCTACCTCGCCCACGGCTTTCAGCCCGCAGTGAGCAAGGCCGTCGACCAGGCGAGCGGCACGACTGTCGACCTGCTCGCAGGGTTGTCGCTGCACGCGAGCACCGAGCAGGACGAGGGGCTCACGGCCGATCCCCATGTCTGGCTCGACCCCGTCCTGTTTGGGAAGATGGCCAGGCGGATCGGCGAGGCGCTGCACCGTCCTGCCGGCCAGTTGACCGCTGACCTGCGGAAGCTCGACGGCGAGTACCGCCGAGGCCTACAGCACTGTGCCCGCCACGAGATCGTCACGAGCCATGCCGCCTTCGGCTACCTCGCACAGCGTTACGGCCTGAAGCAGGTGCCGATCACGGGCCTCACTCCCGAGTCGGAGCCGTCGCCGAAACAGCTGGCCGATGTGATCCAGCTCGTGAAGCGCACACACGCCACGACCGTCTTCTTCGAGACGCTCGTTTCGCCGCGACTCGCCGACACGGTCGCGCGGGAGGTGGGCGCACGCACGGCGGTTCTCGATCCGATCGAAGGTCTGACACCAGCCGAGCAGAGACAAGGAGACAACTACTTCGCGCTCATGCGGCGCAATCTCGCCAACCTGCGGAACGCGCTCGCATGCCGTTAGCCCTCCGGCTCGAGCACGTCTCGTTCGCGTACGAGCATGGCGCTCCCGTCCTGCGTGACGTCGACCTCAGCGTCGAGGGCGGCGAGTTCGTCGCGATCGCTGGGCCGAACGGCGGCGGCAAGACGACGCTCCTGCGGCTGATTCTCGGGCTCGAGCAACCGACCTCAGGCCGCGTCGCCGTCGCGCTCGAGCGCCGCGGTTACCTCCCGCAGCGTGCGCAGACCGCGATCGATGCGCCGCTGACCGTGCGCGAGCTCGTGGGCGCCGGCCGCGTCGCGCGCTCACGGCTGTTCGGTCCGTCGAGCCGGAGCGACCGCGAGGCCGTACGCGACGCGATCGACCGCGTCGGCCTGAGCCCGCGGGCCGACCGCAGACTCTCGACGCTCTCCGGAGGCCAGCAGCAGCGCGCGTTCATCGCCAAGGCGCTCGCCGGCGACCCGGAGCTGCTCGCCCTCGACGAGCCGACCACCGGCGTCGACGTCGAAGCGCAGGGGGCCGTCGCGGCGCTGCTGCGGCAGCTCGGTCAGGAGCTCGGAATGACGGTCCTGTACGTGTCGCACGAGTTCGGAGCGGTCGAGCACTTCGTCGAGCGGATCGTCCTCGTCCGCGAGACGATCGTCTTCGACGGGCCTCCTTCGGCCCTGCCCGGTGTCTGGCACGACCCCTCGCACGTCCATGCTTGACCTCGAGTTCATGCGGCTGGCGTTCGGCGCGGGGATCGTCGTCGGCCTGCTCGCCCCAGCGGTCGGCTTCTTCCTCGTGCAGCGTCGCCTCAGCCTGGTCGGCGACGGCATCGGCCACGTCGCGTTCGCCGGCGTCGCGTTCGGCTACCTGCTCGACTTCCCGCTCGTGCTCACGGCGCTCGTCGTGTCGGTGCTGGGGGCGCTCTCGATCGAAGGACTGCGCGCGCGGCGCAAGGCGGCCGGAGACCAGGCGCTCGCGCTCGTCTTCTACACCGGGATCGCGGGCGGCGTCGTGCTGGTGTCCGCTGCCGGAGCGCTCAACGTGAACCTGTTTCAGTTTCTGTTCGGGTCGATCCTGACGGTGACGCGGTCCGACCTCGCCGTCATCGCCGGGCTCGGTGCCGGCGCGCTCGCGGTGATCGGGCTGCTCTACCGGCCGCTCGTCGCCGTTGTCGTGGACGAGGAAGGTGCGCGCGTCGCCGGGCTTCCGGTCGCCCCGCTCAACGCGCTGACGGCGGCGCTCGCCGCGGTGACGATCGCGCTCTCGATGCGCGTCGTCGGCATCTTGCTGATCGCCGCGCTGATGGTTCTGCCGGTGATCGCGGCGGCGCGCATCGGCTGGAGCCTGCGCTCGACGCTGCTGATCGGGATGGGGATCGGGCTCAGCTCCGTGCTCGCCGGCATCACGACCGCCTACTACGCCGATTTGCCGCCCGGCGGAACGACCGTGCTCGTCGCGGCGGCCGCGGTGCTCGTCGCCGAAGTCGCCTCAGTGGTGCGGCGCTAGGTGCATTGCAAGATCGACCACGCCGCGTCGAACGAGCGGCTGTCGACCTGGAGGAGAGTAGCCACGATGCCGCCCCGGAGCGGATCGTTTGCCAGCTAGCGACCTCGCCGCATCCGCTCGACCGTCTCGCGGCCGGCCTCGTGCACGGCACGGCGGCGCGACTCGGGATCCTCGGGCGCCGGCTCGGCCAGGTCGACGGTCAGCTCCGCCCCCTCGAACTCGTCACGTTCCTCGACGATCGTGCGCGACTCCGCGAGCTTGCGGCGCAGCTCCTCCGCGCGCGGATCGTTCCCCACGGCAACGGGCTCACGGCGGCGGCGCAAAAAGCCGAGCACCGCGAACGCACCAGCTGCCCACGCCCAGGGACGGCGCACGCGGCGATGCTACACTGGCCGCCGCTTCCTGCCTCGCCATCGTGCCGCGTGTTCCCGAGTGGTGCTCGCCGGCGAGGCCGATTCAGACCAGAGGAAGGGAGGTCTCGGGGAAACGTGGTCGCATACGAAATTCTGCTCATGCTCGATCCCGAGCTGCCGGAAAAACGGCAGGAGGAGATCGTCAAGCGTGCGCGTGACCTGGTGAAAAAGGCCGGGGGAAAGTGGGTCGGTCACGACGTCTGGGGACGGCGCCGGCTCGCCTTCGAGATCGCCCACAAGGGCGAGGGCACCTACCACCTGCTCAACTTCGACGCCGAGCCGGAGACGCTCGAGGAGCTGTCGCGCATCCTTCGGATCACGGACGGCGTCATGCGCCACCTGGCGGTGCGCCGCATCGAGGGAGGCTCGCCCGGCCCGCCGCCGGAGCCCGAGCCCGAGTCCGTCCCCGAGCCCGCTTATGCTGAAGCGAACATAGGTTCGCAAGAGGAGGAATAGAGATGGCTGGCGATATCAATCGCGTCACAATCGTCGGGCGCCTGACGCGTGATCCCGAGCTCAGGCACCTGCCTTCGGGGACCGCCGTGCTGCAGCTTGGCGTCGCAGTAAACGGTCGCCAGAAGGACGACGCCGGCAACTGGATCGACAAGCCGAATTTCTTCGACGTGAAGGTCTTCGGAAATCAGGCTGACTCGCTCAACATGCATCTCTCGAAGGGACGCCGAATCGGCGTCGACGGTCGACTCGACTGGTCTTCGTGGGAGGCTCAGGACGGCTCCAAGCGATCGAAGGTCGAGATCGTCGCGCAGTCCGTGCAGTTCCTCGACAGTCGTGGCGAGAGTGGCGGCGACGGCGAGCGCCAGTTCGTGCCCGCGGCGGCCACGGCCGGCAACGAGGACTTCGGCACGAGCTCTGCCGACGACGACATTCCCTTCTGATGCCGCCGCGCGGAGGAGAACGAGACCGGGACCGGCAGCCGGGGCGCAAGCGCCCGGGCGCCGCCGGCCCCATCCGCAAGCGCGGCTGTTACTTCTGCAAGGAGAAGGTCGAGGAGATCGACTACAAGAACGCAAACCAGCTGCGCCGGTACATCTCCGAGAAGGGGAAGATCCGTTCGCGCCGCATCACCGGCGCGTGCCGCCGGCACCAGCGGCAGGTCGCGGTCGCGATCAAGCGCGCGCGTGAGATGGCGCTACTCCCCTACGTCTCGGACAGCCGCTAGATGGAAGTCATCCTCCGGCAGGACGTCGACAAGGTCGGTCTCCGCGGCGAGGTCGTGAACGTCGCGCGCGGCTATGCACGCAACTTCCTCTTCCCGCGCGGCCTCGCCGACGAGGCGACCCCGGCGCGGGTGGCGGAGGTCCGCAAGGTGGACGAGCGGCGCGCACAGCACGAGGCCAAGACGTTCGAGGAGGGGCAGTCGCTGGCGGAGCGGTTGGGGCAGCTCGAGCTCCGCTTCGACGTCAAGGCGGGCCCGACCGGTTCGCTGTTCGGCTCGGTCACGCCGACCGACATCGCCGACGAGCTCTGGACGAAGCACAAGGTGCGCGTCGACCGCCGCAAGATCCAGCTCGACACGATCAAGCGGATCGGTCGCTATCAGGTGCCGGTCGAGCTGTTCCAGGACGTGACGGCCGAGGTGCGCACCCTCGTCGTCCCCGAAGGCGGCGAGCTCCCGCCCGAGGAAGAGCTCGAGGCAATGGAAGCGGCGGAGCAGGCCGCGCGGGCCGAGCCGGAGGAGAGGCACGAGCTCGACCTCGACGAGCTCGACGCCGCTGCGCTCGCGCAGGAGGCGGAGCTCACCGCCCGCGGCGAGCTGCAGCCGTCACGCCCAGACGTCGAGGCGGAGCTTGCGGACGACGAGTTCGACCGCGCGGTCGACGCCGGCGCGACCGACGAGCAGCAGCAGAGCTAACCGCCCCAAATCGCGTATTGCACGAAGCGCGGCGTCCGAAGGATCAGCCGCGGCCTGCCCTTCCACAATCTCCACCCGCTGCGGAAGCGGCGTCCACGGCGATCTGTGGAGAGGTTGGGGACAAGCTTGCACAGGCCTTTCCACCGCCCTGTGAATTGCGCAGGAACTTGTCGCTCGTTGCGGGCGAACCATCAACAGGCTCCGTCCGACGCGTATGGGAACATGTGTTCCTTTCACCTGCAAATCGCTCCAAACAGACATGTCGAAAACTCCCTTACGCACAGATGGAAACCCGCTTGCGAGGGTGGTTCACTCCGCCGGAGTGACACCTGTCGCCCAGCTCGCTGAAGCCGCCCCGATCGCGCCGCCCCAGAACCTCGAGGCCGAAGAGTCCGTCCTCGGGGCAATGCTGCTCTCCCCGGGCGCGATCGGGGCGGTGAGCGAGGTCCTTGATGCGTCGGACTTCTACCGCGAGAGTCACGCGAAGATCTACCGCGCGGCGCTCGCGCTCTACGCGAAGGGCGAGCCGGTCGACGCCATCACGCTCGTCGACGAGCTCGAGGAACGCGGCGAACTGGAAGACGTGGGCGGTCGCGTTCGCCTGCACGAGCTCGCAGCACTCGTGCCTGCAACTGCAAACGCCGCGCACTACGCACGCATCGTGCGCGAGATGGCGACGCTGCGCGGCCTGATCGCGGCGGGCCAGCAGATCGCGCAACTCGGTTGGGAACGGCCGGGCGAGACACAGCTGCTGGTCGACCGGGCCGAGCAGGTGGTGTTCGAGCTGTCTCAGAGTCGGGTCTCGACCGAGTTCAGCCACATCGAGGACCTGCTCAAAGAAAGCTTCGAGCGCATCACGGCGCTCTACGAGGCCGGCGCCGACGTCACGGGAGTCCCCTCCGGCTTTCGTGACCTCGATCGGCTGACTTCGGGGTTCCAGCCCGGGAACCTCGTGATCGTCGCCGCCCGCCCGAGCATGGGCAAGTCGGCGCTCGGCCTCTGCATCGCGGCAAACCTCGCGCTCCGGCACGAGACGCCGGTCGCGCTGTTCACGCTCGAGATGTCGAAGTCCGAGGTGACGCAGCGGCTCTTGTGCAGCGAGGCGAAGGTCGAGTCGCAGCGGCTGCGCACCGGCAAGCTCGCGCAGGACGATTGGCCGCGCCTCGTCGCCGCCGGCGACAAGCTGATGAAGGCGCCGATCTACGTCGACGACACCGGTTCGATCACGATGATGGAGATCCGCTCGAAGGCGCGGCGGCTGAAGACGCGCGAGCCGGACCTCGGGCTGATCATCGTCGACTACCTGCAGCTGATGACATCCGGGACGACGGCGGAGAACCGCGTGCAGGAGGTCTCACAGATCTCGCGCAACCTGAAGGTGTTGGCGCGCGACCTCGACGTGCCGATCCTGGCGATGTCCCAGCTTTCCCGTGCGGTCGAGCAGCGGCACGACAAGCGTCCGATCCTTTCCGACTTGCGCGAGTCGGGCTGTCTCGTCGGCGACGCGCGCGTCCATCTCCCCGACTCCGGCATCTATCGCCCGATTCGCGAGCTCGTCGGGCGAAGCGGTTTTCGCGTGACCGCCCTCAACACGGAGACGTGGCGGCTCGAGCCGCGGCTGGTCACAAATGCGTTCTCGACCGGGCGGAAGCCCGTCTACCGCCTACGGACGCGTCTCGGGCGGACGATTCGCGCGACCGGCAACCACAAGTTCCTCTCGTTCAGCGGCTGGCGCCGGCTCGACGACCTCGGGCCGGGCGCGCGGATCGCCCTCCCCCGTCGCACTGAGGGACACGCGGAGCAGACGATGAGCGAGGCCGAGGTTGCTCTCCTCGGGCACCTGATCGGCGCCGGCTGCACGCTGCCGCGCCACGTCATGCAGTACACGACGAAGGATCGCGACCTCGCCGAGCTCGTCGCGTCGTTGGCGACGGAGGTCTTCGGCGACAAAGTGCGACCGCGGATCAACGCCGAGAGAACCTGGTTCCAGGTCTATCTCCCGTCCGCCGGACGGCTGACGCACGGCGTTCGGAATCCCGTCGCGAAATGGCTGGACGAGCTCGGCGTATTCGGTCTGCGCTCTTGGGAGGAACGCGTGCCTGAGAAGGTCTTTGCGCAACCGCCTGAATTGATCGCAACGTTCCTGCGACATCTCTGGGCAACCGACGGCTGCATCAATGCGAGCCGTGGCAAGCATTACCCGGTCATTCGGTATGACTCGACTAGCGAGCAGTTGGTGCACGACGTTCAGTCGCTGCTCTTGAGACTGAGCATCAACCCGCGAGTGTTTCCCGTCCCCATGGGCAGCAAAGGAAGAACGGGCCACCGCCTCGACGTCCAGGATCGGGAGGAAGCCATCCGCTTCCTTGCAGTCGTCGGCGCAGTCGGAGAGCGGAAACGACGGCAGCGCATGGACGTGATCGAGTGGTTCGACAGCCGCACGGGCAATACGAACCGCGATGCATTGCCAAGAGATGTGTGTGATTCCGTCGTTCGGCCGGCGATGAAGCGCAGCGGAGTCACAACGCGCGCGCTCCAGGCGCGCATCGACACTCGCTATTGCGGTTCAACCCATTACCGAGTCGGCCTCGGTCGCGCTCCGCGGATTGCGAACGCGGTCGACTCCCGGGAACTCACGCATCTCGCGACGAGCGATGTGTACTGGGACGAGATCACCTCAGTTGAGCCCGACGGAGCCGAAGAGGTCTACGACCTGACGGTCGAAGGTCTGCACAACTTTGTCGCAGACAACATTGTTGTTCACAATAGTATAGAACAGGACTCGGACCTGGTCATCTTCGTGTACCGCGACGAGTACTACAACGAAGAGAGCGATCAGCAGGGTCTCGCCGAGATCATCCTCTCGAAGCACCGCAACGGCCCCACCGGCATCGAGAAGCTCTCATTCCTCAAGCGCTACGCGAAGTTCGCGGACCTGGCGGCCTGATGGCGAGCTGGGCCGTTCTCAGTGAGCAGGTCGTCTGGATCTCGCCGGTCGCGACCGGCTTCACCGTCATCTGCGAACGCTGCGCCGAACTGGGTGAGACGTTCCCGTCGGTGCAGGCGACGTTGTCGCTGGATCATGCGCGCGGGACGATCGACTGCCCACGCGGACATCAGATCCGCGTCGAGCGCGACGGGCGTTAGCCCTCGCTGCTCGAGAACAGGTCGAACCGCCAGTTGTTGCAGGTCATGAAGTGACCTTTTGGGTACTCGTACTCGGACGCCCCGAGCAGTCTGAAGCCGAGCTTCCGGCAGATGGCGTTCGACGGGGCGTTGTCGACGGACGGGTAGGCGTAGACAAAACGGTGTTTTCGTTGCGCGCGAGCGTCTTCGATCGCCAAGAGGGTCGCCGACGCGCCCACGCCGCGCCCCTGGAAGGCCGGTAGCACCGCCCAGCCGGTCTCGTAGACCTGGTCGCCGTGCCACTCGCGCTCCCAGTAGCCGACCCAGCCGACGCCCTCCCCCGTCGCCTCGTCGACGATCCTGAATTGCTTCGAGTCCGGCTGCTCGTAACGGGCCTGGCGCTTCGCAATCTGCTCCGGAGTCTCCGGCCCGCCGAGGTGCTGCATCATCGCCGGGTCGCCAAGACACTTCTGCAGCAGCGGCAGATCGGCGGCGCCCCATGGCTCGAGGCGAACGTTCACGACGAGCGTTGCGCCGTACGCATCGGCACGTTGAGACGTGTCGCCGCATAGGGAATTGTCGCTCCCTGCAGCACGACCGAGAAGGCGACGACGACGAAGACGATGCCGTAGATGCGATCGGCGTTCTCCACCTCGCCCAGGACGGCAAACGACGCCAGCAGGATCGGCACCGCACCTTTCAACCCGCCCCACATCACGAACAGCCGCTCGCCGTTCGTCAGGCGGGCAGGCAACAGAAGCGGGCCGACCGCGAGCGGTCGTGCGACGAGCGCCAGTACGAGCGCGAGGACGAGCCCGTCGAGCCAGCGGTGGTTGTCCCCGAGCGCCGCGAGGCTGACCGTGAGACCGAGGGCGACGAACACGACGATCTCGGAGAGGCTCGCGAGCGACGTGTGGAAGCGCTCGATCCCGCGCTTCGCGGGAATGTCGGCGTCGCCGATCAGGATCCCGGCGATGTAGACCGCGAGAAAACCCGATCCGTGCGCAACGGTCGCGACACCGTAGATCACTCCTGCAAATGCAAGTGTTCGCAGCGGGTAGAGCGCCACGTTCGGGAGCACGATCCGCCGCAGGAACTGCAGCAGGACATACGCGCCGACGACTCCGACGATCGTCCCGACGCCGAGCTGCAGGAAGAACTCGCCGATCGCGTCGGCGACCGACGTCGGATTCGTCTCCGCCAGGCTGACCGCCGCCAGCATCAACGCGATCCCGACGGGATCGTTCGCACCCGACTCGCCCTCGAGAATCGTCCCGGTCCGCCCGCCGACCTCCTTGCTGCCGAAGACCGAGAACATCACCGCCGGATCCGTGGGCGCGAGAGCAGCCCCGAGCAACCCCGCGGTCTCCCACCGGAAGTCGAGCAGGAAGTGCGCCGCCAGCGTCATCAAGCCGGCCGTCGCGAAGGTCCCCAGCAGCCCGAGCGAGACGATCGGTACCGCAGACTCGCGGAATCGCGTCCACCCGACGCGCATGCCGCCGTCGAACAGGATCACCACCAGGGCGATGACGGCAATCCGTTCGACGTCGCGGATCGAGAGCGCGTCCCCCAGATCCGACCAGACATCCGACGCGACGGCGGCGGCCAGGAGAAAGAGGCCGGCAGCCGGAACCCGCAGTCGCTCGCTCAGCTTGTTGGCCAGCACGGCGACGGCGAACGCGCCCGAAACGAGCAGGACAATCGCGCCGAAGTGCGTGACCTCGTGCATCGGCGGAGCGTATCCGCGCGCTCTGGCAGACTCCTTCGACGTGCCTGCAACCGTGATCGTCGGCGCGCAGTGGGGGGACGAGGGCAAGGGAAAGATCGTCGACCTCTTGGCGCTCGACTCGGATCTCGTCTGCCGCTACCAGGGCGGCCCGAACGCGGGGCACACGATCGTCGTCGGCGAGGAGACGTTCAAGATCCGGCAGATCCCGAGCGGCGTCATCCGCGGCAAGACGTGCGTGATCGGCGCGGGTTGCGTGCTCGACCCAGCGGTGTTCCTCGGCGAGGTCGACGAGCTCGAGTCGCGCGGGCAGTCGACGGCGGACGTGCACGTCTCCGGCGAGGCGCACCTGATCATGCCCTGGCACGTGGCGCTCGACCAGGCTTCGGAACGGCGGCTGGGCAAGCTGCAGATCGGCACCACCCGGCGTGGCATCGGACCGTGCTACGCGGACAAGGCGGCGCGTCTGGGCATCCGCGTGCAGGACATCCTCGAGCCGAAGATCCTCCGGCAGAAGATCGAGGTCGCGCTCGCGGAGAAGAACGTCTGGCTCGAGCGCGTGTACGGCGTCGAGCCGCTCGAGCTCGAAGAGCTCGCCGAACGGCTGGAGGCATACGCGCAGCGTCTACGCCCGTACGTGGCGGACACGTCGCTCCTGGTCGACCGTGCCCTGCACGATGGCCGCGCGGTGCTGCTCGAAGGTGGCCAGGGGACGCTGCTCGACCTCGACCACGGCACGTACCCGTTCGTGACCTCGTCGAGCACGGTGGCTGCGAACGCCGCCACGGGCATCGGGATAGGGCCGAACCGCATCGACCGCGTCATCGGCGTCGCGAAGGCGTATGTCACCCGCGTCGGCGAGGGCCCGTTCCCGACGGAGATCGAAGGCCCCGATCAAGAGCGCGTGCGCGACCTCGGCGGCGAGTTCGGGACCGTCACCGGCCGAACGCGGCGCTGCGGCTGGCTCGACCTCGTGGCCTTGCGCTACGCGGTGCGGCTGAACGGCATCACCTCGCTGGCGCTGACGAAGCTCGACGTGCTCTCGAGCTTCCCCGAGGTTCCCGTCTGCGTGGCCTATCGGCTGCGCGACGGGAGCGAGACGTACGAGTTCCCCGCCCACCAGAGCGATTTCCACCACTGCAAGCCCGTGTACGAGACGCTCCCCGGCTGGCAGGAGCCGATCGCGGACGGGCTCCCCGAGGCGGCACGCGCCTACGTCGAGTTCGTCGAGGGTGCACTCGGCGTCGAGATTTCGCTCGTCGGCACAGGCGCCGAGCGCGAGCGCGTCGTCGCGCTGCGTTAGGAGAGACGCAGCTCGTACAGCAACCGGCACTGCCCCTGCCGCGGGGCGTCCCCTGGCACGCGCTCGAAGCCGTTCGCCTCGTACAGGCGCTGCGCCGCGACCATACGCTCGCTCGTGTCGAGCCGGACAACGCGCATCCCGCTCGTGCGCGCCCAGTCGAGCGCGAGCTCGAGCAACTGCTTTCCCAATCCGCGCCCGCGCTGATCGGGCCGCAGATACATGCGCTTCAGTTCGACGGCACCGTCACCGAGGTCGCGCAGCGCGACCGAGCCAACGACGGCGCCGCCCTCACCGACAGCGACCCACAGCGCCGCGTACGTCGCGGCGGGATCCTCGAGGTCGGCGTCCAGCTCCGGGTCGGGCTCGAAGCCGAACTCGCGCAGCGTTTCGGTCACGAGCGAGCGAAAGCCGTCGACGTGGCCCGGCTGGAACGGCACGATTGCCATGCGTCTCAGCCTAGTCTCGGCGCGAAACGGACTTTCAACACCGCCGATGGGCCTGGTTAGATTCGTGTGTGAAGGTGCTCCTGGTCGGCTCCGGCGGGCGTGAGCACGCGCTCGCGTGGAAGCTGAGCCAGGCGCCGAGCCTCGAGGAGCTCCACGCCGCTCCGGGGAATCCGGGCATCGCCGCGCTCGGCCGGTGTCATCCCGTGCATGCCGAGGACGGCGAAGGCCTGCTCGGCCTCGCCGGCTCGCTCGAGGCCGACCTGGTCGTGGTGGGCCCCGAGGCGCCGCTGGTCGCGGGCGTCGCCGACGAGCTGCGCCACCTGGGCGTGGCCGTCTTCGGTCCCGGCGCCGAGGCCGCACGGATCGAGGGGTCGAAGTCGTTTGCCAAGGACGTGATGGGCGCCGCGGGCGTCCCGACGGCGGAGACCCTGTCCGTCGCCCGGGCTCCCTGCGTGATCAAGGCCGATGGTCTCGCCGCCGGGAAAGGTGTGTTCGTGTGCCGCGACCAGCAGGAGCTCGACGCCGCCCTGCGCGCGGCGGCGGCGTTCGGCGACTCGATCGTGATCGAGGAGCTGCTCGAGGGTGAGGAGATCTCGGTGTTCGCGCTTTGCGACGGCGCGCATGCGGTCGCGCTTCCGCTCGCGCAGGACTTCAAGCGCAGCGAGGAAGGAGACACCGGCCCGAACACCGGCGGGATGGGCTCGTACTCACCGGTTGCGGGCTTCGGCCCGGCCGAGCTCGAGGAGATGCTCGACACGATCCATCGCCCCGTGCTCGCGGAGCTCGCGGCGCGCGGGACGCCTTTCGTCGGGGTGCTCTTCGCGGGCGTGATGCTGACCTCGGACGGGCCACGGGTGCTCGAGTTCAACTGCCGGTTCGGGGATCCGGAGACCCAGTCCCTCCTGCCGCGCCTCGAGGGCGACCTGCTGCAGGCACTGGTCAGTGCCGCGCGCGGCGATCTCTCGTCCGTGGTCGTCGACGTCGCGGAGGCCGCGGCCGTGACGGTAGTGCTCGCGGCCGGAACCTATCCCGAAGCCGGCGACGTGGGTTCCCCGATCGACGGCATAGCGGAGGCGGAAGCGAGCGGGGCGCTCGTCTTCCACGCCGGCACGGCGCTGAAGGGCGAACGGCTCGTGACGAACGGGGGTCGTATCCTCAACGTCACCGCGACGGGGCCGAGCCTCGCCGCCGCCCGAGACCGCGCCTACGAGGCGTGCGAGCTGATCTCCTTCCCGGACATGCGCTACCGGCGCGACATCGCGGCGGTCGCGCATGTCTGATCCGGTCGTCGGCATCGTCGTCGGGTCGGAGTCGGACCGCGAACGCATGCAGGACGCGGTCGACGAGCTCGAGGCGCGGGGGATCCCGCACGAGTTCGAGGTGCGCTCCGCGCATCGCCAGCCCGACGCCGTCGCCGAGTACGGGCGCACCGCGCGCGAGCGCGGGCTGCGCGTGCTGATCGCCGGCGCCGGGCTCGCCGCTGCGCTGCCCGGCGTCCTCGCCGCGCACACCGACCTGCCTGTCATCGGCGTCCCGCTGCGGTCGTCGAAGAGCGTGCTCGACGGGCTCGACGCGCTCCTGTCGATCGCGCAGATGCCGCCCGGCGTCCCGGTCGCGTGCGTCGGCGTCGACAGCGCGAAGAACGCCGCGGTCCTTGCGGCCAGGATCCTCGGGCCAACGGCCTAGACCCTCTCTAGAATCGAAGCAGTGATCGCGCGCTACGCCCGTCCGGCCATGGCCAAGATCTGGTCGGACGAGAGCAGGCTGGCGCGCTGGCTCGACGTCGAGCTCGCCGCGCTGGATGCCTGGGCCGAGGTGGGCGCCCTCCCCGCCGAGGAGGTCGCGGAAGTTCGCGCGCGAGCGATCCCGCCGACGCCCGCCCGGGTCGCCGAGATCGAGCAGGTGACCGACCACGACGTCGCCGCCTTCGTCGATGCAGTTGCGGAGCAGCTCGGGCCCGCGGGACGGTGGTTGCACTACGGCCTCACCTCCTCTGACGTCGTCGACACGGCTCTTTCGCTCCAGATCCAGGACGCCGGGCGGCTCGTCCTGGAAGGGATCGAGCAGGCGCTCGAAGTCGTGGCCGAGCGCGCGGAAGAGCATCGTCGCACCATCTGCATCGGCCGTTCGCACGGCGTCCATGCCGAGCCGACGACCTTCGGCTGGAAGCTCGCCGGTTGGGCGTTCGAGCTCGACCGCGCCCGCACGCGGATGCTGCGCGCGTTCGAGACCAACCGCGTCGGGCAGCTGTCCGGAACGGTCGGGACGTACGCGCAGCTCGAGCCGGAAGTCGAGCGGATCGCCTGCGAGCGGCTCGGGCTCGAGCCGGATCCACTCTCGACACAGGTGATCGCGCGCGACCGTCACGCCGAGCTGCTCTCGGCGCTGGCGCTGGTCGCCACTTCCCTGGAGCGGTTCGCGACGGAGATCCGCCACCTCGCGCGCACCGAGGTGCGCGAGGTCGAGGAGCCGTTCGCGACGGGGATGAAGGGCAGCTCGGCGATGCCGCACAAGCGCAATCCGAAAGTGGCGGAGCGGATCTGCGGGCTTGCCCGCGTCGTCCGGGCCAACTCGCTCGTCGGGCTCGAGAACGTGCCGCTCTGGCACGAGCGCGACATCTCGCAGTCTTCGGCCGAGCGGGTCGTGATCCCCGACTCGTTCCTCGCGCTCGACTACATGCTCGACCGCTTCCGCTGGATCGTCGCCGGGCTCGCCGTCTACCCGGAGCGGATGCGACGCAACCTGGAGGCGAGCCACGGCCTCTTCTTCAGCCACCGGCTGCTGCTCGCGCTCGTCGAGTCCGGCCTGGCGCGTGACGTTGCCTATCGCTCCGTGCAGGCACACGCGATGCGCGCCTGGGAGGAGGAGACGGACTTCGTCGAGCTCGTGCGCGCCGATCCCGAGCTCGCGGCCAGAGTCGACCTCGACTCCGTGTTCGACCTCGACGCGACCGTCCGACACGTCGACGCCGTCTTCGATCGCCTGCACTCCCTCGTCCGAAAGGAGGAACCGGTCCATGCCTGAAGCCGCCCTGCACGTCGGCAGTGGCAAGGTGCGTGAGCTTTACGCGCTCGACGACGACCGCCTCTTGCTCGTCGCCAGCGACCGCATCTCGACGTTCGACGTCGTGCTCCCGACCGAGATCCCCGACAAGGGCCGCGTGCTCACGGGGCTGTCGGCGTTCTGGTTCGCTCGCACGCGCGAAACCTGCGACAACCACCTGCTCGCCGTGGGACCGGACGGGCGCTCGACCGAATGCCGTCGGCTCGAGATGCTCCCGATCGAATGTGTCGTGCGCGGCTATCTCTCCGGCTCAGGCTGGAAGGACTACGCGGCGACGGGTTCGGTGTGTGGGCACGCCCTCCCCGCCGGGCTCACCGAGTCGGCGGCACTGCCCGCGCCTATCTTCACCCCGGCGACGAAGGCGACCACAGGCCACGACGAGAACATCGACCGCGCTGCCGCCGCCGAGCTGATCGGCGCCGAGCTCTTCGACCAGGTCGAGCGTGTGTCGCTCGCTCTGTACCGCTTCGCCGCCGAGCATGCGCGGGAGCGCGGGGTCATCATTGCCGACACCAAGTTCGAGTTCGGGCTCGACGACGAGCGCCGGCTCGTGCTCGGTGACGAAGCGCTCACGCCCGACTCGTCACGCTTCTGGCCGGCCGACGGGTACCGCCCCGGCGGCCCGCAGCCGTCCTTCGACAAGCAGTTCGCCCGCGACTACTGCGAATCGCTCGGCTGGGACAAGACCGATCCCGGGCCCGACTTGCCCGAGGACGTCGTCGCTGGTACCCGCGCCCGCTACGTCGAGGCGTTCGAGCGCCTCACCGAGATCGGCTTCGACGACTACGTGGCCGATCCCGAGGCGGTGCTCCGTTGAAGGCGACAGTGCTCGTCCGGCCGAAGCAGGGCATCCTCGATCCGCAGGGCCAGGCCGTGGAGTCGTCGCTGCGCCAGCTCGGGTTCGCCGTCGACGAGGCGCGGATCGGGCGGGTTGTCGACCTCGAGGTCGAGGCGACCGACCCGGCGGCCGCACGCGCCGAGGTCGAGCGCATGTGCGAGCAGCTCCTGGCGAACCCGCTGATCGAGAGCTACGAGATCGAGCTGTCGGAGCCGCAAGCGTGACGAGCCCGCAGCCGCGAATCGGCGTCCTCCGCTTCCCCGGAGCGTGCGACGACCGGGATGCACTCTGGGCGCTCGCGGCATTCGACGCCGAGGCGCTCTTCATCTGGCACACCGAGACGGACCTGCCGGACCTCGACGCCGTCGTCCTTCCCGGCGGCTTTTCGTACGGCGACTACCTCCGCTGCGGGGCGATCGCCCGCTTCGCGCCGGCGATGGAGGCAGTGGTCGAGTTCGCCGGAGAGGGCGGGCTCGTGCTCGGCATCTGCAACGGCTTCCAGATCCTCTGCGAGGCCGGCCTGCTCCCGGGCGTCCTGCGGCGGAACGAATCCCTCTCGTTTGTCTGCCGTGACGTTCCGCTGGTCGTCGAGCGCACCGACACGCCCTTCACGACGCGCTGCGAGGACGGGCAGATACTCACGATCCCTGTTAAGCACGGCGAGGGCAACTGGTACGCCGACGATGACCTGTACGAGAAGCTCGACGCGGGGGGGCAGGTCGTGCTGCGCTACGGCGAGCCGGTCAACGGTTCTCGTAATGACGTGGCGGGCATCGTGAACGAGCGCGGAAATGTGATGGGCCTCATGCCCCATCCAGAGCATGCCGTCGACTCCCTGCTCGGCTCAGCCGACGGCGCGCTGATTCTCTCCTCGCTCGTCGAGTCCGCTCGCGAACGGGCGCTGGCGGCCGTCTAAGCATCACCTCCGAGGAGGGCCTCCGCCAACGCGGGGTGCTCCTCCAACGCGGCGCGCAGCCGCTCGAGGTCTCGCAGCTTCAGCGTCACGGGCCCGCGCCGCGTCGTACCGTCGGTGGTGTAGGCGAAGCGCACAAGCCGCTCGCCCTTGTCGGTCTCCAGCAGCTGCACGAGCGAGGCGAACCGCTTCTCTCCCGCCCGCTGTTGCAGCGTCAACTGCTCGACCGCGTGCGCCCAGCCCCACGGTGTTGCAATCGGCCTCCGTCGTGATGTCCTCGTCGCCATGGCAGGCAACGTAGCTTGCGAAGTGAAGCACGTGTGTCACGCGAATGTGCCGAGAGTGTGACGCTGACGAGCGTCAGCCGAGCGCGAGACGATCGGTCGTCCGCAGGATCAGATCTCGCATCGTGTCGTTGCCGGTGTGCCCGGAGTCGTCGATGACCACGAGCTCCGCGTCGGGCCACGCCTGCGCCAATTCCCAGGCCGTTCCCAACGGCGACCCCAGGTCGAGCCGGCCGTGCATCAGCACGCCGGGAATGCCTGCCAAGCGGCCGGCATTGCGCAGGAGCTGGCCTTCTTCGAGCCACGCTCCGTGCGAGAAGTAGTGCGCACAGATCCGCACGAACGCGAGCGCCGCATTCGCAGGCCGTGAGCTGTACGCATGCGGCGTGCCTTTCGGCTCGAGGGAGATCACGGCGTCTTCCCATGCCAGCCAGTCGGCCGCGGCCTGTCCTCGGACACGCGAATCAGGGCTCTCCATGAGGCGCGCGTAGGCCGCAACGAGGTCGCCGTCGCGGTCAGCCTCGGGGACACCGGCTCTGAACCGCGCCCACTCCTCGGGAAAGAACCGTCCCACGCCGCGGTAGAGCCAGTCGATTTCCGACCGTCGCGTCATCGTCACGCCGAGCAGCACGATCTCGGACACGTCCTCGGGGTACTGCTCTGCGTAGGCAAGGATCAAGGTCGAGCCCCACGAGCCGCCGTACAGCAGCCATCGCTCGATGCCCAGGAGCTCCCTCAGCCGTTCCATGTCGGCGACCAGATGCTCGGTGGTGTTCACCGACATGTCCGCGGCGGGATCGCTCGCGTGAGGCGTACTACGTCCGCAGCCGCGCTGGTCGAACAGGACGACGCGATAGCGCTCGGGGTCGAAGTACCGTCGATTGCCGCTGCCCGATCCCGACCCCGGTCCGCCGTGGACGACGAGCACGGCTTTGCCGTCCGGATTACCGCAGACGTCCCAGTGGACGAGATTGCCGTCGCCGACGTCGAGCAAGCCCTCGTCGTAGGGCTCGATCGGCGGATACGGCTCCCGCACTACTTCCCGCTGCGATCGATCAGCTCGATGCGGTACTGATCTGGATCGCGCACGAAGCAGATGCGGTTACCGCCTTCGCGCACGCGGTACGGCTCCCGCTCCGGTTCGATCCCCTGCTCCTTCAACCGTGCAAGCGCCTCGTCGATGTCGTCGACCGTGACGGCGATGTGGCCGTAGCCGGTGCCGAGCTCGTACGAATCGACGCCGAAGTTGTACGTCAGCTCGAGCCGGTCGCCGTCGCCGGGCAAACCCATGAAGACGTTGATCGCCTCCTCACGGATCGGCATGCGGCGGCGTTCCTCGAAGCCGAGCGCCTCGTAGAACGCGACGGAACGGTCAATGTCGGTGATGCGGTAGCAGGTGTGGATCAGCTCCATGCGACTCCTCGGTCGAAGGTAACCACGAGCTCGCCGATCAGCCCACTCTCAGGCGTCAGCAGCAGCTCGCCGGCCGCGACGTCCGGCTCGCGTAGCCAGGCGTAGCGCGCCTCGACACGGCCCGGCGAGTCGCGCCGCTCGAGGATGCGCAGCTCGTCGTCGGGCGGCTGCTCCCGATACGCCGCGGCGATCGCCTCCTTGCCGACGAACGGTCCGACCGGGATGCCCCGGAACTCCATCACGGCGCCGTCCCCGAAGCCTTCGAGCATCGGCTCCCAGTCACCGCTGCGCACACCCGCGTTGAAGCGCTCGACGTGCTCGTCCAACAGGTCAGCCATGGCCGGAGAGTCTAAGCCCGAGCCCCGTCTGCCTTCGCGGCTACACTCGAGCCCTTGACGCAGGTCGCGCCGGAACAGCCGCTCCACCGCGTGCTGGGGTTGACCGACCAGGAGCTCGATCGAATCTGCGAGCTCCTCTCACGCGAACCCAACCACTTCGAGCTCGCCGTCTTCTCCCTCCTCTGGTCGGAGCACTGCGGCTACAAGCACTCGGCGCTACTGCTCAAACGGCTTCCCTCCCACGGGGAACACGTCCTGCAGGGCCCGGGCGAGAACGCCGGGGTGATCGACGTCGGCGACGGCCAGGCCGTCGCGTTCAAGGTCGAGTCGCACAACCATCCGTCGGCGGTGGAGCCGTTCCAGGGCGCCGCCACCGGCGTCGGCGGCATCCTGCGCGACATCGTCGCGATGGGCGCGCGGCCGATCGCGATCCTCGACGGCCTCCGCTTCGCCGAGCCGGATCACCACTTCCGCCGCGCGGTCGCCGGCATCGGCCACTACGGCAACTCGGTCGGCGTCGCGACCGTCGGCGGCGAGGCCGTCTTCGACGAGGCCTACCGGGACAACTGCCTCGTCAACGCGATGTGCGTCGGCCTGCTCCCGGCCGATCGAGTTACGCGCGCGCGCGCGACCGCGATCGGCGCACACGTCGTCCTGTTCGGCGCGACCACCGGCCGCGACGGCATCGGCGGTGCCTCCGTGCTCGCGAGCGCGGAGCTCGGCGAGGACGATCCGGACAAGCGCCCGTCCGTGCAGATCGGCGATCCCTTCACGGGCAAGAAGCTGATCGAAGCATCGCTCGAGCTCGTCGAGGGTGGCCTCGTCGAGTCGCTCCAGGATTGCGGCGCGGCCGGTCTCGCGTCCGCGCTCGCGGAGATGGCGCGCGACGGAGCCGGCATCGACGTCCACCTCGACCGCGTGCCGCTGCGCGAGGCGGGCATGGAGCCGTGGGAGATCATGATCTCGGAGTCGCAGGAGCGGATGGTCGCGGTCGTGCGCCCGCAGATGCTCGACGCCGTGCAGCGCGTCTGCACGCAGTGGGAGCTGCCGTGCACGCCGATCGGGGACGTCACCGACACCGCCGAGCTGCGCGCGCTCTACGACGACGAGGTCGTCGGCGAGATCCCC
>JBKPGW010000293.1:0-13555 GCA_046729555.1 Actinomycetota bacterium | reverse complement strand
CGATCCGCCGGCGACGAGCATGAGCGGCCCGCCCTCGGAAGGCTCCCAGACGAAGTAGCCGCCGATCGGGCCGCGCAGCTCGATCTTGTCGCCCGGGCGGAGCTCGTCGGTCAGGTAGGGGGAGACCTCGCCGTCCTCGAGCCTCTGGACCGTGAGCGCGACGCGGGCGCTGTTGGGCGCGGGGGCGATCGAGTAGCTTCGCTCCGCCTGGTAGTCGTCCTCCGCCGTCAACCGAATGTCGACGTGCTGGCCGGCCCGGTGGCCGGGCCAGCCGGGGACGTCGAAGACGATCGTCTTGACGCGCGGCGTCTCGACGACGAATCATCGGCTCCTCCCATGATCGTGTCGCAGCGTCAGCAGCCTGCGCAACGGCGTCGCTGGGCGGATGTGGCCTGGTCGCCCATTGATGGGGAAGGCCCGCGGACGCGGGCCTTCCCTCCTCACTGCTTGATGCGCGTGATCAGCAGCCGAAGCACTGGTCGGGTGTGTTGTCGGCGATGACGCTGTTGGTCGACGTCAGCGGCTCGTTCAGGATGTAGAGGCCGCCGCCCTGCGGCGTGAAGCCGTGGCCGGTCAGGACGTTGTTGGTCAGCTTGCTGTTCTGGAGGAAGAGCGGGCCGCCGGGCGGTCCATCGGAACCGAACGGAAAGGCGACGTCGAAGATTCCGCCGCCCTGAGCGCTGCCGCTCGCGCCACCGGCTTCGGCCGTGTTCCCGTTCACGGTCGAGTTGCGCAGGGTCAACGAAACGGCGACGAAGACCCCACCACCTTGAACAGTCGCTGACCCGCCCGGGGCTGAGACGTGGACGTGATTGTCACTGATGAGGCTATTGGTCATTGATCCGCCGTCGAAGACGCTCGCGCCGCCTTCCGCGCTCGCGTTCCCCGCCGCCGAACTGGCGTCGACGCTGTTCCCGGTGAGTCTGACGTTGCTCAGCGTGCCGGTGATCTCGCCGGCGCCTGAGCCCGCGTCGGCGTTCCCAGTGGCTGCAGCGCGCGCGCTGTTGCCGTCGATGACGTCGTTGCTGAGCGCAACGGAATTGCTGTCGGCAATGTCGATGTGCAGTCCGGCGGAGGATGCGGAGATATCCCCGAGCGTGTTGGTCGCAGCCGCGACGTTACCGCTGATCGAGCTGTTGCTAATCGTCACCGCCTGGACGTTGCCGGTGAGGTGCATACCGCCTGAGGGGACACCAACGTTGACGCTGCTCGGAAACGCGGCCGAGACCGTGGCCATGTTGTCGGCGACGGAGGAATTGCTCATCGTCAGCGTGCCGCCCACGAGGAGGATGCCACCCGCGTCGGCGAAGCGACCGTCCGGAGCGGTCACGGCCGCCCGGTTGCCGCTGATATCGCTGTTCGTGATCGTCAGCGGCCCCAGCACGTTGCGGATGCCGGCGCCCTCGGCGTCGCTCGCGAGGGCACCGAGGCCGGAGGCGCTGCCGATCAGGTTGTTGCTGACAGTCGTGTTCGCGAGCGTTAGCGAGCCCCAGTTGTCGATGCCGCCGCCAAACGCCCCCGCGAACGGGCAGGGGTTGCCGTCGGGGCACGGCGGCCCGACGGGCGCGGTCGCGCTCGGCGCAACCTCGTTGCCGCTGACGACGCTGTTCGCGATCGTGACGGTCGCGCCGCCGCTGAAGTCGCTGTTTGGCGGGATTTCGATGCCGCCGCCGAACGCGATGACGCCGTCGCCGAGGAAGGTCCGCCAGCTCGTGCGGGTCTTGCCGCCGGTGATCGTGACACCGCTGATCGAGACGGTTGGCTCGGTCGCGGCGAACGCCTTCCCGATGGTGACGACGGGGCCGCCGCCTTTGATGATCGTTGAACCCGCGCCCGCGCCGAGCAGCTTGAGGCTCTTGTTGATCGTGAAGCCGCCGTTGTAGGTTCCGGCCGCGACCTGGATCGTGTCGCCGTTGCTCGCGGCGGCGATCGCGGGGTCGATTTGGTTGAACGCGCAGCCGCTCGGACAGACCGTCAACGTTGCCGCCGACGCTTGTGCGGATGAAACACCTGCAGCCGCGAGCGCCAGCAATCCGGCGAGCAGCAATCGCTTTGCGTTGGATCTCCTCATCGTCAGCTCCTCGTCTTCAGTGGACACGCGGCCAGTCGCTCTGCATGACCGCGAGACGGACGCTTGCTGTCCAGGTACGACGTCACCGCGCAACCGTGGGCGAGAGCCGATGACAGGGCGACCACGCCCGCAAGGAGTGCAATGGAGAGCACTCGCGTGCGAAGGCTCATCTTTCTCTGGTTCTCGCGTCCCACGTTCCCGATGCTGCTCCGTGGGTGTTGCAGAAGTGTGGAAAACGCCTTGCAGACGTGCTTTGCTCCTCGGGTGGAGTTCGCGGTCCTCGGGCCCGTCGAGGTCCGGATCGACGGCCGGGCGCTGTCGCTTGGCGGCCCCAAGCAGAGGGCGCTTCTGGCGCTACTGCTGCTAAGCCGAAATGAGGTCGTCTCGCGCGATCGGCTGATCGACAGCTTGTGGGGAGAGCGGGCACCAACAAGCGCCCAGCGCTCGCTCGATACCTACGTTTCGCGACTCCGCGGGCTCGTCGGCAGCGATCGCATCGAGCGCCACCCTCCGGGCTACCTACTCCGCGTCGCGCCGGGCGAATTCGACGTCGACGAGTTTGAAGCACTGCTCGAGCAAGGACGCGGGGCAGCGGCGGCCGGGGACCCGGCCGCGGCGAAGGAGCAGCTGAGTGCGGCGCTCGATCTCTGGCGGGGGCGTGCGCTCGCCGACCTCGAGTCGGAGCCCTTCGCGGCCGAGGAGTCCGAGCGGCTGGAGGAGCGGCGCCTGCTCGCACTCGAGGCGCGCATCGATGCCGAGCTCGAGCTCGGGGCAGGAGCAGAGCTCGTCGGCGAGCTCGAGCGGCTCGTCAATGAGCATCCATTTCGAGAGCGTCTGCTCGGGCAACTGATGCTCAGCCTCTACCGCGCCGGCCGCCAGACGGAAGCGCTTGCCGCCTACCAGTCGCACCGTCGCCGGCTCTCCTCCGAACTCGGTCTCGAGCCGAGCTCGCAGCTGCGTGCGCTCGAGCGGCGCATTCTCGAGCACGATTCAAGCCTCGGAGCCCACCGCGCGTCACGGTCCTTCGCGCCGCCTCCGTGGCTCAAGCGCCGCCGAATCGTGGCGGCTGCGCTGGCGCTCGCTGCTGTCACGGCCAGCGTCATCGCCGGGGTCAAGCTGGGCACGGGCGGCTCGCGTGCGTCGAGTGCCCTCGGGTCGAGCGCCGGCATCTTCGAGCTGGGAAAAGGGTCGTCGGTTGGCGGGAGCTCTTTGGCTTCTGCGCCCGCCGCGATGGCTGAGGACGCACGGACGATCTGGTTGGCGGAGCCGGACGCAGGCCGCGTCGTGCGCGTGGATCGGGCATCGCGTCAGGTGGTGGAGAAGGTCTTCGTCGGCGGCACGCCCGGCGCTGTCGCGGTCGGCGCCGGCGCCGCCTGGGTCGCGAGCATTCCCGGAGCGAGCGTGGATCGAATCGACCTGGCGACCTATGCGGTCACGACGCCGATTCGCCTTCGCGGCGCGCGAGCATGGGCGCTCGCGTTCGGCTTCGGCCACCTCTGGGTCGCCGACGCGACCCACGAGACCCTGCTCGAATTCGATCCCCTCGCCGGAACACTCCAGCGGAGGTTCCGCCTCGATCTCCACCCGACCACCGTCGCTATCGGAGCGGGATCGATCTGGATTGCCGACTACGACCAGGGAATACTCGAGAGGATCGATCCTCGCTCCGGCGTGAGTCTCCCGATTCGCGGCGTCGGGGACGGTCCGACAGCGATCGCGGTCGGCGACGGCGCAGTTTGGGTTGCGAACAGCCTCGACTCAACCGTCTCGAAAGTCGATCCGCAATCAGACACGGTCGTTCGTACGATCCCGGTCGGCAACCATCCCCTCGCCCTGGCGAGCAACGGCGGAACGGTCTTCGTCGCCAACGAGTCCCCCTCGACCGTCCTCCGTATCGACGCGGGGAGCGGCCGTCCCGTTGGATCCATCCAGGTCGGCGGGGGCCCGACGACACTCATCGCCGCCGGTGGTCGGGTCTGGGTCGGCACGCGATCGCTGGCAACTCATCGCGGCGGCACCTTGGTCTTGCTGCACACGCGTCGGCTCTCGCTCGACCCGGCCCGCCAGGGCGATCTGCCGCCGCTGCAATCGAACGGTTTCACCTACGACGCGCTCTTGACCTACGCGCACGCCGGCGGCCCGCAGGCGCTACACCTGATCCCCGATCTCGCCTTGCGCGTCCCGGTCCCGAGCAACCACGGCACGACCTACACCCTCCGGCTCCGGCCGGGAATCCGCTACTCGGACGGGCGACCCGTGCGGGCAAGCGATTTCCGACGTGCGATCGAGCGGCTCTTCCGCGTCCAATCCGGGTACCTCGGTAACTACACCAACATCGTCGGCGCGAGCTTGTGCACGAGGAAGCGGTGCAACCTCGCGCGCGGACTCGTCACCGACGACCGGGCGGGGACCATCGTCTTCCGGTTGCATGCGCCCGATCCCGGCTTCCGCTCGAGCCTGACCGCGATTGCGACTGCTCCCGTCCCGCCCGGCACCCCCTTCCACGCTCTCGACAGGACGGCAATACCCGGCACCGGCCCATACATCGTCGCGAGCGCCAACAAGCACGAGATCCGCTACATCCGCAACCCGAAATTCAGTGAGTGGTCTCACGCCGCGCAGCCCGATGGCAATCCGGATGAGATTGTCATGCGCTACGGGCTCACGCAGTCGCAGGAGGCGAGGGAAGTCGAAGCCGGCGCGGCGGACTGGACGGCCGACGGGATCCCGGCATCGCTCCAGCCGGAGGTGTTGACGCGCTTCACGGCACAACTCCACAAACTGCCCATCGCCGAGACCGACTTCTTCCGCTTGAACACAAAACAGGCGCCGTTCAACGACCTACGCGTCCGGCAGGCGCTCAACCTCGCGATCGACCGCACGGCGATCGTCCGCATGTACGGCCCAGCGGTGTCGTTCCCGACCTGCCAAGTGCTCCCGCCCAGCTTCCTCGGCTACCGACGTTACTGCCCGTACACGCGCGTCCCACGTGCCGACGGCCGGTGGACGGCGCCTGACCTCGCGCGGGCGCGACGACTCGTCGCCGCCTCCGGCACGCGCGGAGAGCGCATAACGGTCTGGGGCGACAAGACCTTCCACCCGACCGGAACACGTGTCGTCCGCTACACCGTCCACCTCCTCCGCCGGCTCGGCTATCGCGCGCGCGCCCGAATCGTCGCGCCGAGCGTGTGGGAGCGCCATCCCCAGGTGTTCCGCAAGATGCAGCTGATTTCATCAGGCTGGGCGAACGGCAGCACCTTTGAGTTTGTCAATGAGGCCCTCGCGTGCGCTGCACCGAACAACACCCACTTCTTCTGCGACCACCGTCTCGACCGGGCGTTCCACCAAGCAAACATGCTCGAAGCGACAGACCCGCGCGCTGCCGCCAGCCAATGGGCGCGGATCGATCGCGAGCTCGTCAACCAAGCCGCCTGGGTTCCCCTCGTCAACATCCGTTGGGTCGACTTCGTGTCCGCCCGCGTCCGCAATTACGAAGCCGACCCGACCATCGGCATCATCGCCGACCAGGTCTGGCTGCACTGAAGCCTATTGTCTTAACGCCGCCTGTAGCGGCAAAGTAGTGCCCCCGGCATGAATCGAACCTGCGCACGCGCTGCGGCGTTCGCTTGCGACGCCGCTTTGAGCCCGCATCCGGCTTTGCCGGTGCGGGCGTATCCCGCTCCTTTTGAGTGTCCCCGGCATGAATCGAACCTGCGCACGCGGTCGAGGAAACCGCTGCTCTATCCACTGAGCTACGGGGGCTCGGCGGGAGGGTAGCCCAGCAGACAGCCGGAATCTTCGCCGTTCGTTTCGCGAACCGCACGGCCCGTGTCCGCTACGGACACACGTTGCGATACCGCGCTGACCGAGGAACACGGTCCACCCCCCAGGAGTGAGGTTACGGTGAGCAATGCTGCACGCCTTGGCCGCCCAGGCTGCGGGTTCGACGCTCCAGACGATGCCCGTGCCTGATCCGAAGACGCCGAGCACGTGTTTGCCATCTGGGAAGAAGTGAACGGATCCGCCGCAGTTCGCGGCCGGCAGCGGCGCTCCGATGAGCTTGCGCGAGGCAACGTCCCAGAGCCGCAGTTTCCCGTCGTCACTCAGAGTGACGAGCGTGCTGCCATTGGGTTGGAAGTCGAGAGAATCCACGCCCCCGTTATGACCCGTGAGCTCTTGCCCGACGGGGTGCGCCGCCCACGCGCCTTCGATGTGGTGGGTCAAGCTTCCAGCGCACGACTTTGCCGGAGCTGTCGCCGACAGCGACGAGCTTTTCGTCCCTCGGCGACAGGCGAACGGCATACGAGGCGAGTGCGCCTGTGAGTGTGGAGGCGATGCTCTGGCGCGCGACGTCCCAGACGAACACGCTCCCGCCCCCGCCCAGGGTTGCCGTCGCGAGCAACTTTCCGTCTGGGCTGAAGTCGAGATCGCTAATGATCCAGTAACCGACAAGCTTGCCCGTCTGGTGCCCCGTTCGGAGGTCGTACAGCCGCAACGATTGTGTCGGAGCGTGCGATTGCCACGGTGAGGCTGTCCGGGCTGAACGAGACCGCCGACGCACCATGAGCTCCGAGATCACCGTGTGCCGGCTGCCTGCCGCCGCGATGAGCTTTCGATCAGGACTGAAGGCGATATCGCGGACGTAGCCGACCGGCCCGCGCAGCGGGAGCCCCAGGGGAGTGCGTGTCCCGGCGCAAGCGCAGCTTCTGAAGTACGCCCGTTGCATGCGCGCGCATGGCCTCTCGAACTTCCCCGATCCGACAAGCAGTGGCTTGTCGCTCTCGGGGGTCGACCCAAACTCGCGGCAGTTCCAGGCAGCACTGATAAGTCTGCTGCTCGCTGCTCCCCGATCGCGGCCAGGGGAGCGTACAGAGCACTCGCCGGGGCCCTGAAGCCGTGACCGTCGCTGCGGTCGCATATGAGCGGTAAGGCGAAGGTGGAGCTGGATCTTCGGCTGAACGTGCTAACGAGCCCCCAATGCTTTTTCGTCCGACGATTAGCGCGCGGCCTCGTTGCAAGCGGGTCCTTATAGGTACACGCGGGTGGACGTCGACAATCGCAGCGAGGAGTTCAAGTGCGCTCGGTCCGGGATGGCCCGCGAGCCGAAGTGGTGGTCTCGGTCGCCGGACCGGACGTGGCAAGAATGGCAAGGTTCGGCGTTCGCTCGGGTTCGCGCGGGTTCGCTCGCTCGGACAAAGATCCTGCAAACAAACGAGTTGAGCGAACGGGCGCGAACGGGCGCGAACGGTCGCTCGCACTTGCCATGCAGAAGGTCGAGGGTTCGAGTCCCTTCATCCGCTTCTAAAACCCCCGTAAATCGGGGGTTTTGTTTGCGGATATGACTACGTGAGTCCCCGATGTGTCCCTACGACTTGGCCCCAAATTGCGTCTGACACAGCGCTTCCATCGCGTCTACGGTGGGGTGAGCAGGGGTTTGTAGTTCGCGCGGTGGATTCGCTGACCCGCGAGCCGAAGAGTCGTCCTGCGGAGAAACGGCGGCAGGTTGCGCGTGCGGTCCGCCGGTGGGTCTGCACCGACGACTCGGCCGCGCACCCACGAGCGCGCCGGGAGCGTCGCCGCAACCCACTCGACCGGGTTATGGCCATGGACCGGGCAGCCAATACCCTTGAGTCGGGGTCAAAGGAGGAGACATGAAGGTTCTGACAAGTACACGACCGGTGGTGGCATTCGCTGCCGTCGTGTTCGTGATCGCGTCCGCAGGAGCGGCATCGTCAGCGAACGGCGGGACAAGCGCCTCTCACGCTGCCGCGAAAGGTCCGCCATTCATCGATGGGCGTGTGATCGCGGTCGGCATTCCCGGCGCGTCAGCGGTCTCTCCCGTCGGCACTTTCTTGCCCGGCGGGCCGATCCACGACAACCCGGCGCTGGCAGCCTTCACCCAGCCGGGTCGGGTGCTCGATCCTACCCGGATCATGGTCGGGAGTAGCTCCAACTTCGGAGCGCCAAAGGCCAACGCGGACCAGATCGAGGGCTCGTTCCTGTCCATCGATCCGGCCAGCGAGGACCTTGCCGTGCCGGCGACTTTCGCCAGCGCCGGAGACCAAGCTTCTGCGTTGGGTGGGGCCGTTCAGATGTACAGCGCCCAGAGCCCGACGTGGCTCAACGGCTTCTACAACCCCACGGCCGTCACGGCGAACCAGACCGGTGTCAGTAATCCGCTCGGCATGTCCATCAACAACGCCTTCGGCCGCCTCTGGCCGGCCAACGCCCCGTACGGCCTGGCCGGTCCAGGCTCGTCCTCGATCGACGACCCGGACGGCCGCCCGCTCAAGGGCGCGCCCAACGCCACGACGGGGGGCGTCTACTTCGGCGACCTGACCGGCCGGGAGCCAGTGCAAATCATCTCGGGTGCGCTCCGCAAAGCTGCGGTCGGAACGGCCTTCCTCGGCCGCTCGCCCGACGGCACCGGTCGCGCGGTGTTCTCGGTGGTCGTGGCGGACGGAAGTATCGTCCAAGAGCACACGGCCAAGGCGCTCGACGGACTCGCTCCGGCGGGCACCGTCCAGGCGCTGGCCGATCGCTCTTGGAACGCCAACCTCCGAACCGAGGACAATGCGGAGCACCCGGAACGCCGGGTCATGCCACGGCTAGGTGCAATTATCAATTACGAACCTACGCTCATCCTGTACGTGAGCCAGCCCTTCGACGACTTGATCAAGGCCATCAACCTCGCGATCGGTGGTCCGGCGGGCAACGAGGTCTTCGTCCCGACCACATCCCGTCTCATTCGATCGGCGGCCTTGAACCAGCCCGTCGACCTGGCCCCGGTGGAGATCGAAACCGAGGATCCCAACTGGGCCAGCAATACGACGATGGAAGAGGAAGCAGATTTCTATGTCTGCAACCGCGGGGACAACACGATCATCCGCATGCGGCAGGACGGAACGGTAGTGGACGCACGCGAAGTGCGAATGCGAGGGCGTTCGCTCGGGTACGCACGGCTCAACGGCATCGCAACGTCACCCGATCACTCGAAGATTTGGGTCACGTATGTGGGAAAGCTGCCCGGCTCGAGCGACCGGGAAGGTGGTGTTCTCGAACTGTCTGCTTTCTGAGCTGAGAGCGGTCGGACCGCGGCCTCGGACGAACCCCGAGGCCGCTGGTGTCCCTTGAGCGCGCAGACGCCGTGGCAAGGATGGCGCGGTTCGGCGTCGCTCGGGATTGGATTGGTCAGGTCGCATCGCCGAACGGAATGTGGCTAGGTTCGGCTGTCGGAGGGTTCGAGTCCGTCATCCGCTTCGAGAATTGCCTGAGCCGGAAATCATGGGCCAGCAGGTGCACCACCCATGTTCAGTTCCTCGATCGCAAGCTCACGCATGACGAACTTCTGGACTTTTCCGGTGACCGTCATCGGGAACGCATCGACGAACTTCCAGTAGCGAGGGATCTTGTAGGTCGCGATCCTGCCCCGGCACGCGGTGTGCAGCTCATCCGACGTAAGGGCCGCCCCGTCGCGAAGCTTGAGCCACGCCATGACTTCCTCGCCGTAATAGTCGCTCGGGACGCCGATCACGTATGCGTCGCTCACACCGTCGATCGTCAGCAGGAACTCCTCGACCTCCCGCGGATAGATGTTCTCGCCGCCGCGGATGATCATGTCCTTGATCCGGCCGACGATGTTGACGTAGCCCTCGTCGTCCATCGTCGAGAGGTCGCCGGTGTGCATCCAGCCGTCCTCATCGACTGCCCGACTGGTGGCTTCGCTGTCCCCCCAGTAGCCAAGCATCACGCTGTACCCGCGCGTGCACTGCTCTCCGGGGGTTCCGCGGGGCACGACGGCGCCCGACTCGGGATCGACGATCTTCACCTCGACGTGGGGGTGCGCACGCCCGATCGTCGAGACGCGCTTCTCGACCGGGTCGTCGACGGCCGTTTGCGTCGAGACCGGTGACGTCTCGGTCATCCCACAGGGGATCGTGACCTCGTCCATGTTCATGTCCGCGCGGACGCGCTTCATCACTTCGACGGGACACGGCGCGCCGGCCATCGCTCCTGTGCGGAGAGACGAAAGATCGAACTCGGCGAAGCGTGGCTCGTCGAGCTCTGCGATGAACATCGTCGGAACGCCGTACAGCGAGGTGCAGCGCTCTTCCGCAACGGTCTCGAGCGTCGCGTGGGCGTCGAAGGCCTCGCCCGGCACGACGACACATGCCCCATGGGTGGTCGCGGCAAGGTTCCCGACGACGCAACCGAAGCAGTGGTAGAAGGGCACAGGCACGCAGATGCGGTCGTGCTCCGAGTAGCGCAGCGTCTCGCCGCAGAAGAAGCCGTTATTGAGCAGGTTGCGATGCGAGAGCGTCGCGCCTTTCGGCAGACCGGTCGTGCCAGACGTGAACTGGATGTTGATCGGGTCGTCCGGATGGAGCTCGGCTTCTCGCTCGGCGAGCATGAGCTCGTCGACGCGAGCACCCGAATCGAGGAGCGCGTCCCAGTCGTCCTCGAGCACGAGCGTCTGTTCGAGCGCAGGGCACCGATCCCGAACGTCGTCGATCATCGCCGTGTAGTCGGTCTGGCGGAAGCCTCGAGGGTGGATGAGGAGCTTCACGCCGACCTTGTTGAGCGCATGCTCGAGCTCGGTTGTCTTGTACGCGGGGTTGACGTTGACCATGATCGCGCCGACGCGGGCCGCGGCGAATTGCGTGATGAACCACTCGTAGCGGTTCGGCGCCCAGATACCGACCCGGTCACCGCGCTCGACACCGCGGGCGAGCAGGCCACGCGCTGCGAGACCGACCTGCTCCCACAGCTCGACGTACGTCGCCCGGTAGCTTTGACCGCGGACGACGAGCGCCTCCCGACCCGGGAAGCGGGCGACCGTTCGGCGCAAGTTCTCGCCGATGGTCTCGTCGAGAAGAGGAACGGCGGTCGAGCCCCGTGCGTACGACTCTGCGGATTGGTGCCGGATTCTGATCCGGGGCGCATCGAGCGTGGCTGACATCGTGGCCTCCTGGTCGCGTTTCGTTGAACGTAGGCCGTCGCCTCGTCCCGCGTAATGACCGCCACGGTGAGACTTTCCTTCCCTTTTGGTAAGGCGAGGCCGTAGCATCTGCTGCGAGAAGGACGACATCGACCAGGAGACCGCACCGGACCTGACCCGTCGCGAACGCGACGTTCTCGTCGCTCTCTGTCGGCCGCTCGCGGAAGGGGAGGTCTTCGCCTCACCGGCCTCGGTGCGTGAGATTGCTAGGGCGCTCGTCGTCACAGATGCTGCCGTCAAGCAGCATCTGTCGCACCTCTACGACAAGTTCGGCATCAGCGAAGCCGGTACCAAGCGGCGAGCCGCGCTCGCACGCGAGGCTATTCGCTTGGGCGCCGTATCACTCGAGGACCTCGACGAGGCCGCGCGCGCGGCAGAGGACGCCGTATCCGCCGGTCGGCATGCCGTCGGACGTCACGAGTGGGAGCGCGCGTTCGACCTCCTTTCCGAGGCAGATGCGGCGCGCCCGCTCGAAGCCGACGACCTGAAGCTGCTCGGGGAAGCAGCTCTCTGGGCGAACCGGCACGATGCCTCGTTCGCAGCCGACGAACGCGCGTTCCAGGAGTACGTCAGGGTTGGCGACCCGCGCCGTGCGGCGGTCGTCGCCGTCGACCTCGCGATTCACTACGGGGTCCGGCTCGACTTCGCCGTCGCAGCGGGTTGGTATCAGAAAGCGCAGCGGCTGCTCGAGGGCGAGGAGATCGGTCGCGAGCACGGCTATCTCGCCGTGGTCACCGCGCTCTTCAGCGAAGCCGGCGGGGACTGGGACGCCGTGCAAGAGGCAGCCTCGAGAATGACCGACATCGGGCGGCGCGAGGACGACGCGAACCTCGAGGCGATCGGGCTCACCTTCGAAGGCCTCGCCCTGTCGCGGCGCGGCCAGGTCGAGGAGGGCACACGACTACTCGACGAAGCAATGGCGAGCGCGGTGGGGGGCGGGCTCTCGATGCTCGCCACGGGGATCGTCTACTGCCGGATGATGTGCGCCTGCATCGACCTTCTCGACTACCGGCGCGCCGGCGAGTGGTCGGACGTCGTCGATCGCTGCGGCGCGACGGCCGGCATGGGTGGCTTTCCGGGGGATTGCCGAACCCACCGGGTGGCAGTGCTCATCAAGCGCGGAGCGTGGGACGACGGTGAGCGCGAGGCGCTGCTTGCGTGCGACGAGACGCAGGCATTCGACCTCGCGCATTCGGGTATCGCCTCGTACGAAGTCGGCGAGATTCGGCTGCGCCGAGGAGACCTCGACAGCGCCGAGCAGGCGTTCGTGCGGGCGCACGAGCTCGGCTTCACACCGCAGCCCGGAATCTCGCTCCTACATCTCGCGCGTGGGGAGCTCGACGCCGCCCAGTCGTCGATTGAGTCGGCTCTCGGCGATCCGTCGCTCGACCGCCTGGGTCGAGTCCGTCTGCTGCCGAGTCAGGTGGAGATCGCTCTTGCTGCCGCCAATCTGACAGTGGCGCGCGGTGCGGTGGCTGAGCTCGAAGAGACCGCAGAGACCTATGGTCTGTCTGCGCTCGGCGCTGCCGCATCGCATGCCCGTGGTGAGCTTGCGCTCGCGGAAGGCGAGCCGAAGGAGGCGGCCGCGCGACTGCACTCCGCATGGCGCGTGTGGCAGAGCGTGGACGCACCCTACGAGGCCGCGCGTGCGCGTAGCGCGCTCGCGGCTGCGCACTTGGAGCTGGGTGATCGAGAGTCGTGCGGTTTGGAGCTGCGCGCGGCAAGCTCGACGTTCGCGCGACTCGGAGCGAGGCCCGATCTCGAGCTGGTGCGCGATCGCCTGTCGGCAGTCGAGCGCCCCAGCGCGTCAAATCGAAAGCTGTAGAAGATCGGCGTCCGGCGACGCAAGGTCTGGCTAGGTTTGCGGCTAGGTTTGGTTGTCGGTTGCTGGCGCTTCCTGTCCCCTGGCTCGGACGAGAACACGCATAACAGAGCCAAGCTGTCGGTTCCTGTCACCCTCTGTCGCCTCGCTCACCGTCCTTGCCATGCAGAAGGTCGTGGGTTCGAGTCCCATCATCCGCTCTGAAAAGCCCTGCAGATAGGCCTGTGCCGTCGTCAGGTTGGGTAACGCTGGCTGCAGCGTGGCTGCATTCGTCGATGATGGGGACGGATTCGCCCTGCGACTTTGATCATCAACCTACAGCCGGAAAGGCTGAAATCGGCGCGAGATTGCCTGCAAATCGCGTGATTCTCGTCGCGGAGGTTTCCGGTGCGATCGAGTGCTCGTCGACGAGATGGTCATCCTTCTGCACGGTTCACAGATTTGTACAGAAGGTCATCGCGCGCGATCAGGTCCTCGTTGGAGGTGACGGGACTCGAGCCCTGGCGTGACACCTCACGACATCGAGCTCCGATGACGGGGGTCTGACTCATCACCACAAAAGAACCCCTGGTCGTGCGCATTCGGAGACCACCTCGCTGGTTCGATACCAGGTCGGTCCACCTCGAACGCCCGGAAATTGGCCATCTTCGTTGTGGCATGAGGC
>JBKPGW010000292.1:0-2210 GCA_046729555.1 Actinomycetota bacterium | reverse complement strand
AAGTGACTTGACAAGTTAGTAAGCAGTAGCTAACTTACCGCCCATGGCAGTGACGGAACGCAAGTCGGCGACCGAGCGGCGGGACGAGATCCTCGAGGCCGCCCTGGTCGAGTTCGCAGCTCACGGGCTCGACGGCGGCTCGACCGAGGCGATCGCCAAGGCGGTCGGCATCTCGCAGCCCTACGTCTTCCGCCTCTTCGGCACGAAGAAGCTGCTGTTCATGGCGACGATGGAGCGCTGCTTGCGCGGGACGCTCGAGATGTTCCACACGGCCTCTGCCGGCCTCAAGGGCGAGGACGCCCTTCACGCCATCGGCGAGGCCTACGTCGAGCGCCTGGCGAGCGATCCAACCTACCTCCACTCCCAGATGCAGGCGTACGCGGCTTCCGACGATCCCGAGATCCGTGATGTCGTCCGGCGCGGCTACGGCGAGCTCGTCGAGTACGTCGAGCGCGTGTCCGAGCTGCCGGCCGAGCGCGTCGCCCACTTCTTCGCGAAGGGGATGCTGCTCAATGTGATCGCCTCGATGGACCTGCTCCAGGCCGAGGAAGGCTGGGCGCAGCGTCTGATCGAGGGCTGCCGCAAGGACGTCTGACCTCTTTTTTTGAACTGAAAGTAAGTGACGACTCACAAGCAAACGCCGGTTAACCGCACCTCGACACGCCAGGAGACCGCATTCGCGCAGCGACCGCGGATCCGCAGGATCGAGGCAGAGACCCGAAGGAGGAAGCGATGACAGCCAAGACACGCACGATCTGGACATTTGCAATCACCTCGGCGGCCGTCTTCATGGCGACGCTCGACAACCTCGTCGTCACGACCGCGCTTCCGGTGATCCGGAAGGACCTCCACGCCTCGATCGAGAGCCTGGAGTGGACTGTGAACGCCTACACCCTGACCTTTGCCGTGCTGCTCCTGACCGGCGCAGCGCTCGGCGACCGCTTCGGTCGTCGCCGGATGCTCGCGGTCGGGCTCGGGATCTTCACGCTCTCCTCCGCCGCCGCGGCGCTCGCCCCGTCGGCGGGCGCGCTGATCGCCGCCCGCGCGGCACAGGGTGTCGGCGGCGCGATCGTCACCCCGCTGACGCTGACCATCCTCAGCGCCGGCGTCCCCGCCAACAAGCGCGGCGCCTTCATCGGTGCGTGGAGCGGCATCGCCGGTCTCGCCGTCGCCTTCGGCCCGCTCGTCGGCGGCGCCGTCGTCAGCGGCATCTCCTGGCACTGGATCTTCTGGCTGAACGTCCCGATCGGCCTCGCCCTGATCCCGCTCGCGCTCGCGCGGCTGGACGAGACGTACGGCCCCTCGAACAAGCTCGACCTGCCGGGTCTCGCACTGGCCAGCGGCGGTCTCTTCGGGATCGTCTGGGGTCTGGTGCGCGGCAACGGCCAGGGCTGGGCCTCGCCTGAGATCGTCGGCGCGCTGACGGCCGGCGCGGTCGTGCTCGCGCTGTTCGTCCTCTGGGAGCTCCGCGCCGAGGCGCCGATGCTGCCGATGCGCTTCTTCGAGAACCGCGTCTTCGCGCTCGCGAACGTCGCGTCGCTGCTGATGTTCTTCGGGATGTTCGGCTCGATCTTCCTGCTGGCGCAGTTCTTCCAGACGGTGCAGGGCTACTCACCGCTCGGCTCCGGGCTGCGGATCCTGCCGTGGACGATCATGCCGATGTTCGTGGCGCCGGTGGCCGGTGCGCTTTCCGACCGGATCGGCGGTGCGCGACTGATGGGGATCGGGCTCACGCTGCAGGCGTCGGGTCTCGGAGCGCTCGCAGCGATCTCGGCCCCGACGACGCCCTACTGGCAGCTCGTCGCGCCGTTCATGGTCTCCGGCGTCGGCATGGCGATGTTCTGGGCGCCGGTCGCCAACGTCGTGCTCGCCGCCGTCAAGAAGGAAGAGGAAGGCCAGGCGTCGGGCGCGCAGAACGCGATCCGCGAGCTCGGCGGCGTCTTCGGCGTCGCGGTGCTGGCGTCGGTCTGGTCGCACTACGGCAGCTATCAGTCCGGCGCGTCGTTCGTCGACGGCATGACGCCGGCGATCTGGATCGGCGCGGCGATCGTCCTGCTCGGCGCGGTTGCGGCGTTCGCGATCCCGCATCGGCGCCGCGTCGCCGAGGCTGCCCAGGCCGAGCCGCTGCTGGAAGCCGCGTAGTTACTTCGGGAGAGGCCCGCGCCCCCCGCGAAGCCCCGCCGCGCGGGCCGGCCTCACGCCCCACAGCG
>JBKPGW010000291.1:0-22773 GCA_046729555.1 Actinomycetota bacterium | reverse complement strand
CGCCCGTAAAGGGCGCTCGAAGGGCCTGGCTATACTGATCGGCCGCTGCATGCCTACTGAGACCGAGCAACCAATCGCAGGCGACGGCGTCTGGACGACGGGTCCGGACGGCGAGCTGATCCCGGACTACGAGTCCACCTTCCCGACCATCAACGAGGGAGAGGTGGTCCACGGGAAGGTCGTGCGGGTGGACAAGGATGAGGTGCTCGTGGACATCGGCTACAAGTCCGAGGGCGTCATCCCGGTCGCGGAGCTCTCGATCCGGCGCTCGGTCAACCCGGCCGACGAAGTCTCCGTCGGCGACGAGATCGACGCGCTCGTGATGACGAAGGAGGACGCCGAGGGCCGGCTGATCCTGTCCAAGAAGCGCGCGCGCTTCGAGATGGCATGGAAGGCGATCGAGAACGCCGCCGAGTCCGGCGAGCCGGTGAACGGTCGCGTGATCGAGGTCGTCAAAGGCGGCCTGATCCTCGACCTGGGCGTGCGCGGCTTCCTGCCCGCGTCGCTCGTCGACATCCGGCGGGTCCAGGATCTCGACGAGTTTCTCGGCCAGGAGCTGCGCTGCAAGGTGATCGAGCTCAACCGCTCGCGCAACAACGTCGTGCTCTCCCGCCGCGCCGTCCTCGAGGACGAGCGCAAGGAGATGCGCCAGGCGATCCTCGACCGGCTCAACCCCGGCGACGTCGTCGAAGGGCAGATCTCGAACATCGTCGACTTCGGCGCGTTCGTCGACCTCGACGGCATGGACGGGCTCATCCACATCTCGGAGCTGTCCTGGTCGCACGTCAACCATCCCTCCGAGGTGCTGGAGATCGGCCAGACCGTCAAGGTCAAGGTGCTCGACATCGACCGTGAGCGCCAGCGCATCTCGCTCGGGCTGAAGCAGACGCAGTCCGATCCGTGGCAGCAGGTGCTCGAGCAGCACAAGGAGGGCGACGTCGTCGAGGGCAAGGTTACGAAGGTCGTCACCTTCGGGGCGTTCGTCGAGATCCTCCCGGGCGTGGAGGGCCTCGTGCACATCTCCGAGCTCGCGCAGCATCACGTCGAGAATCCGCGCGAGGTGGTCGCGCAGGGTGACACCGTGCCCGTGCTGATCCTCGAGGTCGACGCCGAGCGCCGGCGGCTGTCGCTGTCCCTGAAGCGCGTCGACGCCGACCGCCGCGCCGAGAGCGAGGGGCCGATCGAGGGAACCCCGCATCTCGACCTCTCGGAGGACGTCTTCACCGACGCGGCCGCCGCGCCGCCGCTCCCGCCGGAAGAAGATGCGTCCCTGCAGGAGCCCGCGGACGCGGCTGAAGCCGTCGAGCGCGAGGCCGTGAACGCGGGCGACGAAGTGGATCCGGCGGCGGCCGACGAAGTCGCCCACGCCGAGTCTGCACCCGACGAGCACTAACGTCGCTCTCACCGGCCCGATCGGCGCCGGCAAGAGCGCGGCTCTCGAGGCGTTCGCGCGGCACGGAGCCGCGACGATCTCCAGCGACGAGATCGTGCACCGCCTGCTGCGCACCGATCCCGACGTTCGCCGCAAGCTCGTCGAGCGCTTCGGCCCGGAAGTGATCGGCAGCGACGGCGCTGACCGCGCGAAGATCGCGGAGATCGTCTTCAGCAACCCGGATCAGCTGGGCTGGCTCGAGGAGCTCCTGCATCCGAAGGTCGTACAGGAGAATCTCGCGTGGCGTGACGAAGTGATGCGTCGCCCGCAACCTCCCGCGCTGACGGTGACCGAAGTACCCCTCCTCTACGAGACCGGCGCCGACAAGCGCTTCGACGCGGTCGTCGTGATCACCGCGCCCAAGGAGCTGCGCGAGGAACGGCGCCCGCTCGCGGACGACCGTGAACGACGCCTCCTTCCGGAGGAGGCGAAGGTCGCGAGGGCCGACTACGCCTACGTGAACGACGGCACGCTGGAGGAGCTCGACGCCTTCGTCGCCGACGTCGTCGCCAAACTGACGGCGTGAGACGAATCGTCGCCGCCGTCGTGCTCGCGGGCGGGCTGCTGGCCGCGTTCCTGCTCGTCCAGGACGCCAAGCCGGGCTGGTGGGAACGGCTCTGGTATCCGCTGCGCTACGAGCAGATCGTGCGGGGCCACGCCCGCAACTACAGCCTCGATCCGGCGCTGCTCGCCGCCGTCATCTACCAGGAGTCGAAATTCAAGGCGGACGCACGCTCGGACTCGGGCGCGATCGGCCTGATGCAGCTCCTGCCCGACACTGCCAAGGGGATCGCACTGCACACCGGCGGCAGCGCCTTCGAGGTCGACGACCTCTACAACCCGGAGATCAACGTCCGCTACGGCGCCTGGTACCTCCGGCATCTCCTGGAGAAGTACGGCGACGAACGAACCGCGCTCGCCGCCTACAACGCGGGCCAGGACAACGTCGACCGCTGGCGCCGGGCCGGCCGCGGCATTCGCTTCTCCGAGACGCGTGCCTACGTCGGGCGCGTCGAAGAGCTCAAGACGATCTACCGTCGCGCCTACGGCGACGACTTGGGCGGCTGAGCGGGGGCGCAACCGGTCGGTGTGCCGACGCGGTTGTCGAACCTGAACTGCTGGACCGCGTCCGACCAGTTGCCGCGCATGTCGCTGACCCAAACGTGCACCTCGTACTTCCCGTTCGGATACGAGCGCGTGTCCAGGGTCTGCGACAGGTTGTACAGCAAGCGTCCGGGGATGAAGAACTGCTGATTCGAGAAGCGCGGCGCGTTCTGGTAGCTGCCGCGCGCGTACACGTCCCAGAAGCTGCGGACGGCCGGGAGCTTCGTGCGGAAGTCGACCGCCGGAACGTTCGGCACATAGACCACGCCGTCGAGCTTCGTCAACGACCAGGTGACGAGGGACGGAGAAACCGGGTAGCCGGCGAACGTTCCGGGAACGGGCAGCGGCGGCGTGTCTTGCGCGGCCACGACGAGCGAGACCGTTCCGCAGACGGCGCCCGGGTCGAGTGGCAGCAGCGACGAGACCGGACGCGCGAAGATCGCAGCCACTTCTGGAGTCGTGCGGTCGCGGTAGGGAGCGATCCCATCGTGGGCCAGTGGGTTCCAGACGCGCCGGCCGCGGATCTCGGTCAGGTGGACGTGGTTGGCGGCGGGGATGACGTGCCCGAGCACGGTGCGGCCGGCGATCACGTGTTCGCCGTTGTGGACGAGTGGCTTGATATGGAAGTACTGAAACTTGTGTCCGGGCGAGCGGACGAGGACCGCGGCGCCGTCGATCAGGCTTGCCGTTCCGGACAGCACCGGATACACGGCGGTTCCCTCGGTCGCGGCGATGTCGATGCCGTTGTGGAACTGGAACAAGCCGGGGCCCTCGAGCCCGTCGGTGAGCATGGTGTTCCAGAAGCGCGTGCGCGGGTCGCCGAAGTTGGCGCGGATCGGATGCTGCTTGTTGAAAGGCTTGATCGGCCACGGGTAGGCCGACGCACTCGCGCTCGCGGCCAGCGCGAGCGCGAATGAGACGAGGATGACGACGGGTCGGGGGCGCACGGCTCGTTAGACGGGAGCGGAGGCCCAAGGTTAGCCTCAGCTTCGGCTACCTCTTGAGCCACGTCTTTCGATTGTGGACCTGGAAGACCTGCGTCGCCGAGCTGTGATTCCCGGCGGTGTCCCAGGCGGTGACCGTCATGCGGTAGACCCCGTCCTTCAGCCGATGGGTGTCGAACGGCGCCGCCGTCAGCTTGAACAGGTAGACGCCAGGGTTGTACCAATAGCGGTGGACCCCCATCTGAACCATGTTCATGTGCGTCCCGCGTGCGTACGTGTGCCACATGTCGCTCGTGTCGGGCAGCGTACGGCTCACGTCCATCCCCGTCGTCTCCGCGACGACCGTGCCACCCTGTGGGAAGGTCGCGATCCGGAAGGCCAGCTTGGCCGGCGTGACGGGCAGGCCGTTCCACTGGCCGGGAACCGGGATCGCCGGTGTGTCCGAGGCCGCCGCGACGAGCTCGACGGCGCCGTGCAGGTACTCGGGCAGCAAGTCGGGGCCGGAGTCGCGTGATCGGAACGTGATCGCGGCGACTGTAGGCGTCGTCGTGTCGGAGTACGGTCCGATGTGCCCGGGTGCGAGGGGATTGACCGGCCTGCCACCGGCGAGCTCCGTCAGGTGGACGTGCCCGGATGCGTGCTGGATGTGGCCGACGACGCCGGCGCGTGCCCGGACGTGGTCGCCGACATGAACGGCTGCCGTCACGTGCCAGTACTGGAAGGCGCTGCCGCCGCCGGAGTCGACCTCGACCCAGTCGGGCGTGACCGTCCGGACGACGCCGTCCCTGACCGCGTAGACCGCGGTGCCGTCGGGCGCCGAGATGTCGATGCCCTGGTGGTATGAGCACGCGCACGCGCTGTGCATCAGGCCGCTTCTGGTCGGCACGCCGCGGAAGATCGAACGCGGATCGCCGAAGCTCCCGCGCACCGGGTGCTGCTGGTCGAACGGCTTGACGGGCCAGCCGTACGAGTACGACCGCTCAGCGGAGGTCGCTGCGACCGGAGTGGCGGCGGCGATGGAGGTCTGAGTGGGGAGGGCCGTCCTTCCCGCCAAGGCGCCCCCGCCGATCGCTGCGACGAGAAGGAACATCGTGACCAAGCGGCGCCGTGCGCCGCGCTGGATATGTGTGTTGGTAGCCATGCGGCCACCGTCGAAGGGGGTCGCAACGGCTCCCTCAGCGTGGACTAACGGGGGGCTAACGCACCGGGATTAGCAGGCGGTTAGTGCGTCGCGCGAGGCTCCGGGGGCGTCTATTCAGGCGGGGGAAACCGTGTTACAACGATCACATGCCTGACTTTCGGATCCTTGGCCCTCTCGAGGTCTCCGATGAGACCGGACCGCTGCTGCTCGGTGGGCAGAAGCAGCGCGCCGTGCTCGCTCTGCTGCTGCTCGAGCCGGGCCGGGTCGTATCGATCGATCGGCTGATCGACGCGCTCTGGGGCGAGAACCCACCGCGGACGGCGAACACGTCCCTGCAGAACTTCATCTCGCAGCTACGGAAGACGCTCGGCCCCGAGGTACTCGAGACGAAGGCGCCCGGCTACCGGCTGCGCATCCGTCCGGGCGAGCTCGACCTGGACCGCTTTCGCGTCTTGGTCGAGAGCGCTCGTGGCGCCGAGCCGGTCGAGCGGGCGGAAAAGCTCCGCCATGCGCTCGCGCTGTGGCGTGGCCCGGCCCTGGCGGACTTCACCTTCGAGGCGTTTGCCCAACCCCACATCGCGCATCTCGAGGAGCTTCGGCTCGGAGCGCTCGAGGAGCGGGTCGAAGCCGAGCTCGAGACCGGAGCACACGCCGACCTGATCGGGGAGCTCGAGCTGCTCGTCGAGGAGTTCCCTTTGCGCGAACGGTTACGTGGCCAGTACATGCTCGCCCTGTACCGCGCCGGACGGCAAGCCGAGGCGCTGCAGGCGTATCAGGAGGGACGGCGCATCCTCGTCGACCAGCTCGGGATCGAGCCGAGCCGTGACCTCCAGCAGCTGCACGGCGCGATCCTGCGGCAGGAGAGCGGTCTTCAGGCACCGGGCTCCCAGCCTCTTTCGGAGGATCACTTCGAACAGGTACTCGGCGCGTTGTTCAGCGGCCGGCTCGTCGCAGTGCTGGGTGCCGACGTCGCCGATCTCGCGACGCGGCTCGCGCAACGCTTCGACTACTCGGACAAGAACGGCTACGGGCTTCCCCGCGTCGCCCAGTACGTCGCGGTGATGAAGGGGTCGGGCCCGCTCTACGACGAGCTGCATGCGCTGCTCGACGCCGATGCGGCCCCGACTCCGATCCATCGTTTCTTCGCGTCGCTCCCCCCGCTGCTGCGCGCGCGGGAATTGTCACATCAACTCCTCGTCACGACGAGCTATGACCTCGCTCTCGAAGCGGCGTTTCTCGAGGCCGGCGAAGAGTTCGACATCGTCTCCTACATCGCGGCTGGACCAGAGCGCGGCAAGTTCTGTCACATCCGTCCTGACGGCAGCGGACGCGTCGTAGATCTCCCGAACACCTATGCGACCGAGCTGTCGCTCGAGAAGCGTACGGTGATCCTGAAGCTGCACGGGCAGGTCGACCGAGGCCCGGAGCGCGAGTGGGAGAGCTTCGTCGTCACGGAGGACGACTACATCGACTACTTGTCGAGATCGGACGTGGCCGCAGCCGTGCCGGTCGGGCTGGCGGCGAAGCTCCGTCGGAGCCACTTCTTGTTCCTGGGCTACACGATGGCCGACTGGAACCTGCGCGTGATCCTCAACCGGCTCTGGAGCGACCAGCCCTTGAGCTATCGCTCGTGGGCCGTCCAGCCCGAGGCCAAGCCGCTCGAGCGAGAGTTCTGGCGTCGTCGCGACGTCGACGTGAACGAGGTGCCGTTGGAGCGCTACGTCGAGACGCTCGCCGCCCACGCCGGTCTCGTTGCCGAGGTCGCGGTATGAGTCTCGCCCTCGTCGCCCCGCCGTCTCCGTACAAGGGGCTGGCCCCGTTCGAGGACTCGGACCTCGACGCGCTGTTGTTCTTCGGCCGCGAGCGCGAAAGCGAGGTGATCGCCGCCAACCTGATCGCCTCCCGGGTCACTGTCCTGTACGGGCCGAGCGGCGTTGGCAAGAGCTCGGTGCTTCGCGCAGGCGTCGCGCACCGCCTGCGACAAGAGCAGGAAGCCGAAGTGATCGTCTTCTCGACCTGGACCGGCGATCCCGTCTCGGCACTCGTCGAGGCCGCCGGCGGGAGCGGCGGCTCGTTGGTGGACGCGCTCGCCGATGCTGCCGACCGAGCCGGCGGCGACCTCTATCTGATCCTCGACCAGTTCGAGGAGTGCTTCCTGTACCACAAGCAGGGCGGAGCGTTCGCAGCGGAGCTCGCGCAGGTGCTGCGGCGCGGCGGCCTGCGCGTCAATGTCCTGATCGGGATCCGGGAAGACGCGCTGGCGCGCCTGGATGCGCTCAAGGCCTCCATCCCGCACCTGCTCGCGAACCGCCTCCGACTCGAGCGTCTCGACCGGCTTGCCGGAACCGCTGCAATTCTGGGGCCGATCCGGAGCTACAACGAGCTCGTCCCGGGCGACGAGGAAGTCGCGGTGGAGGCTGAGCTCGAGCAGGCGATCCTCGACGAGGTCACGGCGGGGAGAGTCGAGCTCGGCAATGCAGGCCGCGGGATGCCGCTCGCCGCGCGTGAGGAGAACCGGATCGAAGCGCCGTACCTCCAGCTCGTGCTCGCGCGCCTCTGGGAGGTCGAACGGGAGCAGGGCGCACACGTGCTCAGGCTCGCCACGCTGCGGGAGCTCGGCGGCGCCGAGCACATCGTCGAGGACCATCTCGAACGAGCGATGGCCGAGCTCACCCCAAGCGAGAAAGGCGCGGCCGCGGCGATGTACCACTTCCTCGTCACGCCGACGGGGACGAAGATCGCACACGGGGTGCGCGATCTCGCCGGCTATGCATCCGTCGAGGAAGGCGAGGCGGCGGAGGTGCTGCATAGGCTGACCGCCGAGCGAATTGTCCGCGCAAGCTCGGAGAACGGCCCGAGCACGACCCGCTACGAGATCTTCCATGACGTCCTCGCCGACGCCGTCGTCGCCTGGCGCACGCGCTACGAGGCCGACCGAGCCCTGGCCGAGCAGCGCGAATACCACCATCGACGGCAGCGACGCCTGCTCGGCATCTTCGCCGCGGCCCTCGTTGCGTTTGCGGTGATGGCGGCCGTGGCGGTCTACGCGCTGGCGCAGCGGAGCGAGGCGCGACACCAAGCGGCCGTCGCGAAGACGCAGCAGCTCAAAGCGCTCCAAGCGGCGACCGACGCGTCGCGTGCCAGAGCACGAGAAGCGAAGGCCGCGGACAACGCGAGGCGCGCACAGCACGTCGCCGAAGTGAACGAGCGGGCCGCGGAAAAGGCGGCCGCGGCGGAACGCCGGGCGCGTGAGGGCGAGAGCCGGGAGGCAGAGCACGCCAGGGCGGCCGAGAGCCGGGCCAACCAGTCCGCGGCGAATGCCGTGGCGGCAGCCCACGTCGCCCGGCAAGCGACGAAGAAGGCACTCGTCGCCGAGAAGAGGGTGACCCGTCAGAGAAACGTCGTCCGAGCCGGGAAGCTCGAGGCCGAGGCGAGGTTTCTCCTAACCGAGGACGCAGAGGCGAGCGTGCGCCGATCGCTCGCCGCGATCCGCGCGTTCCGCATCGCAAGGATCGCGCCGTCGGTCGGTGTCGAAGACACGTTGCGAGAGGGACTCGTGCGGTTACGCCTTCGCGCGGTGCTGCGTGGTCGCGGCGCCGTCAACGTCGTCCGGTTCAGCCCAGACGGCTCGCTCGTGTTCGTCGGGGGAAGAGGCGGCGCGCGCCTGTACAACCTGAAGAACGGCTACGCCGTTCGCAGGCTCCTTCCGGCTTCCGACATCGCGGACGCTGCGTTCAGCCCGGACGGAACCAGAGTTGTCGGAGCCGGTGCCGGCAAGGATCGCGTTGCTCACGTCTGGGACGTCCGTAGCGGCGCGGAGTTGTTCGGGCTCGAGCATCAGGGGCCCGTGCTCAGCGTTGCGTTCTCGCCGGACGGCCGTCTGATCGCTACTGGCAGCGCGGATGGAACGGCGCGCCTGTGGAGCGCCGCCGGAGGGCTTCCGGACGGAGCCCCGTTCGTGCATCAACGCGGAGCCAGAGGGGACGACGTCCAGCAGGTTTCCTTCAGTCCTGACGGCTCGCGACTGCTCACCGTCGGCGGAAATCGGTTCGCGCGGGTCTTCGACGTGAACCGGCACGTCGAGGTCTTTCCCGATGGCCTCAACAACGTCGTGCTCGTGAACAGCGCGCGCTTCAGCCACGACGGCAACGTAATCGCCACGGCCGGGGCGAGTGAGTTCGTACGGCTCTGGGACGCCAAGAGCGGTGCTCCGATCGCCGTCCTCGAGGGAACGGGCCGCGTCACGGATCTTGCTTTCAGTCCGAACGACAAGCTGCTTGCGACCGCCGGTGGCAACGACACGATCGCACGCGTCTGGGACGTTGCGAAACAAGCCTCCGTCGCGATCCTGACGGTCCATCGAAGTGGAGTCGAGTCCGTCCTCTTCACTCCCGACGGCGGGTCAGTCATCACCACGGGCCGGGACGGGAAGGCGTACATCGCGGGCGCGACGGCCGGGTTCACGCAGGCGTCGCTCGCCGGACACAAGGGACCGGTCACCGGCGCGATCATCAGTAGCGACGGGAGCCTCATCGCCACCTGGAGTCAGGACGGTTCCGCGCGCCTGTGGGATGCGCGCGTCGGTGCGTTTGGCGGCCTTCCGCCCGCCGATGCACGCGAGCTCGGCAGGCACGACCTCCCTGCGCCCGTGAGGAGTGCGCCGCTGGTCGCGTTCAGTCCCGACGGCCGGCGAATGCTCAGCGCCGGGTCGGACGGCACTGCGAAAGTCTGGGGACCAGGCAACCGCGTCCAGGTTCTCGCGCATGACGGTCCGGTCAACAGTGCGTCGTTCAGTCGGAGCCGCGGTCTCGTCATCACGGGAAGCGACGACGGGACGGCTCGAGTCTGGCGAGTTTCGGACGGTCGCATGATCGCTTCCTTGCGACACGGAGCTCCGGTCACCGTTGCGAGGCTGACACCCGATGGAAGGTTGGCGGTGACCGCCGGCCGTGACGGCTGGGTACGAGTCTGGAGCGTCAGTGCGCGGACCGTACGCCGCAGTTACCAGCAGAGCGGCGCGATCAACGACGCTGAGCTGAGCCGCAACGGCCGCTTCGTCGTCACCGCCTCCGCGGATGGGACCGCAGCGATCTTCGGCGTGACTGCCAACAGCAAGCTCGTCCTCCGTGGTCACACCGACGAGGTCGTGGCCGCCGCCTTCTCGCCGGACGGCAAGCGCGTCGCGACTGCTTCGGCGGACTCCACGGCGCGAATCTGGGATGTGCAAACGGGTGAAAGCGTCGTGCTCGAGGGTCATACCGGAGGGCTCACAGCACTCGCCTTCAACCGCGACGGCTCGCGCCTGGCTACCGGGAGCATCGACACCGACATACGGATCTGGAACGGGCGTTCGGGCAGGGAAGTCACCGTTCTTCGCGTCCACACGGGCGCGGTGAACGAGCTCGCCTTCAGTGCCGACGGGCGTTGGTTGGGGAGTGCCGGACCTTCGGCTGCCGGTATCTGGGAGACCAGGACACGAGGCCCTTGGCCGGCGCTTCCGCTGTACCTCGTTCGTGGTGACGCTCCGCCACGACTGGATCACGTCGCCTTCTCGCCGCGGGGCTGGCGGCTCCTGACGGGTTGGCGCAGCGGAGCGGTTCGTCTTTACAACTGCCGCCTGTGCGGCAGAATCCCGCAGCTCAGCGCGATCGCCCGTGGACGGCTGGGCGAAATCGTCAAGCGCTGAGCTGACCGCCACGGTCGAACACCCAAAGGCCGGGGTCAGACCCCAGACGTTAGACGTCGACGCGCGTGCGGCGGCGACTGTCATCGAGGCTACGCTTGAACGGAATGCGGGAGTTCAAAACATCCGACGCGTACCGGCCCACCGGTGACCAGCCGACCGCTATTGCGACCCTCGCCGAGGGGGTGAACGGGGGCGACCGCTTTCAGACGTTGGTCGGCGCCACCGGCACCGGCAAGACGGCGACGATGGCGTGGACGATCGAGCAGGTCGGCAAGCCGGCGCTCGTCATCGCCCACAACAAGACGCTCGCGGCACAGCTCTGCAACGAGTTCCGCGAGTTCTTCCCGTACAACGCCGTCGAGTACTTCGTTTCGTACTACGACTACTACCAGCCCGAGGCGTACGTCCCGCAGGCCGACCTCTACCTCGAGAAGGACTCGTCGCAGAACGACGACATCGCACGACTGCGGCTTGCGGCGACCTCGGCGCTCTTCACGCGCCGTGACGTCGTGGTCGTGGCCTCCGTCTCCTGCATCTACGGGCTCGGCTCCCCGGAGGAGTGGCGTGAGCGCGTGATCATCCTCGAGGTCGGCGAGGAGCAGGACCGCGACCTGATGCTGCGCAAGCTGATCGACTCGCAGTACGTGCGCAACGACGCCGTGCTCGGGCGGGGACGCTTCCGCGTCAAAGGGGACGTGGTCGAGGTGCAGCCCGCGAACCAGGAGACGGCGTACCGGATCTCCTTCTTCGGCGACGAGGTCGAAGCGGTCACCCACTTCGATCCGATCAGCGGCGAGATCCTCGCGAAGCTCGACAACATCGCGATCTGGCCGGCGACCGAATACGTGACGTCGAGGCCCACGATCGAGCGCGCCGTCGGCGAGATCCGGCACGAGCTCGAGGAACGGGTCAAGGTGCTGGAGATCGAGGGGAAGATGCTCGAAGCGCACCGGCTCAGGCAGCGCACCGAATACGACCTGGAGATGATGCAGGAGCTCGGCTTCTGCAACGGGATCGAGAACTACTCTCGCATCCTCGAGGGCCGCGGGCCCGGGACGCACCCGTTCACCCTCCTCGACTACTTCCCATCCGACTTCGTCGTCTTCGTCGACGAGTCGCACCAGACTGTGCCGCAGATCGGCGGCATGCACGAGGGCGACCGCTCGCGCAAGCAGACGCTCGTCGACTACGGCTTCCGGCTGCCCTCGGCGCTCGACAACCGGCCGCTGCGGTTCGACGAGTTCCTCGAGAAGGTCCCGCAGCTCGTGTTCGTGTCGGCGACGCCGGGGCCGTTCGAGCTCAGGCACTCGACCCGCGTCGCCGAGCAGCTGATCCGGCCAACCGGCATCGTCGACCCCGAGGTCGAGCTGCGGGCGACCAGGAACCAGATCGACGACCTGCTGAACGAGGTCCGCCGGCGCGAGGAGGCAGGCGAGCGCGTACTGGTCACGACCCTGACGAAGAAGATGGCCGAGGACCTGACCGACTACCTGCTCGAGTCCGGCGTGAAGGCTCGCTACCTCCACTCAGAGATCGACACCCTCGAGCGGATCCAGATCATCCGCGAGCTGCGACTCGGGGAGTACGACGTGCTCGTCGGCGTCAACCTGCTGCGCGAGGGCCTCGACCTTCCGGAGGTCTCACTCGTGGCGGTGCTCGACGCGGACAAGGAGGGGTTCCTGCGCGGGCGCACGTCCCTGATCCAGACGATCGGCCGTGCCGCGCGGAACGTGAACGGGAAGGTGCTGCTCTACGCGGACAAGGTCACGCAGGCGATCCAGGAGGCGATGGACGAGACGAACCGCCGCCGTGCGATCCAGCTGGCGTACAACGAGGAGCGCGGGATCACGCCGGAGACGATCGTCAAGGGCGTCTCCGACATCGCCGAGTTCCTCGCGCTCGAGTCACCCACGGTGCCGACGTCGAAGCGGCGACGCGGCCGCAAGGACGTCGAAGGGATGGCGCCGGGGGAGCTCGAGAAGCTGATCATCGAGCTCGAGGAGGAGATGTTCGCGGCCGCGGAGGAGCTCCGCTTCGAGTACGCCGCCAAGCTGCGCGACGAGATCAAGGACCTGCGGCGCGAGCTCGTCGCCGCCACTGCGCAAGCACCGGCTTAGACTTCTTCAGCAGTGCTGGGCTCGATCCTGATGATCATGCTCTTCGGCTTCATCACGGGGAGCCTTGCGCGGCTCGCCGTGCCGGGGCCCGACCCGATGCCGGTCTGGCTGACGATCTCCATCGGGCTCGCAGGCTCGGCCGCGGGCGGCGGGCTCGCCATCGCGCTTTGGGGGAAAGGGACGCAGGGGATCGGGATCTTCTCGTTCATCGGCGCCGTCCTCCTCGTCCTGGGGTACCGCCGGTTTGTCCAGAAGCGAGCCTTGTGGGGCCCCGAGGCGCTGAAGTTCCCGAAGCGCGGCGTCGGGATCGAACGCTTTCAGGAGCGGCGCCAGCAGCTGGAGGACATGGCACGCAAGGCGCGGTTCGAGCACGCTGCGGGGAGCCCCGAGTCGAACCTGCAGAAGCTCCAGGATCTCCACGAGGCGGGCATCCTCACGGACGAGGAGTTCGAGGCGAAAAAGGAGCTCCTGCAGGCGCGCTGAGGTTTTCGGCCCTCTGACCCGGGAACGATGGTGTCATGCACTTCATCTGGTTCCTCATCGTCGGAGCGGTCGTCGGAGCGCTCGGCCGTCTCTTCCATCCGGGCAGCGACCCGCTGGGCCTGCTGCTCACCATCGCGATCGGCGTCGCCTCGCTGCTGGTCGCCGCGCTCATCTCCAGCGGTTGGCTGGCGTTCATCCTGGGCGTCATCGTGGCCGTCATCCTCGTCGCGCTCGTCGGCCGGTTCCAAGGCCGCCGCGGCGTCCCCGCGAGGGTCTAAGCCGGTTCCGATTCGAGGGGCTCACGTCCGCGCGGGAATTGACGCTCGGCCGTGAGCCCCCAGTCGTCGTCCTGCCAGATGAACGTGTGGATGCGTAGGTGGCGCTCCTCGATCTCGTAGACGTGCAGCCCGCGCGCCTCTCCCTGGCGTTTCGGTCGAGGCTGTCCGAGCCCCGGCGCGATCGAGACGACGACGCCGTGCTCGCCGCCGCGGGAGATCTCGAACTCGTGCCGCTCGCTGACCGCAGCCTGGTGGATGTGCCCTGCGAGGATCAGGTCCGCGCCCGCCGCGACGAGTGAGGAAAGGACGTGATTCCGGCGCGCGACCGGCTTCTTGCGCGAGCGCCAGGGCGCGCCGATCAGGTGGTGGTGCAGAACGACGATCTGGTAGGCCGAGGCTTCCGCCTCGCGCAGCCGCTCCGCTGCAGCGGTCAGCTGGCCCGCGCGAATCCCGCCCGACTGGTGGCGCCAGGGCCGCACCGAATTGAGCCCGATCACGTGCAGCGTGGAGGAGGAGTAGGTCGGTTCGGTCGTCTCCCACTGCCGCTCGAACTCGCGGAACGAGCGAGTAAACCGCGCGGGGAACGTGTACGGGATGTCGTGGTTACCGGGGATCGCGAGCACCGGTGGGCCGAGTGAGCGTAGAAAGCGTGCCGCGCCCCCAAGCTGATCCTCGCGCCCGCGGTGGCTGAGATCGCCGCTCGCGATGACCAGCTCGGGCTGGAAACGCTCGATCAGGACGGGCGCGCCGCGCTCGATCGCCTCGTCGTCACCTGAGCCGAAATGCAGGTCGGACAGGTGGAGAACGCGTGTAAACACGATCGGAGCAGGCTATAGACTGACTCGCGTGACGGAAGAATCCGCCGAGATCTTCGACGACCTCTATCTCGGCCTCCGAGCCGGCGGCGCCATTCGCAAGCAGCGCCGCGGCGAGCCGCTCACGCAGGAGGAGCGGGACGCCCTGGGCCGCTGGCAGCGGCTCTCCCCGTGGCGGAAGGCCCTGGCCGTCGGCGGCTTCGCGGTCGGCACCTTCGGCCTCGGCTTCACATTGGGCGGCCTGATCTTCGGCCGCTGGCGCAAGGCCTAGAGCCAAAGGCAGAGGTCTGACCCCGCAGGGGTAAGACCCCAGAAGTTCTCCGCGGTCCGGGATCAGACCCGTGGACCGGTCCGTTCCGCCAAAGCCCCTGCAAACCCGCAGAAACGTGCCAGGCATCGGACATGGCGACGTCCGACCCGCCGGCAACCTCAGGGCCGTAGCGCGGGCCGAGCCAGCGCGCGTTCCCCGCGAAGCGCCGTCCCCCGACCCGAGCGCAAGCGCAGCTTTCGCTCGGCGAGCACTCATACGGGATTCATCCCGTATGAGGCCTCTTCTCCATGCGGATGGTTCCGATGCAGTGCGTGTCAACCACCCGAAAGGAACGACACGCACCATGTTCAAGAACCTCCCACTCTCGAAGCTCCTCCTTAGCGTCGCGGCGGTTGCGGTTGTCGCGGTGGCGGCGGTGGGAGGAACCTTCGCGAACTTCACGGCGACTCCGACGACGATCGCATCCAACGCGTTCGCCTCGGGCTCGCTGACGATGAGCCGCTCCGGCTCGGGCGCCATCTTCAGCTCTGCGGCGATGAAGATCGGTGAGACCGCGACCGGCTCGGTCACCATCACCAACACGGGGACGCTGGCCGGCGCGTACACGCTGACGGGCTCGAGCTCGGGCAGCGCGGCGCTGGCGGCTCAGCTTCACCTGACGCTCTACAAGGATGTCGACGGCGGCACGGCGATCTACGACGGTTCGCTCGGCAGCTTCTCGGCGTCACTGGGCACGTTCGCCGCGAGCGGCGGCGCGCACACCTTCTACTTCCACGTCAGCCTCCCCACCACCGGGTCGGACGCCGGGGACAACGCCCTCCAGGGCCTGTCTGCGGACGAAGACTTCACGTGGTCGGCGGTTCAGGCGTAGGACGGACAATGCGGCGTTCGTTCCGGACGATCGCGCGGGTGACGACCGCCCTGGTGGCAGGGGCGGTCGTCACTCTCGTGGCGGCCTACGCCGCCCTGCCGGCGGCCGGGTACAAGCCGGTCGCCGTCTACTCCGGTTCGATGCGGCCGACGCTCGGCGTCGGCTCGCTCGCGGTCGACCGCGTCGTCCCCGCGCACACCGTGCGGATCGGCGATGTGATCACGTTCAACGATCCATACGTCAAGGGCCGGCTCGTGACGCACCGCGTTGTCCAGATCGTCCCGACGAAGCACGGCCTTGCCTACCGGACGAAGGGCGACGCGAACGCGGCCCGCGATCCCTGGGCGATCCGGCTGACGGGGCAGGTCGGCCGCGTTGCCTTCCATGTTCCCGTCGCGGGTTACGTCCTCTACTACGTGCACACGCGCGAGGTCCGCGGGGCCCTGATCGCAATCGTCGCCGCGCTCGTGCTCCTGGCGGCGCTGCGCCGGATCTGGCGCACCGAAGCGCCCGGGCCCAAGGAGGCACGGGCGTGAAGCGTCTCGTCGTCGTTGCGTGTGTCGGCCTCGCTGTCGCGGGGCTCTTCGCACGCCTGAGCGCGGCCGCCTTCACGGGCTCGACCGCGATTCCGGCCAACGGTGTGACGGTCGACAAGCTGGCGAACTACTTCTCGGTCACCCCGCTCGACACTACGGTGGCGAGCGGCAACGTCGACAACCTCTCGCTCGACTTCGGGACGGTGGCCTCGGCGCGCACATTCGCCTCGGTCTTCCGCATCAAGAACGTGAGCGGCGCGACGCACACCGCGGCGCTGTCGCTGACGAACGTCCCTCAGATTTCTTCGATCGGCTCCGGCTCGATCACGCTCGCGGCGGGCGCGTCGGCCACGGTGAGCATCACGACCTCTGCGACCGTCGCGGGGCGTGGAATCGGCACGCTACGACTTGGCCTCTCGGGCATCAGCTGGCTCTATCGCGACTACTCGGTTCGGATCGACGAGGCGCCCGAGGCGCCCGGCGCCCCGAGCGCGGTGCAGAAGCCGGCCGGCCGCCTCGATCTGGCGTGGACGGCCTCCTCGACCGTCACGAACCTGGCGGGTTACGACGTCTACCGGTCGAGCGGCGGCTCGTACACGAAGCTCAACGCAACACCGCTCACCGGCCTGACGTACAGCGACACGGCGACGACCGACGGCACGACGTACACCTACAAGGTGCACGCCGTCTCGAGCGGCACGCCCGTACTCGACAGCCTCGACAGCACAACCGTCACGGCGACCGCGGATGCCACGGCGCCCGGAGCGCCGTCCTCCCTCGTGCTCGCGAACGGCGGCGGCAACGGCAACGCGTACGTCAACGCCGGCAATGCGGGGAGCCTGTCCGTGTCGCTGAACCTCTCTGCCAACTCACTGGCCACGGACGTCGTGCAGTTGACGATCTCGAACGGCTCGAACAGCGTTGTCGCCACCCACGCCGGCGGCGCGGGAGCGGGCACGATCACCTTCGCCGGCCTCAACGTCGCCGGGCTCGGCGACGGCGCGCTGACGTTGAGCGCGATCTCCACCGACCTGGCCGGGAACGGCTCGGGAACCGGGACCGCGACGGTCACGAAGGACACGGTCGCCCCTGGAGCGCCGACCGCCAACTACACCGACAACAACAACAGCACGGCTGACCAGGTGACCGGCTCGGCGGAGGCCAACGCCACGATCACGGTCACCAAGACCTCTGCGCCGACCGCGACCTACACCGCGACGGCCGACGGGAGCGGCGCGTACGGCGTGCAGGTCGCGGCCGTGCCCGGCAAGCCGAACGCCGCGGTCGCAGTCACCTACACGATCACTGCACGGGACGCCGCGGGCAACACCAGCGGTACCACCACCCTGGGCGTCAGCGACACCCACTGACGACTAACATCCCTTAGCAGAGCTGCCGATAGGCAACAAGAGACCGATGAACGTCGCCGCAGATCGTTCAACCCGCAGCTCTCGCGCGTACCTCGCTGCAGGCCTTGCCGCGACCGCGCTCTACTTCGTGCTGCCCTGGGGCAGCTTCGGGCAGACCCTGGTCTACGACGCGATCGGGGCCTCGGCCGCCGCGGCCTCGGTGATCGGCGCGCGCCTCTTCCGGCCGAGGCTCCGTCTGCCCTGGTACCTCTTCGGCGCCGGCCTGCTCGCCTTCAGCGTCGGCGACGTCTTCTTCAACCTCTACGACTTCGTCTGGCACCGCGACCCACCGGTGCCGTCGGTCGCGGACGTCTTCTACCTCGCGGGCTATCCCTTCCTGACGGCTGGGCTCGTGCTGCTCGTGCGCTGCCTGCGTTCCGACGACCGCCGGCGGGGCCGCATCGACGCGGCGATGCTGATCGCGGCCTTCGCGCTGTGCCAGTGGATCTTCCTGATGCAGGACCGTCTGCAACACGGTTCCGTCGCGGAGCGCGTCGTCGCCTCCTCGTACCCGGCGATGGACATCATCCTTCTCGCGGCACTCGTCTTCTTCTTGCTGACGCCGGCATCGCGATCGGCTGCGTATCGCTTCCTCGCCGCGAGCGTCGTGCTGCTGATCTTCGCGGACGAGGTCTACGGGGTCTCGCCAGCCTCGTACGCGAGCGCGAGTTGGCTCGACTCGGCCTGGCTGCTCTCGTACGTGCTCTGGGGCGTGGCTGCGCTGCACCCGTCGATGCGCGAGCTGTCCGAGCCGGCGGACGGGGGGCGCCCGCGGCTCTCGACGCGGCGCTTCGCGATGATGGCGGTCGCGCTCGCGACCGCGCCGGCCATCCTGCTGATCGAGGCGGCAACCGGATCCGACGTCGACGCGGTCGCGATCGCGTTGGGTGCAGGCGTCCTCTGCGGTCTCGTCCTGCTCCGTCTGACGAGCGTGATCCATGCAGTCGACAAGCTGCGCGACACCGAGCGACTCGCCCGCGCCGAGGCCGAGACCGCACAGCGGCTGCTCACGGAGCAGAACGAGCGCTTGCGTGAAGCCGATCGCCTGAAGGACGAGTTCGTCGCGCTGATCTCACACGACCTCCGCACACCCCTCACGTCGATCACCGGCTATGTCGAGCTCGCGCTCGAGGAGGACCTCGAGGACGAGGTGCGCGGCTTCCTGCAGATCGTCGCGCGGAACGCCGAGCGCCTGCTCGTGCTGGTGAACGACCTGCTGTTCGTCGCACGCCTGCAGGCCGGCGAGCTTTCGTTAGAGCCGGACGACGTCGAGCTCGCCGACGTGGTGCACGACGCCGTCACCGCGCTGGAGCCGCGCGCCGCCGCGAAGGGAATCACCCTCACATGCGTGCTCGACGCGGTGCCCGCGGTGCACGCGGATCGCGGCCGCGTGCAGCAGGTGCTCGACAACCTCGTCTCGAACGCGGTCAAGTTCACCCCCGAGGGCGGCAGCGTCCACGTCTCGCTCGGACAGCAGAACGGCTTGGTGCGGCTCGAGATCACCGACACCGGGATCGGCATCAGCGCCGCGGACCAGCGCCGCCTGTTCCAGCGCTTCTTCCGGGCGGAGAGCGCGGTTGAGCGCCACCTCCCCGGCACGGGCCTTGGGCTTTACATCTCGCGCGTCATCGCCGAGGCGCACGAGGGCTCGTTGTCCGTGCGGAGCGAGCTCGGGCGGGGCAGCACCTTCACGCTCGAGCTGCCGGTCGCGCGCGCCGCTGTCCCAGCTCAGCGCTGGTAGCGGTAGCCGAAGCCGCGCACCGTCTCGATCGGCACGCGTTCCGGCTGCTCGGGATCGAGCTTGCGCCGGAGGTAGCCGACGTAGAGCTTCACCTGGTCGCCCGAGACGCCGTACGCGTTGCCCCAGACGAGCTCGAGCAGCTGCTCTCGCGACAGCACCTGGCGTGGGTGCCGGACGAACGCTGACAGGAGCTTGAACTCGAGCGGCGTCAGCGCGACCTCGCGTCCGTCGTACTCGACCGCGCGCTGCGCGAAGTCGATCGTGATCCGGTCGTCGACGTAGTTCTCCTGCCGGCCCTCGCCGCCGCTGGTCCGCGCACGGCGCAGCAGCGCCTGCACGCGCGCCACCAGCTCCTGGCGGCCGAACGGCTTGACCATGTAGTCGTCCGCGCCCGCCTGCAGGCCCCGGACGCGCTCGAGCTCGGCGCCACGGGCGGTCAGCATCATCACCGGGACGTCGGAGAGATCCCTGATCCGCTCGAGCGTCTGCCACCCGTCCAGCTCCGGCATCGAGACGTCGAGCAGGACGAGGTCCGGCGATGACTGATGGAAGGCGCGCAGGCCGGCCCGGCCGTCGCTCGCCTGGTCGACCTCGAGCCCGGAGCGCTGCAGCAGCTCGGCCACGAGGCCGCGGATGTCGTCGTCGTCGTCGATCACGAGGACGCGGTGAGAGTTCATACCGCTTTCATACCGGGCCGCACGCGGCTTTGCTACCGCAGGCGCCGAAAGTCTGGTCATGGCACGGATCCTGATTCACGAGCCTCACCCCGATGTCAGGGTCCTCCTCGAGGCGGTCGTCAGGAGGGCCGGTCACGAACCGGTCGGTCCAGGCGAGCTGACCAGCGACGACACGCCCGAGTTGATGATTCTCGAGCCGGCCTCTGCGGAGGGCTTGGCAGCGGCGGCCAAGCTACGGCGCCGGCTCGAGGATCTGCCCATCATCTGCACGAGCATCGAGCCGCCGAGCGTCGTGACCAAGGCGCTCTCGCCGGCCGCCTATCTCCTGAAGCCGTTCCGGCTCGGTGAGCTGGAGTCGGCGATCTCCGGCGCCCTCGCGGCCGCCTAGTTCTCCGCCTCCTTAGCGGGGAAGAGAACCGTCGGGACGTCCTCGTAGTTTCCTTCATGACCAGGGATTTTTCGCCGCTTGGCGAACCCGGCAAACGCATGGTCACCTCGGGCTGGGAGCGCGTGTGTCTCGACGAGCGGCGGCATGCCGTCGTGCTGGCGCTGCCGTTCGCGCGTGCGCTCGGCCTGGCGGCGGTCGGGATCGGGCTGATGGCGATCGGTTGGCCCGCGTCGATCGCCGGTGTTGCGCTCCAGATCTTGGGCGCCGGTGTGGCCTTGCGGGCAGTGTGGGCGTGGGAGCAGACGCGTGTCGTCCTGACGACGGACAAGCTCTTCGTCGTGCACGGCACGCTGCGCAAACGTGCCGCAGCGGTGCGCCTGGCCCGCATCGGCGCGGTGGAGATCGAGCAGGGGTTGCTCGGGCGCTTGCTCGGCTACGGCACGATCGTCGCCGGCGACCTGGAGATCGAGTACGTCCCTGAGCCGCGCCGCGTGTACGGCCTGGTAGAGCGGCTCAGCGCCTGACCAAAAGCCGGGGTCTGACCCCTGGGGTCAGACCCCAGCAGTTCGCCTGAAACCCGTTGATGGAGCGGGTTTCCGCTGCCCTTTGCGAACACTTGTTCGATCCGACCCGCCTGGATACACTGGGTCGGTTATGGCCTCAGAAGAGCTCGTCGTTCACGGCGCCCGGGAGCACAACCTCAAGGACATCACGGTCCGTTTGCCCCGGAACAAGCTGATCTGCATCACCGGGCTCTCGGGCTCCGGCAAGTCCTCCCTGGCCTTCGACACGATCTACGCCGAGGGTCAGCGCCGCTACGTCGAGAGCCTCTCGGCCTACGCGCGCCAGTTCCTCCAGATGATGGAGAAGCCGGACGTCGACTCGATCGACGGGCTTTCGCCGGCGATCTCGATCGACCAGAAGACCACCTCGCGCAACCCGCGCTCGACGGTGGGCACCGTCACCGAGATCTACGACTACCTGCGCCTGCTCTACGCACGGGTCGGGCGCCCGCACTGCCCGGTCTGCGGCAAGCCGATCTCCGGGCAGAGCCAGGAGTCGATCGTCGACCAGATCCTGCAGCTGCCGGAGAAGACGAGGTTCACGGTCAACGCGCCGGTCGTGCGCGACCGCAAGGGCGAATACAAGGACGTCTTCGAGGAGCTGCGCAACGAGGGCTTCACGCGCGTGATGGTCGACGGCGAGCAGCGCCTGCTCGAAGAGGAGATCACGCTCGACAAGAAGTTCAAGCACACGATCGAGGTCGTCGTCGACCGGCTGACGATGAAGCCGGACCTGCGCACGCGCCTCGCGCAGTCGGTCGAAACCGCGGCGCAGCTCGCGGACGGGCTCGTCGCGATCGACATCGTCGACGAGGAGAGCCCGCGCTCGCTGCTCTTCAGCGAACGCTTCGCGTGTCCGGACCACGGCGTCTCGCTGCCGGAGCTGCAGCCGCGCATCTTCTCGTTCAACTCGCCGCACGGCGCGTGTCCGCGCTGCACGGGGCTCGGCGCGCAGCAGGAGATCGATCCCGACCTGCTCGTCCCCGACCCGACGGTCTCGATCGAGGACGGCGCACTCGTCCCCTGGGCGGTCGGCAACTCGGGCTTCTACGAGTCGGTGATCCAGGCGATCGCAGACCGGTACGAGATCCCACTCGACGAGCCATGGGAGAACCTGACCGACGAGGAACAGGATCTCTTCCTCTATGGGACGGAGGGCGAGCGCGTCTACGTGAGCTATCGCAACCGAATGGGCCGGAAGCGGTCGTACATGCTTGCGTTCGAGGGCATCATCCCGAGCCTCGAGCGACGCTACCGCGAGACCGACTCGTCGACGCAGCGCGAGCGGATCGAGGAGTACATGTCGTTCCGGCCGTGCCCGGTCTGCAAGGGCGCGCGGCTGAAGCCCGAGGTGCTCGCGGTCACGGTCGGCGAGAAGAACATCCACCAGTTCACGCAGATGTCGGTGACGCGGGCGCTGCAGTTCCTGGAGGAGCTCGACTTGACGGAGACAGAGCGGCTGATCGGCGCGCGCATCGTCAAGGAGATCCGCGAGCGCCTGACGTTCCTGGACAACGTGGGCGTCGGCTACCTGCAGCTCGACCGCGCCTCGGCGACGCTGTCCGGCGGCGAGGCACAACGCCTCCGCCTTGCGACTCAGATCGGCTCGCAGCTCGTGGGCGTCCTCTACATCCTCGACGAACCGTCGATCGGCCTGCACCAGCGCGATAACAACAAGCTGATCGGGACGCTCGAGCGCCTGCGCGACCTCGGCAACAGCGTGCTCGTAGTCGAGCACGACGAACAGATGATGCGCTCGGCCGACTGGCTCGTGGACATGGGCCCGGGCGCGGGCGAGCACGGCGGACACGTAGTCGCGGAAGGGCCGGCGACGAAGGTGGAGCGCAACAAGAACTCGGTCACCGGCCAGTTCCTGTCACGCACGCGCGAGATCGCGGTGCCGGAACGCCGCACGGAGGATCACGGTTCGTTCTGGGTGCGCGGCGCGTCGATGCACAACCTGAAGGACATAGACGTCGAGTTCCCGGTCGGCAAGTTCGTCTGCGTCACCGGCGTGTCCGGGTCCGGCAAGTCGACGCTCGTGAACGAGATCGTCTACAAGGCGCTCGCGAACAAGCTACACCGGATGCGGATGAAGCCGGGCGATCACATCGGCTGCGAGGGGATCGAGTGCTACGACAAGGTGATCGACATCGACCAGTCGCCGATCGGCCGCACGCCGCGCTCGAACCCGGCGACGTACACGAAGCTGTTCGACCACATCCGCGAGCTGTATTCGATGACGCCGGAGGCGAAGGTACGCGGGTACAAGCCCGGCCGCTTCTCCTTCAACGTGCGCGGCGGGCGCTGCGAGACC
>JBKPGW010000290.1:0-11230 GCA_046729555.1 Actinomycetota bacterium | reverse complement strand
ACACGCAATACGAGATTGGATGCTTAGTCTCGTGGGCTCGGAGATGTGTATAAGAGACAGCTTCTGAATTGTTCGCTCTCGTTCGCTTCGCTCACGCGAGCTCTTGTAGCAACCGGCGGTAGGCGCGCGGCAGATCCTCGCGGCCGAAGATCGAGGAGCCGGCGACGAAGAGGGACGCTCCCGCCTCGTGCACGGCGCGGATGTTCTCGGGGCCGATGCCCCCGTCGACCTGCACGTGCATGCTCGGCGGCACCTGCAAACGGACGGTGCGGATCCGGTCGAACGCCTCCGGCATGAACTCCTGTCCCGAGTAGCCTGGCTCGATGCTCATGCAGAGGACGATGTCGACGTTCGACGCGATCGCGGCCTGCGCGGCGTACGCGGCGCTCGTCTCCGGCTTGAAGGCGAGGCCGACCTGCAGCTCGAGCGTCCGCGCGGCACGGACGACAGCCGGCAGGTCGTCGCACGCCTCGTAGTGCACGGTGACGCTGTCGCCGCCCGCCTCGGCGATCGCGGCGAAGTGCTTCTCCGGATGCTCGGTCATCAAGTGGCAGTCGACGAATGCGCCGGCATCGTGGATCGCGGGCGAGATCGACTGCAGCACGATCGGGCCGATCGTGACCGGCTCGACGAAGTGCCCGTCACCGACGTCGAAATGGAAGATGCGCACGCCGGCGCGCAGGAGCACGTCGATCTGGTCGCCGAGGTGCGCGAAGTCGGCCGCGTAGAGCGACGGCTCGACCTCCACCGTCCGGACCCAGTCCTTCCAGCCCACCGCGCGACTCTACGTTGCGAGGCGGGCGACGAAGAAGCCCGACGTGTGGTGGACATGCGGGAGCGTGAGCAGGAACTCGGGCCGGCGCGGGTGCCGGAACTGCGGCCATTCATCGCCGAGGAGTTCGACCTTCAGGCCGGAGGCCTCGACGACTGCCTCGTTCTCCTCCGAGTTGATCGTGCAGACGGCGTAGACGATCGTGCCGCCCGGCTTGACGCGCTCTGCGGCGACGCGGAGCAGTTCGAGCTGCAGCTCCGGAAGCGCCTCCGCGCGCCATCTCAGGTCCGGGCGGGCGGCGAGCACGCCGAGGCCCGAGCAGGGGGCGTCGACGAGCACGCGGTCGAAGCCGGTCAGCTCCGGCGGCAGCTTCGTCGCGTCGGCGTTCACGACGGTGACGTTGTCGGCGCCGAGCAGGCGGCAGTTCTCTTCGAGCTCGCGCGCGCGGCCGGGATGGAGCTCGACGGCGACCACCTCGCCCTCGAGCTGCGTCGCCTTGCCGCCGGGCGCTGCGCAGAGGTCGAGGGTGCGCTCGCCCCCACGCGCGCCAACGACGACTCCGGCGAGCTGCGAGCCGCGGCTCTGCGGCCAGATCAGCCCGGCGCGGAGCGCGTCGTCGTCGACTCGTTCGACGTGCAGGGCGTCGGGCAGATCCGGGTCCGGGCGACCGCCGACCTCGCCGGGCTTGCGTCGGTTGATGCGGACGACGCGCTCGGGTGGCTCGTTCTGCGCGCGAATCACCGCGAGCGCGTCGTCGCGGCCGAGCTCCTTCCACCAGAGCTGTGCGACCCAGTCCGGGTACGAGTGCTTCAGCGCCGCGTCGCCCGGTGCTTGTTCGGAGAGGGAAGCGAGCAACGCCTCGATCCCCACCGACATCCGGCGCATGACGGCATTCGTGAAGGCGACGGCACGCTCGAGCCGTGCGCTCCGGACGAGCTCGACGGTCTCGTTCACAGCCGCGTGCGTCGCCACCTCGGTGTAGCCGAGCTGGTACGCGCCGAGTCGCAGCGCGGCACGCACCGGCGGATCGAGCTTGCGCACCGGACGCTTGCCGAGCGTCGTGATCGCATGGTCGAGCGTGCGCACGCGCTGCACCGTCCCGAACGCGAGCCGCTGCGCGAGCGCGCGGTCGCGCGCGTCGAGACCTTCCGCGACGGAGCGCAGCACGCGGTCGGTGTACGCGTCGTCCTCGAACACGCGCAGGACGACCTGGTACGCGGCCTGCCGTGCGGTCACCGCAGGCCGCGGAGGAACTCGTCGTACGTCATGCGTCGCTTCCCGTCCGGCTGCACCTCGAGCGGCTCGAGCCGCCCGCCGGCGACGCGGGCCTTCCAGATCGTGACCGGCCGTCCGTGCAGCTCGGCGCGCGCGCCGATGTGCGGCGAGAGCGCACGGATGCGATTCAGCAGCTCGTCCGGCGGGTCCTCCCAGTCCAGCTCGCGGTCGACGGCGGTGATCTTCTCCGCGTAGGTTGCGCCGTCGTCGCTCTGCGGAGTGAACTCCGGCTCCGGCAGAACCTCGTTGAGCAGCTCCACGGCGAGCGCAGCAGCCTTCGCGTAGACGGCGCCCGCATTGTCGTGCTCGCCGATCGGAAACGCGCGCTGCGCCGCGATCGGCCCCGCATCGAGCTCTCGCACCGTGCGGTGGATCGTGACGCCCGTCTCGGTGTCGCCGGCGAGGATCGCGCGCTCGACCGGCGCCGCGCCGCGCCAGCGTGGGAGCAGCGACGGGTGGACGTTGAGCCAGAGCCGCTCCGCGAGCACCGACTCCGGGATCAGCAATCCGTACGCGGCGACGACGACCGTGTCGGCGCCGAGGTCGAGCCCAGGCTCGGGACGAGGCGGTTGCAGGACGCGAAGGCCGAGTCGCTCGGCCGCCGCCTTCGCGGGCGGCGCGCCGGGCTTGCGTCCGCGGCCACGCGGCGCATCGGGGCGCGTCAGGAGCGCCGTGACCTCGTGGTGGGCGGCGAGGCGCTCGAGCACGTCCGCTCCGAACGGCGCCGTCGCCGCGACGGCGAGCTTCATCAGCGCAGAACGAGCCGGGGCCGCAGCGCGGCCATCGCCTCGCGCCGCGCGTCGGGCGTCGTGCGGTCGAGCATCAGCTTGCCGTCGAGGTGGTCGAACTCGTGCTGCGCGATCCGCGCCGGCATCCCCTCGAGGTCGTAGCCGACTTCCGCCCCGGTCTCGTCGCGCCCTTCGAGGCGGATCGAGGTCGGACGTTCGACCGGAACGGTGACGCCCTGGATCGAGAGGCAGCCCTCGTCGTCGATGTCCGTCTCGTCGCCGCGAGACGGGATCTGCGGGTTGACGAGGACGAGCACCTTGTCCTCCTCCGGCGAGAAGACGAAGACACGGCGGAGCACGCCGACCTGGGTCGCTGCGAGACCGACGCCGTTCGCCTCCTTCATCAGGTCGCTCATGCGGGCCACGAGTCGGCGGAGGTCGTCGTCGAACTCCTCGACCGGCCGCGCCTCCATGCGCAGGACGGGATCCGGGTACTGCCGGATCTGGGCGAGCGCGAGCTGCCGGCGCGCTTCGCGTTCCGGATCGAGCTCCTCGGTGCGGACCTGGCCTTCGACGTCCTCGCTCATGGTGCAGCGGGCACACTAGCGCCGTGGATAGGCGTGAGCGCGAAGCGATCCTGCGGCAGGGCGTGACGCGTCCGGAGACGCCGCACGACCGGCGCGAGCGGGAGGCGCTGGAGGAAGATCTCCTGGAGAACCCGCTGGCGGGCGAGCCGCTGCGGCGGCGGCTGCGCAACTTCCGTCCCGACGCGGGCGCGCAGTTGGCGGCGCTGGGCGGGCCGGTCGCGTGGATGCGGCGGCTGCGGGCGATAGAGATCGCGGTCGAGCTGCACGAGCAGCAGCTCGCCGAGGCGTGGGCGCAGCTCCGCACCGACTGCGGCGGCGACACGGCGCGCTTCGCGCGCGAGTGGCGCGAGGTTGCGGAGCGCTGGGACTTCGGCGAGGTGAACGAGCTGATCGAGCGCCACAACCGGCACTACCCGGCGGAGTCGCGCCTGCCGATGAACCCGCGCACGGGCGACTTCGTTCTTGTCAACGGCAGGCCCTACACCCGCGAGCCGCTCGACGCCGCGTGGGTGCTCTCCCGCTTTCCGGTGGACGGGCAAACTTAGGCCGTGGACTCGCTCACCGGACAGTTTCTGATCGCGTCGCCGTCGATCCTCGACCCGAACTTCCACCGCACGGTCGTCTTCGTGACCGCGCACAGCGAGGAGGGCGCGGTCGGGTTGATCCTGAACCGGCGTTCCGACGCAACGGTCGGCGACGCGGTGCCGCAGCTCGCGCCGGTCACGGACCTCTCCGACGCGGTCTTCGTCGGGGGGCCCGTGAATCCCGAGGGCGTGGCAGTGCTGGCGGAGTTCCACGACCCCGACGAGGCGGGTGTCGTTGTGATCGAGGACATCGGCTTCGTCGCGCTGGACGACGCCCTCGAGGACGGCGCGCCGGAGCTGGAGCGGACGCGCGTCTTCGCCGGTGTCGCGGGCTGGGGCCCGGAGCAGCTCGAGGACGAGCTGGAGCGCGACGACTGGATCGTCGAGCGCGCCGACCTGGACGACATCTTCACCGAAGACCCGGAAGGCCTCTGGAGCTCGGTCCTCCGCCGCAAAGGCGGCCAGTACGAGCTAGTCGCCCGCATGCCGCTCGATCCATCGCTGAACTGAAACCCAACTGCTGGGGTCAGACCCCAGCCGTTCGGGTCAGAAGCCCTGCGGGTCGACGTCGACGACGACGCTCAGGCCTGCCCGGCGCATGGCCGGTGCGGCGGCGCTGAGGAGGCGGCCGGCCTGCGCCGCGAGGCGGCGGGGTTGGCCCGTCTTCGCCACGAGCTGGGCACGGAACTTGCCGCGCAGGCGGAGCAGCGGCGCGGGGCCGAGCAGGTCGCCGGGTAGGCCGGACTTCAGCTCGGCCAGCGCCTGCAGCGGCGCGTCCGGCTCCGGGCCCGAGACGACCACGCGGACGAGGTGGCGGAAGGGCGGATAGCCGAGCTCGCGCCGGCGCTCGAGCTCGCCCGCGAGAAAGCGCGGCACGTCGTGGCGCGCCGCCAGCTCGATCGCGCGCGCGTCCGGCTGGAACGTCTGGACGAGCACGCGCCCGGGCGCGTCGCGGCCGCTCCGCCCTGCCAGCTGCGTCAGCAGCTGGAACGTGCGCTCCTCCGCGCGGAAGTCGGGCAACCCGAGCCCCGTGTCCGCGTCGACCACCGCCGCCAGTGCAACACCCGGGAAGTGGTGCCCTTTCGAAACCATCTGCGTCCCGACGAGCACGACCCGGTCGGCCGCGGCGAAGCGCGCAAGCGCGGCCGCCAATGCACCCGGACGCTCGACCGCGTCCGCGTCGAGGCGAATCCGCTCCAGCTCGGGCAGCTTCGACTCCAGCTCCCGCTCGAGCCGCTGCGTTCCGGCGCCGAGGCGCGCGAGCTCGGTCGAGCCGCAGACGGGACACGTCTCGGGCTCCTGTTCGACGTAACCGCAGTGATGACACCGCAGCTGCCGATCGGCGTGGAGAACGAGCGCGACGTCGCAGTTCTCGCAACGCAACGTCGTGCCGCACGCGCGGCAATGCAACGCCGGCGCGACGCCGCGTCGGTTCAGCAGCAGGATCGCCTTGCCCCCGCCCTCCGCGATCGCGCCGAGCTCGGCGAGCAACGGGGCGGACAGCGGGTAGCCCGACTCCCGCCGCAGGTCGACCACGCGCACGGGCGGCAGCGGGCCCGCGAGCCGCCCGCCCAGCTCAAGCCGCTCCAGGCTCCCCCACGACTCCGGGCGCGGCGTCGCGCTGCCGAACACCGCGACGGCACCCTCCAACGATGCCCGCTTCGCGGCAACCGTGCGCGCGTCGTAGCGCGGATCCGACTCCTGCTTGTAGGACGCGTCGTGTTCCTCGTCGATGCAGATCACGCCGAGCCGCGCGACCGGCGCGAACACCGCCGAGCGCGCACCGACGACGATCGGCGCCTCGCCGCGGGCGATCCGCGCGCGTTCGTCACGCCGCTCCGCCTCGGTCAGCGCGGAGTGCAGCACGGCGATCCGCTCGCCGAACCGCGCGCGAAAGCGGCCCAGAGCCTGCGGCGTCAGCGCAATCTCCGGCACGAGCACGATCGCGCCGCGGCCGCGCTCGAGCGCGGCCGCGCACGCCTGCAGGTACACCTCCGTCTTCCCGCTTCCGGTTGCGCCGTACAAGAGGAAGTTCGCGCTCTCCCCCGCGTCGAGCCGCTCCACGATCCGCTCCAGCGCAACGCGCTGCGAGGAGCTGAGCGCCGCCGGCTCCGGCTCGCCGGGCAACGCGTCGCGCAGCGCCGGTTGCGGCCGCTCCCCGCGTGGCTTGCGCTGGAACGGCGCCACGAGCCCCAGCGCACGCCCGGGCGTCGACCCGTAGTAGTCCGCCACCCACAGGGCGAGCTCGACCAAAGTAGACGGGAGCTCCTCGACGACGCGCTCGACCGCCGCGGTCTTGATCCCCTCGGGTGGCACAACGTCGACCTCGGTCACGACGCCACGCCGCCTCGCGTTCCCGAACCTGACCTCGACGACCGCGCCCGGCCCGACCTCGTCCGGAACCTCGTAGGTGAACTCCCGCGCGAGCGCACGCGCGGTGACGAGCGGATAGACAGACGCGAAGCGAGTCAAGACGCCCAGCGTAGAGTGAAGGCGTGACGCAGTGGCATTGGGATCCGGAGACGTATCTCGCCAACATGCTCGCCGAGGTCCCGGCCTATCAGGAGCTGCAGGAGCAGGCCGCGGCTGCCACCGACGGGGAGGCCCGCACGATCCTCGAGCTCGGCATCGGCACGGGCGAGACCGCGCGACGTGTCCTCATGCGTCATGCGGACGCGCGGCTCGTCGCGATCGACTCCAGCCCAGAGATGCTCGAACGAGCACGCGCCGCGTTGCCTGACGCGGACCTGCGCGAAGCCGCACTGCAGGATCCGCTGCCGGAAGGCCCGTTCGATCTGGTCGTCTCCGCGCTCGCCGTTCACCACCTCGACGGCGCCGGCAAGCGGGACCTCTTCAAGCGCGTCGCCGAGGTGCTCGCGCCGGGCGGCCGCTTCGTGCTCGCGGACGTCGTCGTGCCGCAACGGGAGGAGGACGTCGTCACGCCGATCGACTGGGAGTACGACCTCCCCGACCGCGTCGACGACCAGCTCGACTGGCTGCGCGAGGCCGGGCTCGAGGCCGAGACCGTCTGGGCCTACAAGGACTTGGCCGTGCTGCGGGCTACGCGCCCGAAGCCACCAGGATGAAGTCGGTCGCGAACCCGAGGAAGAGGCCGAGCAGGATTCCCCACGTCACGACCATCTTCGACGACAGGACGCGCCCAACGTTCAGGAGCTCCATCACGACGTAGAGGATCGAGCCGGCGGCCAGCGCGAAGAAGACGATCATCACGCTCTCGTTCACCCAGGCCTGGCCGACCACGGTCCCGATGAACGTCGGGCCGCCGCCGATCAGCCCGAGCAGCGCCAGAAAGCTCCAGCTCGGCTGCTCGCGGTCGCCGGTGAGCGGCGCGCAGATGCCGAGGCCCTCCGTCGCGTTGTGCAGGCCGAACCCGATGATCAGCACGATCGCGAGGCTCACCTCGTCCGCCGCCGCAGACTGCCCGATCGCGAGCCCCTCGGAGAAGTTGTGCAGCCCGATGCCGGTGGCGATGAAGACGGCCAGCCAACGCGCCGGCGACAGGCCGGTGAAGTGGTGCTCGTGCTCGAACTCCGCCGTCGACGCCGCGCCCGGCCCGAGGAAGGCGCGCCGGCGGCGCCGTTTCATCCAGAGGTCGTAGTAGACGAGGCTCATCAGGCCGACGAAGAAGCCGCCGAGGAGCAGGAACGACAGCCACAGGAAGCGTCCGTCGCGGCCCGCCGTCAGCGCCTCCTCGATCGGCTCGACCGCCTCACTGAGGACGTCCCAGAGCAGGAAGACCAGGATCCCGGTCGCGGTCGAGGCGAGGAACGCCTTCGTCGCCGGCTTGACGTTCTGCATCCGGCCGATCGGCAGGCCGAGGAAGATGGTCACGCCGGCGATCGCGCCGAGCAAGAGGGTCTGTCCGGTGCTCATGTAAGGCGCACCTTACACGTTACGATCAAGGGCGATGGCGCAAGGCCATTCCGTCGACGAGTACCTCGAGACCATCTACTTCCTCGCCTTCCCGATCGGCGAGTACCGCCCGCTCAGCAGCGGCGGGTCGCCCACCCTGGCATCGCGTGTGGCGGAGATGCTCGGTGTCTCCCGCGCCTCGGCGGGCGAGATGCTGAAGCGCCTGGAGGCCGAGGGCCTGATCGAGCGCGGGGAGCACAAGGAGGCGTTGCTGACCGCCAGCGGCCGCAAGCGGGCCGAGCGCGTCGTCAGGAAGCACCGCATCATCGAGCGCCTGCTCACCGACTTCATGGGCTACACCGCGGCCGAGGCCCACGTGCACGCCGACGAGCTCGGGGACACGTTCACCGAGGACATGGTCGAGCGGATCGACGAGCGGCTCGGCCATCCCGAGCGCTGCCCACACGGCTGGCCCGTCGACCCCGACGTGGAGCAGGAGGAGAACAAGCAGCTCGCGCCGCTGGCGGAGCTCGGGGCCGGCGCCCGCGCGACGATCGTGCGGCTCGCCGAGCACGACGGCGAGCTCCTGCACTGGTTCTATGACGAAGGCCTCGTCCCCGGCCAGGAGATCGAGGTTCGCGACGCTCAGCCGGCGGCCGGCCAGATGACCGTCCGCCTGAACGGGGCCGAGCGCGCCATCGGCGAGAAGGCCGCCGCAGGCCTCTTCGTCAAGCCCGCCTAGCGCCGGGCCGATAGAAGCCGCATGAGTGCGGTCCCCGCTTCGCCTGCCGCCGAGGCGGTGGCCCTGCCGCGTGCGCTCACCCGCGCGCTGGCGCTGCCCTTCCTCTTCGTCGCGGCGACCGTCTACCACTACCTGCAGTCCCGCGGGCACGCGACGCCGACGGTCTTCAACGACGAGCTGCTCTACGCGAAGCTGTCGCAGTCGATCGCGGCCGGGCACGGCCTCGCGATCCGCGGCGAGCACTTCTGGTTCCCGGCGCCGCTCGCGCCGCTGGCGCAGGCGCCCGCGTGGCTGGTCCATTCGATGACGGAGGCCTACGCCGCCGCGAAGCTGCTCAACGCGGCGCTCATGTCGGCCGCCGTGTTCCCAGCCTATTGGCTCGCACGCCGCGTCGTGCGCCCGTCGTTCGCGCTGCTGACCGCGGCGGCAACCGTCGCGACACCCGCGATGGTCTATCACGGCTACCTCATGTCGGAGGCGCTCGCGTATCCGATGTTCATCTTCGCCGTCGCGGTGATCGTACGTGGCGTCGAGAAGCCTTCGATCGCCGTCCCGATCGTCTGTGCACTGGCGATTGCGACCCGTGTGCAGTTCCTCATCCTTCCGCTCGTGTATCTCGCGACCGTGGCGGTCTGCGAGCGGGGGAGGTATCGCAGGCACGTTCTTCCCGCCGCGCTGACGGCGGCGCTCGTCGCAGCGCTCGTGGGCATTCCGGGCGCGCTCGGCCAGTACGGCGAGGCGACGCACATCGGCCATGCGCCGGGCGCGGTCGCGCACTGGGCGCTGACGACGGGCTCGCTGCTGCCGTTCTCGCTCGGGCTCGCGATCGTTCCCGGCGCGATCTTCGGCCTGCTGCTCACGTGGCGGCAGCCGGTCGGCTTCGTCACGATCGCGTGCACGTCGCTCTTCCTCGGGCAGGCGGCTTTCATCGCCGCGGGGGAGGCGCATCGTCCGCTCGAGCGGTACCTCTTCTATGTCACGCCGCTCGTCTTCATCGCATTCTTCGCCTACGTCGAGCGCGACGCCCCCCGCCGGCTCCCGTATGTGCTGTTCACGTGCATCGGCGCCGTCGCACTGTCCCTGGTGTCCTTCCCAGGTCTGACTGGAACGGCCGCGTTCTTCTTCGACGCCTTCACGCTCTCCGGCTTCGCGCGCGCCGCGAATCTGATCGGGCTGGACAACGCGTCATTGCTCTACTCGCTCGCCCCGCTCGGTCTCGGCGCGATCGCGCTCTTCGTCCGGCGCGCGCCGCACCTGGTCGCACTCGTCGCGATCGCGATCTCGCTCGCCACCGGCGCGGGCGTCTACGCGACCGACCGGCTCGCGACCGGCTTCAGCGCCCGGACGTTCATCGCCGCGTCTCCCGACTGGCTCGACCGCTCCGGCCTCGGCGCCACGACCTACCTGGCGCTGCCGAATGCGGACGGCTTCGTCGGCATGAGCCTCGAGAGCTGGAACCGGGACATCCGGCGCGTGGCCGTGCTCGACACGCCGGCGACGGATCCCTTCCCGACCGAGGTCGCCCGCGTCAACCGGGACGGCACGCTCGAGATCGGGGGTGCCCGCACGGTCGTGGTCAACGTCACAGGGAGCGCGATCGGGCTCGAAGGGCGCGTCGTGGCGCATCCCTTCGGTGCGCTCGTCGCCTACCGACTGCCGCCGGTCGCACACGTGCGCTGGCTCGCGGACGGCCTCGCGCCGGACGGCTGGACGAGCCGCAAGCTCAAGTACCGCGCATGGCCGATCCGGCCCGGTCGGTACGAGCTGACGCTCTGGCTGCCGCGCGGCGAGGCGGAACGAATCGTCACGGTTAGCGGCCACGGCAAGTTCGTGCTGAAGGCGGGCCAGCCGCGCCGCCTCAGCATTCCCACCGAGGGCGAGCCGCTGCAGCTCGACATCGACATGTCACACGCCCCGTTCTACGGGCGCTACCTCGGCGCGAAGGTCAGCGGGCTGCGGTTCCGACCGTAACGCCGGCCGCCGCGCGGAGCGCGTCGGCCTTGTCCGTGCGCTCCCACGTGAAGTCGTGGTCATCCCGCCCGAAGTGCCCGTACGCGGCGGTCTTGGCGAAGATCGGGCGCCGCAGGTCGAGGTCGCGGAGGATCGCGGCCGGACGGAGGTCGAAGTGCTCGCGCACGAGCGCCTCGATCTGGTCGACCGGGATGTGCTCCGTGTTGAACGTCCGCACCGCGATCGAGACCGGGTGCGCCACGCCGATCGCGTATGCGACGTTGACCTCGACGCGGTCGGCGAGCCCCGCGGCAACGAGGTTCTTCGCCACGTAGCGCGCCGCATACGCGGCCGAGCGGTCGACCTTCGTCGGATCCTTCCCCGAGAAGGCGCCGCCGCCGTGGCGCGCCGCGCCGCCGTAGGTGTCGACGATGATCTTGCGGCCCGTCAGCCCCGTGTCGCCCATCGGTCCGCCGAGCACGAACTTGCCGGTCGGGTTGACGAAGACAAAGTCGCGGTCACCGAGCAGCCGCTTCTCGTCGTACAGCTCGGGCGGCAGGATCGGATGCAGCACGCGCTCGATGATGTCCGGCTTGATCAGATCCTCGGAAGAGATCCCGTCGGAATGCTGCGTCGAGACAAGCACGCGCTCGATCTCGACGGGACGCTGGTGCCCCTCGTCGTCGACCTCGTAGCGGATCGTCACCTGCGCCTTCCCG
>JBKPGW010000289.1:0-19178 GCA_046729555.1 Actinomycetota bacterium | reverse complement strand
ATGTGCGTGTTGTGCGTCGGTTTTTTCGCGATTTTCTGATATAAACCAAGGCGTTAAGCTTTGGGTGAGTGCGCCCGTGGGGGCGATAACACCGGCGATGTGGTAGGAAATCGGCGACCGTGAGCGAGACAGCTCTCCTCCAGCTCCAAAGCGTCTCGAAGTCCTACGGTTCGGTGCAGGCACTCACCGATGTCGACTTCGAGGTGCGGCACGGAGAGGTGATGGCGCTCGTCGGCGACAACGGCGCGGGCAAGTCGACCCTGATCAAGTGTGTCGCCGGCATCCACGGCGTGGACAGCGGGGAGATCCTCTTCGAGGGGGAGCCGGTTCACATCCACGGTCCGAAGGACGCGGCCAAGCTGGGCATCGAGGTCGTCTACCAGGACCTCGCGCTCGCCGACAATCTCGATGTCGTCCAGAACATGTACCTGGGCCGCGAGGAGCGCGACTGGCTCTGGCGCTTGAAAGAGCCGGCCATGGAGCAGCGCACGGCCGAGACCCTCAGGTCGTTGTCCGTCACGACCATCCGCTCAATCCGTCAGCCGGTGGCCTCGCTGTCGGGCGGCCAGCGGCAGTCGGTCGCCGTCGCCAAGGCCGTGCAGTGGAACTCCAAGCTCGTCATTCTCGACGAGCCGACCGCCGCGCTCGGCGTCGCGCAGACTCGCCAGGTGCTCGAGCTCGTCAAGCGCCTCGCCGACCAGGGCCTGGCCGTCGTGCTCATCTCGCACAACCTGCACGACGTCTTCGAGGTGGCGACGCGCATAACTGTGCTGCGCCTCGGCCGCGATGTGGGTGTCTACGACCGGGAGCAGACCACCCAGCAGGAGGTGGTGCAGGCGATCACCGCAGGGATTCCCACCAAGGTCGCCGGGATCCCGCAGACAGCACCGGAGCTGGCGTCGTGAGCTCGGAAGTCGACGTCGCCGCACCGGGGATCGGTCTCCCGGAAGGAGACGAGGCCGAGGCGCAGGCAGGGCTCTGGCGCCGGACGTACGACAACCTGAGGGCGGGGAACCTCGGCGTCCTTCCCATCGTCATCGGCCTGGGGTTCATCGTCGTCTTCTTCAGCTTCAAGGCGACGAACTTCTTCACCGCCGACAACTTCAACAACATCATCGTCCAGATGGCCGGCTTGACCATGCTCGCCTTCGGAGTCGTGTTCGTCCTCCTGCTTGGCGAGATCGACCTGTCGATCGGGTATCTGAGCGGGATAGCGGCCCTGACAGTCGCCGAGTTCCAGCTTCCGGGCAGCGGCCACGAGTACCCGGCACTCGTCGCGATCGCGCTCGCGGTGGGCATATGTGCGTTCATCGGCGGCGTGCAGGGCGCGGTCGTGGCTCTGGTCGGCGTCCCGTCGTTCGTCGTCACGCTCGCGGGGCTGCTGATCTGGCAGGGAGTGATCCTGCAGGTGCTCGAGATCAAGGGCGTGATCGTGATCGAGAGCCAGTGGATCAACGACCTGGCCGTCTACTTCTTCACGTCGACCGCGGGGTGGATCATCGCGGGGCTCGTCACCGGTGTCTACGCCGTCGGCACGCTCGGCAGCATCATCGGCAAGCGCCGCGCGGGCGTGACGATCCAGCGGCCGCTGCTGATGGTGGCGAAGGTCCTGGGTGTCGCCGTCGCGACCTTCGGGACCGTGGCTATCTCCAACCACGCCAACGTGCCGAACGGGCTACCGCTCGCGGGCGTCCTCGTCGTCATCTTCCTCATCGGCCTGACCTACCTGGCGAAGAGAACGCCGTTCGGCCGCCACGTCTACGCCGTCGGCGGCAATGCCGAAGCAGCTCGTCGCGCCGGCATCAACGTCGCCCGCATCCGAATCATCGTTTTCATGATCTCTGGCGCCATGGCCGGGGTGGGGGGCGTGATCCTGGCCGCGCGGCTGAACTCCGTCGACCTCAACGGCGGCGGCGGCACGCTGCTCCTCGACGCGATCTCCGCGGCGGTCATCGGCGGCACGAGCCTGTTCGGTGGCCGCGGCGAGGTGCGCAGCGCGCTCATCGGCGCGCTCGTGATCGCGACTGTCTCGAACGGGCTCAACACGGCGGGCTACAAGACGGGGACGATCTACATCGTCACCGGCGTCATCCTCTTGCTCGCTGTGACGTTGGACACGGTCGCGCGCAGGCTTCAAGCGCGCTCGGGCCGCTAGCCGCCTTCTACCGCACCGTGCCGGCGAAGTAGCGCTCGGCGAGCGCCCACGCCTGCTTGCCGACCCTCGATCCGATCCGGCGACCGGCAAAGTCGTCCGCGGCTATGTGGATGCCGCCGTAAATGCGTGAAATCCCGGCCTGATCCGCCGCGTCGTAGTACGTCGCCCACTGGAGCGTCAGCGGCTTGCTCGGCCCGTGCTCGAAGCTGAGGTAGCCTGGGGCAAAGGTCTGCGTGAACTCTCCACCGGGGAAGTAGGGGCTGCCGGTGTATGCGGCCAGCACCTCCGCGGCCGCACGGCTGAACGTGCTGTGGCCGGACACGAACCCCGGGAAGGCCGGGGTGACGAAGGTGGCCCTTTGATACGGCACCCACCGCTCGCCGAGAATCCAGCCGGCGCCGCTCACCTGGTTCGGGTTTTTCGGATTTCCCAGCCAGGCGCGGATAGCTATCTCACCGACGTGATCGGCAAGGGCGGCGTGGCGCTGTCCGGGCGCGCTCGATTCCTTCGTGATCAGCTCGATCAGGCCCGGGATCAATGGCAGGCCGTCCGGATCGTACGAGGGGAGCGTGGGATCGCTCGACTGGCCGTGCTCGGCCATGTAGCGGATCATCGAGATGGGGCGAACCGATTGGTATTTGCGCTTCAGGCCCCACGCTGCGATCGCGGCGTCGTGCACGGCGCCGTTGAGAGCGAAGTACATCTGCACGTCCCAGCGCAGGCGGTTCGCAGTTCCCGGACCGATGCGGGAGGCCATCAGCGGCGAGTCCGAGACGGCATTGGCAATCACGTTCCAGTGGCCGGGCGGAGTTTCGGAGCTCGGCCCGTCGGCCCAGAACTCTGCGAGGACACGCGCGAAGTCGCCTCGGGGGACGTGCTCTGGCTCATAGGGCTTCCCCGTCACGGGGTTGGCCGCGTAGCCGTGGCCGTTGTTCGTCCCGAGCGGGTTGTCGCCTAGCGCATCGAGCCCGATGTCGATCATCTGCCCGTCGGCGGGATCGAGCTCGGCACTCTTGCGGATGACGTCGACGGCCGCCTGCTTGTAGGCGGCGTTCTCCGGCGTCCCGATCGGCGGGGGGCCCGGGTCGATCGGCACTCCCTGCTTTGAAGCAGGCAGCGCAAAGCCACGAACATGTCCCCACTGGGCGCCGATGAAGGTCTGCACCTTGCCGGGGACTGCGAGCCCGTTCTGGGCCACGGTCTGGTCGAGCGCAAGCGGCTGCCAGAAGGTGGCGTCGTGCATGGCCGTCCCGGGCTCCTTCACGACCAGCGGCGCGTTCACCGGGACGTAGCTCTCGTCGGCATAGTGGCGTCGTTCGAGCGAGCCGTCACTCCTTCCAGCGCGGATCACCGCGGCCGCGATGCGATTGCCGAGTGCGGCCGGTGAGTCACCCTTCGTGCTCGTGAAGTCCAGCCGATAGCAGAGTGACCGCATGGTCCGGGTGAGCTCGTCGAACGTCACCCGCACGTTGGCGCCGTACGCATAGCGCCAGAGCAGGACACGGTATGCCGCGTAGCTGATTGCGGTCTCCCGGGCAGCCTCGACGTCGGGAGCCGTGTCCTTCTCGGTGACGAAGTAACCGTCCGCCGTCGGGTCGTAGGCCGCCCAGGCATCCCACATCGCGGCAGAGACGTGGAAGAGGTTCCGCGCGTGGGTGGTAGGCGCCGGCAGGTCCCGCCTGATGGCGTCGAGCATGGCCTCGTCCCACACGCGCGCGACCGAGCGCCCGTGCAGGTCGATCCGTGTGCACCCGTCGATCAGATACGGCGCAGTCTCGGAGAGGCGCTGACTCCGACCTGGCCGTGCAAGCACGGTCGCGCTCCGCGTTTGGCGACGGAAGAAGACGATGCGGTCGGCCGGAACGTCGTTCTGGGACACGGTGTGACCGTCCGGGTAGCGAACGATGAGCCGACTCACGCTCGTCGCCGCCCCGAGCCCGAAGTGCACTCGAGGGTCCTGCGATGACAGATAGCTCGACCCTGCCTGCACCTCGCGTACCAACCGGCGACCGTCCGGGAGGACCGCTGTCACGACCGCTCCCGGCGAGAACCTGGCGAGCCGCACCGCGAGCCAATGGCCGACGGCTCCCGTCGGACGCAGGAGCTGTAGCTTCCCCCCGATCGTATTGATGGCGATGTCCATGCGGCCGTTGTTGTCGAAGTCGGCCGGTGTGAGACCGCGGCCGACGACGCGAGGAAGGTCGTTCCCGCCGACGAGTGCGGTCCCGTCCGTGAATCGGGGTGCTGCAGATCCCTGCGGTGCGCCCATGTTCTCGAGGACCTGGATCGGTTGGGCGTCCCGCGCGAGATTGGTCACCGGGATGCCGCCGTTGGCGAGCACGAGGTCGGGACGGCCGTCCAGGTCGAGGTCGACCCAGGAAGCGCCCCAGCCGGTGAACGCCTTGCCGAACGCCGGTGCGAACGCCGCTCGGACGTCGCTGAACAACGATCCGGACGCGAGGGGCTGCTGCCCGCTGTAGACCGCATGGCCCTGGCCGCGCGAGTTCGAGATGAACAAATCGGTGCGCCCGTCACCGTTGAAGTCCGTGGCCGCAACACCCATCCCCGCATTCGGGTCGGCAACGCCTGCGATGGCTGCGCGCTCCTCGAAGCGGAAGCCGAGGCCCGCCGGGTCCGCCTTCCTCCCGCCCGGCCAGGCGACGTTCTCGTACAGGCGGTTCGGGTCGCCGTCGTTGGCGACGTAGAGATCGAGTCGTCCGTCGCCGTCGAAATCGGAGAAGACCGCACCGAGGCTGTGATCGAATCGCGCGGCCTCGAGCCCTGCCTGAACGCCCACCTCGCGAAACCTCGAATGCCCATGGCGGTCGCGCCCGACGTTTAGGTAGAGGAGGTCGCGGACACCGGACACGTTGTTCGGGAACCCCGCAGCAGAACCGGGAACGGGGACGTTGGGGTCTGCGTAGCCCGCGACATACAGGTCCGGCCGCCCGTCGCCGTTCACATCTCCGACCGCAGCTCCGGCGTGCCATCCGTAGCTATGGGCCCTCGCGGCGCGGGCGCCTTCCGTGAACGTCCCGTCGCCCTTGTTCCAGAGCAGCTTGTCGTAGCCCGCAGTCGTGACGTAGAGATCTGTTTGGCCGTCAGAGTTCAGGTCGGCTGCCACGCAGCCTTCGCCGCGTACCGCGAGGTTCGCCTTCGAACGACGGCTCACGTCCGTGAACCGGCCCTTCGTGTTCCTGAACAGCGCGCTTCGAGGGAGCCCGCCGTGCGTCCGCCAGCGGCCCACGTCTGCCTGCGAGTACGAGTTGACGACGAACAGATCGACCCAGCCGTCGTTGTTGTAGTCGAGAGCACAGAGCCCGCCTCCGGTCATCGCCGCCGGGTCCGGCGAGACACCGAATCGAAACGCACCTTGACGCAAGTCGAGTCCGACCCGGCTGGCAACGTTCCTCAAGCGAATTCCCTCGAAGCCGGAGCGCGAGGCGTGACTCGCGAGCTTTGCCGCAGCGGTCGAGGCTGAGGGGGCTATGACGGCCAGGACCGCGAGGCCCGAGACGACCACCAGGACAAAGGCTCGCCGTGCGAGACGGGCGACGTCGACGCGCATGGATTTGAACTACAGCACGTTTTCCGGCCCCCGGAGAGAGAAATTCAACTGGCCTTAGAATCGCCTCGTGAAGCTCGCGGACGCGCAGGCGATCGTGGATTTCGTGGTTCGTGAAGCGTCCAGCCCGGTCTCGGTTTTCGTCGCAGATACGCACGGCGAGCTCGTCGCGGCTGCGACGATGGACGGCGCGGCACCGGACACGCGCCTGAACGCACAGCGGAAGGCGTACACCGCCGCACGGAGCGACGCGCGTTCGACGAGAGAGCTGGCGGAGAAGGTGCGCGAGAACGCTGTCGAGCGCGAGAGCTTCGACCCGTTCTTCACGTTCTTCCTCGGCGGGCTCGCCTTCTGACCGAGCGAAAGCTGCGCTTTCACTCGGGTTTTGGGGCACTGCGCTTCGCGCAAACGCGCGCGGGCTTGGCCCGCGCGCTCCAGGACGGTCGGCGAAGGTTGTCAACCGTGCGGGGTGGCGATGCTTCGCGTCGCCACCCCGCATCAGTTCGCCTGAGCGTAAGTCGGCTTCGCCTGGCTTACGCTCAGGCTGTGGGCTTGTCGGTCGGCGGACGTCTTCAGCCGATCCCTCTAGGCCCTACTAGTCCGAGAGAACCAGCGTCGCCTTGCCGCCGCGATGGTCGAATGCCTCAGCGAAGCGGTCGAGTGGGACGCGGAGCGTGACGAATTGCTCCAGGGCTTCCGGCCAGCGCTGCCGCGCTCGGTCGAGATCATCGACCGCGGTCAGCCAGTCCTGGCGCTGCGCGTTGACGCTTCCAAAGAGAACGCGGTTCTCGAGGATCGTGTCCACGCCCAGCACCGGGCCGTCGAGCTCGACCGTCTGGTGACGCGGGTCGATCCCAAGCAGGCACGCGACTCCGCTCCGGCGGAGCTGGCCCAGCGTCCGCGCCATCAACTGCGCGTTGCCGGCCGCTTCGATCACGAGGTCGAACTTCCCGAGCTCGGACAGCTCGTTGTCGTGTATCGAGACGTAGAGCGCGCCGGATTGTTCGACGAGCTCGTTCTCAGGCTCGAGCGACGCCGTACACACTTCTACGTCTGCGAGGCGCAGGAGGTACGTCATCAGCAGGCCGATCGCACCTGCGCCGATGACCAGCGCGCGCTCGAGCTGCCACGGCTGCCGGCCGCCGATCGTCCGAGCATGTCGGAGCGCGCGCTCGCAGATCGACGTCGGCTCCGCGAGCACGCCGAGGCGGCCGAGCGATTTCGGAATTGCGATCAGTTGCTCCGGATCCTCCGCGACGAGCTCACGGGCGTAGCCATGCAGGCGTGTTATCCCGCGCTCGCTGTAGTCGCCGGTGAGACACGAGTCCGGCGAGTCCTCCGCGCACGCGATGCAATGGCCGCACGAGCGGCGCACGGTCGCAGTGACGAGCTGGCCGCGCGTGAAGCCATAGCCATTTCGCTCGACAACGGCCAGCGCCTCGTGGCCGAGCACGAGCAGCGGCTCGTCGTCAGGTGGGATCCCGAACATGCCTTCCGAGATCTCGCGGTCGGTCCCGCACACGCCCACCTCGAGCGTGCGGACGAGCACTTCGCCCTCGCGTGCCTCCACGGCCGGAACGTCTTCGATGTGCGTTGTGTGCGTGTGACCCGGCTTCGTGACGAGCGCCAGCACCTAGGCCGCCGTGAGTCCGCCGTCGATCACGAAGACGCTCCCCGTCACGAAGTCGGGACCGAGTTCGTCTTTCACGCGGGTGGGACGAGAACAGCCCCGTCAGACGCGGAAGACACGAGCGCCCGGTAGCGGGCAAACACACCAACGTCATAGCGCGGCGGAGGGGGCTGCCAGCCGACGAGGCGCTCTGCCAGTTCGCGTTCGTCGAGCTCCACGATGAGCGTGCCCTCGTCCACGTCGATTGCGATCACATCACCGTCTTGCACAACCGCAAGCGGTCCGCCGCGTGCCGCCTCTGGGGAGACGTGCCCGACCATCAGCCCGCGCGTCGCGCCGGAGAAGCGGCCATCGGTGACGAGTACGACGGACTCACCGATGCCGGCTCCGATCACGGAAGCCGTGACGCTCAGCATCTCGCGCATACCTGGTCCGCCCGCGGGCCCCTCATTGCGCACAATGAGCACGTCGCCGTCGGCGACGAGGCCGGCGCGGACGCCGTCGGTGCACGCCTCCTCACTCTCGAACACCCGCGCAGGACCGCGATGCGAGCGGCGTGTGGTCCCGGAGAGCTTGACGAGGCTCCCCTCGGGCGCAAGGTTGCCGCGCAGCGCACGCAGTGCGCCTGTCGGCTTGAACGGCTCCTCCAATGTGTAGACGACTTCACCGTCCGGCTGCGGCGCATCCGCCGTCGCGTCCGCGAGCGTCCTGCCGTCGACGGTCGGTGCCGCGCCATCCACGTGCCTACCGCGCACGAGCTCGCGGATCACGGCGCGCGTGCCGCCCGCTCGGTGAAAGTCCTCCGCCATCCAGCGGCCTGAGGGCGCGAGGTTCGTGATCACGGGCGTCCGGTCCGCGACGCCCGTCAAGTCCTCGAGCGTCAGCGGCACGCTCGCTTCGTGGGCAATCGCGAGCAGGTGAAGGACACCGTTCGTCGAGCCCCCGGTTGCGGCGATACCGGCCATCGCGTTCAGGAGCGCGCGCCGGTCGAGGAAGCGGCGTGCCGTCACATCTCGGCTGACGAGGTCTACGGCGAGCGCGCCGGCGCGGGCAGCGGCCTCGCCCTTCAGCTGGTGCTCGTCTGCCGGCACGAGCGCATCCCCTACGCACGCGATTCCCAGGCAGTCGATCGCGACGGCCATCGTGTTCGCGGTGAAGTGTCCGGCACACGTGCCCGCGCCCGGGCAAGCGAAGCGCTCGAGTTCGTCGAGGTCCTCGCGCGACATGAGCCCGCGTTCCTCGGCCCCCACCGCCTCCCACACGTCCTGGATCGTCACTTCGCGTTCGCGCCAGCGGCCGGCGCGCATCGGGCCGTTGTAGACGAGCACCGCCGGCTTGTCCACGCGCGCGAGCGCCATCAGCGCGGCGGGCACCGTCTTGTCGCAACCAACAACACACACGAGCCCGTCGAAGTCATGCGCATGAACCATCAGCTCGATCGAGTCGGCAATCACTTCGCGCGAGATCAGCGACGCTCGCATACCGGGCGTTCCCTGTGACTGGTTGTCGGAAACGGCGATCGTGTTGAAGCCAAGCGCAAGGCCGCCCGCGGCGGACACGCCCTCGCTGACGCGGTCGGCGAGCTCACGCTGGTTGAGGTTGCAGGGCATCGTTCCTGTCCACGTCGACGCGACACCGATGATCGGTCCGCCGAGCCGCGTGGGGTCGACGCCCATCGCCCGGAAGTGCGCGCGCGCAGGCGCACGCTCGGCGCTCTCGAGCAGCCCGGTGCGGGCCCGTCGCCGGAGCGCGTCGACCGGCGCTTCAGTCACGCCGTCGACTGTACTCGGTACTGGCTCTCGCTAGCGCACGATTCGGGGGTCCGTGAAGATGTCGAGGACGTCGCGGCTCGTCGTCGAGAACTCCGAGACGATTGCGCCCTCGTCGCCTGCCTCGAACGAGTGCAGCGTGTTGGGCGGGATCGTGTATTGCTCGCCCGGCCCTAGCACGATCTTGCCTGCGCCTTCGACGTGCAGGTGCACGGCACCGCGGCGGACGCGGAAGGTCTCCTCCTTACCCGGCTCGCCGTCGACCGGCGGGTGCCGGTGCTCGGGGCAACGCTGGTGGGGGAACAGGACGAGCTCCTTCGCGCACACGCGATCGGTGTTCACGTAGACGACGATCTGCACTCCGATTTCGTCGAGCCGGCCCAGACCGAAGTCCGCGATCTCGATGTTCTCGCGCTCGTGCGGCGTCAGCACGATGCCGGCCTCGACGAGCATGACCGCCGCCCGCTCGCGCGCCTCGGCCCTGGTCACTCGACTCGTCTGCCGCACACGCTGGAGATACTAGGCTCCTCACGGACCGAATCGGAGCCTCGAGTGCCTCAGGAGGGCGCGACATGAAGACCTCGCTCGGAATCTGGGCGCTTGGGCCCATGGTCACACGCTTCGTGCCTGGCGGTTACCAGCCGCAGAGGGTGGGCGAAACGACTGCCGAACGCGTGCGGCGAGCTGTCGAAGGTCTCGGAGACCTGATGGACGGCTACGAGTTCCACTACCCGCAAGAGCTGAATGCGGAGAACCTCGACGAGGTGAGAGGGGCGCTCGACGGGCACGACGTCTACTGCATCGCGACGGGGCTCCATCTCGACCCGCGGTTCGGACAAGGAGGGCTCGTCTCGCCGGACCCGGCCACGCGCGACGAAGCCGTGAAGCGGACGCTCGAGGCGGTCGACTTCTCCGGCGAGCTCGGCGCCCACTTCATCATCTGGCCGGGCATAGAGGGCTACAACTATCCGTTCCAGACGCCGTACGCCGAGTCGTGGGCGTGGCTCGTGGACGGGATCGGGCAGGCGGCGCAGCGGTGCAGAGACCACGGGATCCTGCTCTTCCTCGAGCACAAGAACTCCGAGCCGGCGATGAAGATCCTGATGCGGAACATCGGGATGACGCTGCACGTGATCCACAAGCTCCGCGGCCAGGGTCTCGACAACGTCAAGGTCAACATGGACTGGCAGCACCTGCTCATGAACGGCGAGAACCTGGGTGAGTACGCGGCGATGCTGGCGGCGGAGGGCCTGCTCGGGCACCAGCACGCGAACTCGGGCTGGGGCACCTTCGACGACGACAACATGGTGGGCGCGACGGCGTTCATGGAGACGCTCGAGCTCGCGGTCGAGCTGCGCCGCGCGGCGTACGGCGCCAACGGTGAGCGGCTCGGCTTCGACCTCTACCCGTACACGGAAGACGCGGTCGCGGCCGTCAAGCGGAGCGTGCTGCAGTGGCGCTTCATCGACTCGGTCGCCGCCAGGATCGACGATGCAGCGTTGCGCCAAGCGCAGATGCGCAAAGACGCGGTGCGGGCCTACGAGCTCGTCTACGCGGCGCTCGGCGGGTGACGCGGCTCGTCGGCCTCGACGTCGGCACCACGGGCGTCAAGGCCCTCGCGCTCTCACCGGAAGGGGAGGTGCTCGCACGGGCCGAGGAGGAATATGACCTCTCCACGCCGCGTCCCGGCTGGGCCGAGCAGGATCCCGAAGATTGGTGGCGAGCAGCTGAGCGAGCGCTCGCCGCGCTCGGCGCCGAACGGGCCACCTCGATCGGCCTCTCGGGGCAGATGCACGGGCTCGTGGTCCTCGACGAGCAGGCCCGCGTGCTGCGCCCCGCGATCCTTTGGAACGACCAGCGCACCGAGCTCGAGTGCGCCGAGATCGAGGAGCGGATCGGGCTCGCGCGCCTCGTCGACCTGACCGGCAATCGCGCGCTCGCGGGCTTCACCGCGCCGAAGCTGCTCTGGCTTCGCCGGCACGAGCCGGACGTCTTCGGGCGAATCGCCCACGCGCTCCTGCCGAAGGACTACGTCCGGGTCCGTCTGACGGCCGAGCATGCGAGCGACGTCTCCGACGCGTCAGGAACGCTGCTCTTCGATGTCGCCAACCGCCGGTGGAGCGACGAGCTGCTCGCGGAGCTCGACCTCGACCCCGCCTGGTTGCCACGCGCGCTCGAGTCGCCCGACGTATCGGGGCAGACCGGCGCCGGCGTGTCGGTCGCCGCAGGCGCCGGCGACCAGCCCGCGGCGGCTCTGGGGGTCGGCGTCGATCGGCCTGGGCCGCTATCGATCGTGCTGGGCACGTCGGGTGTCGTGTTCGCGGCCCTGCCCGGCTACGCGGCCGACCCGCAGGCGCGCGTGCACGCGTTCTGCCATGCGGTCCCGGGCGCCTGGCAGGCGATGGGAGTGATGCTCTCCGCGGGAGGGTCGCTGCGGTGGCTCCGCGACCTCCTCGGCACAGACGGATACGGCGAGCTCACCGCGGCGGCCGAGCTTTGGCCCCCCGGGGCAGAAGGCTTGATGTTCCTGCCCTACCTCGCCGGTGAACGGACGCCTCATGCGGATCCGCATGCCCGCGGCGCCTTGACCGGTCTAGCGCTACGACACGACCGCGGCGCGGTGACGCGGGCGGTTCTCGAAGGAGTTGCGTACGGCCTGCGCGACTCCCTCGAGCTGCTGAAGGAGCTCGGCGTCGAGCCGAGCGCGGGTCGCGTCTCGGGCGGAGGCGCGCGCAGCGATCTCTGGCTGCGGCTCCTGGCGTCCGTGCTCGATCTCCCACTCGAGCGCACTGCGGCGGACGAAGGCTCCGCGTATGGAGCGGCACTTCTCGGTGGCGTCGCCGCAGGCGTCTTCCGGGACGTGCACGAGGCCGTTGCCGCCTGCGTTCGAGTCCGTGAGACTGTCGAGCCGGAAGCGCGGTGGCGCCCTGCCTACGAGCGCGGCTACGAGCGTTTCCGGGCGCTCTACCCGGTCCTTCGACCTCTGGAGGAAGCATGACCCTGAACGGAAAGGTTGCTCTCGTCACCGGCGCAAGCCGTGGGATCGGCGCGGCCGTCGCCCGCCGGCTTGCCCACGAGGGAGTCAAGCTCGGGCTGGCGTCCCGCAGCGGCGCCGACCTCGGGCTTCGCGACGTTGTCGCGCAGCCGTGCGATGTCAGGGAGGCTGCACAGATGGAGGCGATCGTCGCTGCAACAGTCGACCGTTTTGGCGGCCTCGACATCCTCGTCGCGAACGCGGGCGTGGGCGCGTATGGCCCCTTCTTGGAGCTCAGTCCCGACTATCTCGAGGAGATGATCGACGTGAACGTCAAGGGAACGCTCTATGCCGTCCGCGCCGCCTTGCCGCACCTGTTGCAGAGCGAGAGCGCGGACCTCGTCACGCTCGCATCGGAGGCGGGCCGCCGCGGACTGCCGCTCGAGGCTGTCTACTGCGCGTCGAAGTTCGCCCAGGTCGGGTTCACGCGCTCACTCGACCATGAGCTGCGCGAACGCGGCGTCCGGTGCACGAATGTCTGCCCGGGCGGCGTCGCCACGGACTTCGCGCTCGAACCGGGACGAGGGCGGACACAGGAGGCGCTCGCCGGGATGATGACCGCGGACGACGTTGCGGACGTCGTCATCTTTGTCCTCACGAGGCCGCGCAACCATCGCATCCTCGAGACCGCGTTCCGCCCCATGACGGAGGCGTCATGGGGGTAGGCGCAGCCGTCAAGTGGGGGATCCTCTCGACCGCCCACATCAACCGCAAGGTCATTCCGGGCGCCCACGTCAGCGAGAAGGTCGAGCTCATCGCCGTGGCGAGCCGCGATCTGGGACGGGCGGAGGAGTACGCGCGCGAGTGGGAGATCGATCGCGCGTACGGCTCGTACGAGGCGTTGCTCGAGGATGCCGATGTCGAGGCCGTGTACATCTCGCTGCCGAACACGCTGCACTGCGAATGGTCGATCCGCGCCCTCGAGGCGGGAAAGCACGTGCTCTGCGAGAAGCCGATGAGCAGGCACGTGGGCGACGTCGAGTCGGCATTCGACGCTGCTGAGAGGAATGGGCGAATCCTGATGGAGGCGTTCATGTACCGCCACAACCCTCAGACCAGACGGCTCCGTCGGCTCGTGGACGAGGGCGCGATCGGGGACGTGCGGCTCGTCCGCTCCTGCTTCAGCTATTCGCTGCACGACGCGGAGAACATCCGCCTGCGGGCGGACGTGGAGGGCGGCGGTCTGATGGATGTCGGCTGCTACTGCGTAAGCGGATCCCGTTTGCTCGCCGGTGAGCCCGAGCAGCTCTACGGGCAGCAGTTCGTCGGCCCGAGCGGCACCGACTGGGTCTTCACCGGCACGATGCGCTTCCCGGGCGACGTCTTGGCCCAGTTCGACTGCGGGACGGCCCTTCCCGAGCGTGACGAGCTCGAGGCGATCGGGAGCGATGGGTCACTCTTCCTTGACGATCCATGGCACTGCAATGAGCCGGTGATCGAGCTTCGCCGCGACGCCGGGGTGGAGCGGATCGAGGTCGAGCCCGTCGACTCGTATCGGCTCGAAATCGAGAATCTCAGCGACGCTGTCCGGGGCGCTACGGATCCTCTCTTGGGGCGCGAGGACGCCGTCGGTCAGGCGCGCGCCATCGATGCGCTCTACCGCTCGGCTGCGACCGGTGCGGCGGTCTCGCCGTAGCGCGTGACCGCCAGTAACGTCAACAGGCACAGCGCCGACAGGCCGAGATAGGCGACGGCGTCGCCCGTCACGGCCGAGGGGGCGCCGCTGGCGGGCGAGACCGGCACGCTCTTCCGCGCGACCTTCGAGCCGCGGGCCGCGATCCGTATCGACGACTCGGCCGAGGTCACGATTGACCCCCAGAGGTTGCATTTCTTCGATCCGGAGACCGAGGAGTCACTCCGTAACTGAGACGGCGACCGGGCTGTCGCGGTGGCGTGCGATCGCGAGCAGCGTCAGGATGCAGAGCGCCGTCAGGCCGAGGTACGGAACAGCGTCGCTCGTCACCGACGCGACGGCGCCGCCGATCGCCGAGCCCCCTGCCTGCCCGGGAGCCCACGCGACGTTCACGAGCGCGAACGCGTAGCCGTAGTCCAGCCCGACGGTCTCCGCCTCGTCGGTGATCATCGACATCGCCGGCGTCCAGAAGCTCCCGAACGCGAATCCCGCCGCGACGATCACGACCGCGAGCAGCCAGGGGCTGTGCGGCCAGGGCAGGAGGAACGTGACGATCGCGGACGCGAGCAGCGCGGCGCGGAGCGGCGGCAGTCGGCCGTAATGGTCGGAGGCCCGTCCGAGGATCGGCGCCCAGGCTGCCTCGATCGCCGCCATGACGAGATAGGTCGCGCCGACGGCGGCCGCGCCCCAGCCGAGGTCGGAAAGCCGCAGAGGCGCGAGCACCGAGAGGTTCCCGAACAGCAGTGCCGGCAGCAGGCACAACCACATCGGGACTTGGATGCGACGCACGAGCAGCGCCTGGAACAGCATGCGGACGGGCTGCGGCTCGGCCGGCGTTGCCGCAGGAGTTCGCCACGCCGCGATCGCGAGGACGATGGCGAGGCCGGCGACCGTGCCGAATGCCGGGCCCGTCCCGGTGAAGGACGCCACCGCGCCGAGGACGGGGCCGAAGAGGGCGCCGGCGATGGCGGCACCGAAGGCCGACCCGATCAGCTGGCCGCGCCGCCCCGGCGGCGACGCCGCGACGAGCCACGCCAGTGCCCCCGTCCATGAGAAGGCGCTGGAGACTCCCTGCACGAAGCGCGCGAGATCCAGCGTCCACTCCGAGTCGGCCAGCCCGAACGCTGTCGTGGTCAGCGCGAGCAGGGCGAGGCCAACGAGCACGGTCGGCTTCACGCCGAACCGCGCAGCGGCCATGCCGCCCGGGATGCTCGCCAGCAGCGCGCCGATGGGATACATCGCCTGCAAGACGCCGGCGCCGCCCTTCCCGAGGTCGAGCTTGTCGACATAGTGCGGCAACAGCGGCGTCAGCGCCGTGAAGAACATCGTGTCGACGAGGACGATCGCGCCGACGAGGACGAGCAGACGTCGCATTGGCGGCCACGCTAACGGGAGCGAAGGTGTCTCAGTGTCAGTCGGACGAAGCGCTCAAGGTCGCCAAGAGCTCTCGACGGCTGTGGATGCCGATCTTCGCGAACACCGACTTCAGATGGTCCTGCACCGTGTGCGCGGAGATGAAGAGCCTTTTGCCGATCGCACGCGTGTCGAGGCCGGCGACGAGCAACGACACGACCTCGCGCTCGCGCTGCGACAGTGCGTAGACGCGGCAGAGCAGCTCGAACTTCTCGTTCGCCGTTGCCGAGCGGAGGTTGACGGCGACCTCCCCTTCCCGCTCCCCTTCGAGCGGCGCTGCCTCGATCGTCACCCAGCGCCCGTCCATCGCTTGCACGGTCGCCGGCAACTCCGGTGGCAACGGGTACCTCGGGTTTCCCGTCGGCGGCAATCCGCAGTCTCTCGACATCAAGGAGACCATCGTCGGCGGCACGGGCAGTCTCGCCGGCGCCTCGGGCAGTGGCAGCGGCACCGTCTCGCTGCACGGCGGAGTCGCGATCGGCAAGACGTCGGGAACGATCACCCTTCCTTAGCTGGTTGGCGCTCGAGGAAGGCCCGGAGACGCTCCTGGCCTTCCTCGCTCGTCCGCATGCGCGCCGCGATCTGCGCGGTCTCCTCGCCGCCGGGGCGTTCCCGGATCAGGTGTTTCGCCTCGCGCACCGCGTTCGGACCGGAGCTGAGCAGCTGCTCCACGATGCGCGCGACGGCGGCGTCGAGATCCTCGGCGACCTCGTGGACGAGTCCGATGCGGAGCGCCGTCTGCGCATCGAAGCGCTCGCCAGTGAGGAAGTAGCGGCGTGCGTGCGCGCCGATCTTCGGGAGTACGAACGGCGAGATGACCGCGGGGATGATCCCGAGCTTGACCTCCGAGAAGCCGAAGAGGGCGTCGGTCGCGGCGATCGCGATGTCGGCGCAGGCGGCGAGGCCCGAGCCGCCGCCAAGCGCGTAGCCCTGGATTCGCGCCACGACGGGCGCGGGGCAGCGATCGATCGTCTCGCACATGCGGTAAAGGCGATGTGCGTCCTCGACGTTCTCCTCGAAGGAGAGGTCGATCGAGGAGCGTTGCCACTCGATGTCGGCTCCGGCGCAGAACGCCTGGCCCTCACCGGCCAGCACCACGGCGCGTGCGTCGCCGACGTCCGCGAAAGCCTCGGTGAGCGCTGCGATGAGCGCAGCGTCGAAGGCATTCCGGCGTTCGGGGCGCGCCAGCGTGACCCGGAGCACTTGTCCCTCGCGTTCAAGCCGCAGCCCGTCCACGGCGTCAGCTTAGAGTTGAGGCATGTTGCGAGGCGCACTCGCCGCGGCCCTGACGCCGCTGACGGCTGCCGGCGAAGCTCTCGACGAGGCGGCGGTCGGTCCGTACGTCGGCTTCCTTGAGGCGGGCGGGGTCGACGGGCTGATGGCGCTGGGCACGACCGGCGAGGGCTTCCTGTTGCCGGTCGACCAGCGACGGCGTGCCGCGCAACTGTTCGTCGAGGCCGCGGCGGGGCGGCTGCAAGTGGCTGTGCACTGCGGCGCGCAGTCGACCTGGGACACGGTCGAGCTGGCAGCTCACTCGGCGGACATCGGCGCCGACGCCGTCGCGGCGATGGCGCCCCCGTACTTCCCGCTCGACGACGCCGAGTTGCTCTCGCACTTTTCAGCCGCGGCGCGCGCGTGCTCGCCGACACCCTTCTACGTTTACGAGTTCGCCGCGCGCAGCGGTTATCCGGTGCCACTGTCGGTGCTGCAGCAGCTACGTGAGATCGCACCGAACTTCCGCGGGCTGAAGGTGTCGGACACTCCCTGGGACCGCTTCGCGCCCTACCTGCTCGAGGGCCTCGACGTCTTCGTCGGGCCCGAGGCGCTGATACCTCAAGGGCTCGCCGTAGGCGCGGCCGGCGTGGTGTCGGCGCTCGGGTCGGCGTTTCCGGAGCTGGTCGCGGCCGCGGTGCGCGATCCCGAGAACGCCAACCTCGGTCCGGTGCGCGCCGCGTTGGAGCGTTTCCCGCTGCAGGCGGCGGCGAAGGTCGTCGTCGCGCGGCGCGGCGTGCCGATCGGCCCAGACGTACGTCGCCCCTTACGGACACTCACGGACGAAGAGCGCGCGGAGCTCGAGGCATGGCTCGAATCGTCGTCGCCGGCGCGGGCGCAGTAGGCGCCTCGATCGCGTACCACCTCGCGCTGCTCGGCGCGCGCGACCTGGTGCTCGCGGAACGCAGCAGCATCGCCTCCGGTGCGACCGGCAAGGCGATGGGGGGCTTCCGCCAACAGTTTTCGAGCGAGGCGGAGGTGCGGCTCGCGCAGGAGAGCGCGAAGCTCTTCCGCGAGCTCGGGGCACCGCTGTTCGAGCCCGTCGGCTACGTGTTCCTGGCGACGAGCGACGACGGCTGGCAGCGGCTGCGCGAGCGCGCGGCGATGCAGCAGTCGCTCGGCGTCCCCGTCGAAGAGGTTGATCCTGCGCGTGTGCGCGGGTTGCGCACGGACGACGTCGCCGGAGCCGTGGCCTGCTGGGAGGACGGTGTCGCCGAGCCGGCGGCGGTCACGGAAGAGCTCGTCCGGCGAGCCGCCGGGCTCGGCGTCGACGTGCGCGAGCAGACGGACGCTCGCGAGTTGCCGCACGATGTGCTCGTCGTCGCTTGCGGCGCTGCGTCGACCGAGCTCGTCCCGGAGCTGCCGGTGCGGCCGCTCTGCCGGCAGCTCGTCGACGTCGGCCCCGTCGCCGATCTTCCGGCCGACCTGCCGATGATCGTCGAGGACGAAACGACATTCCACTTCCGCCGCCGCGGCGACACGTTGCGACTCGCAATGACCGAGGCGACTCCGCGTTGGACGAGCGAGGAGGTCGTCGACGACGTGCTCGTGGCCGACAAGCGCGCGCGGTTGGCGCGTCGCTATCCGCTGGCCGCGGACGCTCCCGTCGTGCGCGCATGGGCTGGGTTGTACGACATGACCCCGGACGCGCATCCGATCATCGGCTGGGTCGGTGAGAACGTCTACGCGGCGTGCGGTTTCTCCGGACACGGCTTCATGCAGTCACCTGCAGTCGGAAGTGCGGTTGCGCACGAATTGATCGGGAAGGGTCCGCCTGTCGACCTCACGCCGTATCGGCTCGATCGCTTTGCGGAAGGAGTCACCCTCCCCGAACAGGTCGTCCTTTAAGCGTTTTGTAAAACGGGTGACAGAGCCGTTCGGCCCTGCGGACGAGCGGGCAAGGAGGGACGAGCCAACACAAACGAGAGGGGGGTCCCTTCGTGAAGCATCGCCCAGACATACCGTGGCGCCGCCGTGCCTGGATACGCACGGTCTGCGGCGTCGCTGGACTGGCAGTGCTGGCCGTGCTCGGCTACTTCGCGAGCGCAGGGGCGGCCGGCCCGCTCAGTCCGCTCGCAGACACCACAAGCACGACGGGCTCGACTGACTCGACGAGCAGTTCGACGTCGAGCTCGACGAGCACCTCGACATCGACGTCGACGAGCACCACCACGAGCACGACGTCGACGTCGACACCGACGACGACAACAAGCTCGGGCCCCGAGGGTCAGATCAAGCTCGCAAACGGCAAGATCTCGATCCCGGTGACGAGCGTCGTGCTGCCGGCGCGGCTCGTGATCGACAGCATCCACTTCACGCCGAGCGTGGTCACGTCACGCCGTGGCCCTGTCTCGGTCCGGGTGCACGTCTCGGATACGCGCGGCTTCGTCGTGCGCGGGGCGCTCGTGTTCGTCCGCTCGACGCCGCTGGTGACGTCGACGCCGCCGGAGCAGATCACGAATCAGGCGGGTTTCGTCACGCTCACCACGTTCCCGCGTGCCACGTTCCCGCTGAAGCGCGGCTTCCACGTCCAGTTCTTCCTGCGGACGCGGAAGGAGGGCGAGCCTGTGCTCGCCGGTGTTTCCAGCCGCCGTTTGGCGCAGGTCGCTACTCGTTAGTCAGGCGAACTGCTGGGGTCAGACCCCGGCCTCCGGCCTGGGTCAGACCCCGTTAGTCAGGCGAACTGCTGGGGTCAGACCCCGGCCTC
>JBKPGW010000288.1:0-6247 GCA_046729555.1 Actinomycetota bacterium | reverse complement strand
GTTCTACTGCGACTGGGAGCGCGTCGCCGGCGAGTGCGTCGCGATCCTGCGCTGGGCCGCTGGCCGTGACCCGAACGACCGCGACCTCTCAGATCTCGTCGGCGAGCTCACAACGCAAAGCGAGGCGTTTCGCAGTCGCTGGGCCGCGCACGACGTGCGCTTCCACAACACCGGCGTCAAGCGCTTCCACCATCCCGAGGTCGGCGAGCTCAGCCTGAGCTACAACCGGTTGGACCTCCCCGCCGACCACGGGCTGACGATCTTCACCTACGCCGCCGAGCCCGGTTCGCGCTCTGAGGAGGCGCTCAAGCTCCTCGGAAGCTGGGCGGCCACCATCGACTCCGCTGAGGCGGAGCGCGCGACCGACCAAAGCTGAGAGCGAACGCGACGAGTCAGCCTGAACGGCGTCCGCTTACGCGCCCCCTGCGTTCCAGGCAATCGAGCGTCGAAGGAGAAGCTGAACAGCGTCGCGCTCGCCGTTTGGGCCGAGAAGGCGAGCCATGGGATGGTCGAAAGGGCTTAGTTACCCGGATCCTGCGGTAGCGCGGGGGTAGCCCGAAAAGGAACGTCCTCCCTGCCGCTCACGATGGGTGTTGACGAGACATCCCGCGAGCGGAGGGAGGACACTCTTGAAGGTGACGGTAACAGAGCGGTCGGCGCTGGTCCAGATCGCTCAGTCGACACAGCGGATCACGGCGCACGCGGGACTGGTGTTGGTGCGCGAGCTTGCCGATCGGCTCGGCGTCGGCGAGCTGCTTGGGCGGGTGACGGTGAAGAAGCGTCGGCGTGGCTACTCGCCCGCGCAGGTGATCCTCGCGCTCTGCGAAACGCTGATCGCCGGCGGTGAGTGCCTCGACGACGTGGCGCTGTTGCGCGCCGATTCGGCGCAGGAGCTGCTCCGCGGCCACGGCTTGCCGGAGTCGACGACGCTGGGCCGGTTCCTGCGCCGCTTCACGCTCGGTCATCTCGGCCAGCTCAATCGTGCGCTCGATGAGCTGTTTGCTCGCGTCGGGCCGCTGGTCGGCCGCGAGTCGGTGACGCTCGATCTGGACGCGAGCTACGTCGAGCACCACGGCCCGGTCGGCTCGCGGCAGGGAACGCGCGGCGTCTACACCGGTAAGGTCGCCTGGCACCCGCTGCTCTGCTTTGTCGGCGAGACCGGTGAGTGGCTGCACGCGAAGCTGCGCAACGGGCACGCGGCCGCCTCGACCGGCGCGACCCGCTTTCTCGCCGAATGCGTGCGTCGCGTCCCCGCTGGCGTCCGGCTCTTCCTCCGCGCCGACGAGGGCTTCTACGGCAAAGGCTTCCTCGCCGAGCTCGAGCGGCGGCGGATCACCTACACGATCGGCGCGCAACTGAATCGCGCGCTCAGAGAGCGGATCGCTTCTGTCGGCGAGGCGGACTGGCAGCGCTCGAGCTACCGGGACGGGAGCGAGGTGACGAGTTTCGTCTGGCGGCCGCGCAGCTGGAAGCAGGCGACGGTTCGTCGTCCGCCGCGACCCGGTCGAGGACGGCGAGCAACTCGCACTCGACGAGGGCGAGTGGCACTACTGGGCGCTCGTCACCAACGACAACGAACGCTCCCCCGACGAGCTCGAGAGCTGGCATCGCGCCAAAGCGAGCGTCGAGAACCGAATCAAGGAGGCCAAACTCGGCTTCGCCCTCGACAACCTCCCCTGCCAGAGCTTCCACGCCAACTGGACCTACCTGCTCTGCACCCTGCTCGCCTACAACCTGCTCTGCTGGCTGAAACTGCTCGCGCTCCCCGCCAACGAACACGGCAGCTATGCGAAACGGCTGCGCTTCCGTTCATCGCCGTCGCGGGCACCGTCGGTCGGTCGGGGCGACAGCTCATCCTGCGCCTCTCGGCCGGCTACGCGCTCTTCGCCGATTTCCTCGCGGCTCTGCAACGCATCCGCGGCCTCGCACGCGCGCCAGCCTGAGCCCTCCCAGCCCCCGCAAGCGACACAGATCGACCGCCCAAGGGCGCAGCCATCCCACACACGCGACGTCGACCGAGCACCTCGCCGCGACCGTGCCGCCTAACGCGACCGCCTACGCGCCGAACAACCGTCGCCAGCCCGAAAACGAGCCCCGAACGCCACCCCAGCCCCTTACCGCAGGATCCGGGTTAGTTAGGCGAAAAGAGGCGGTGAGACTGGTCGAGAGTAAGTGCGCACGTCTGCACGTACGTGGTGCGGTGCGCATGGAGACCTTCTGGATCGGGCTTATCACCGGAAGCCAGGGGCGTTTATCGTGGCGTGGTGGCGGTTTCCCCTCCGAGCGTGCCGGCGCTGCCCAAGCCGCTTCTGCGAGGGGTGCTGCATCAGGCTGCGTTCTCGGTCTCGCTCGTCGTTGGGACACTGCTGATCGTCGGCGCCGACGGCGCGCGTCGACACGTCGCGGCCGCGGTGTTCGCCGGCTCTGTTGCCGTCTGCTTCGGCGCGAGCGCCCTCTACCACCGGGTGACCTGGACTCCACGCCTGCGCCTGTGGATGCGGCGAATCGATCACACAGGCGTCTACCTCCTGATCGCCGGTACGTACACGCCCGTCTGCCTGCTCGTGCTGGAGGGCGCCTGGCGCCTGGTCGTGCTCGTCATGGTGTGTGTCGGCGCCGGCGCCGCGATCGTGCTCAAGTTCGCCTGGGTCGAGGCCCCGAAGTGGGTCGCGGCGGTGCTCGGCATCGCGCTCGGCTGGGCGGGCGTCGCGATGTTGCCGCAGCTCACCGCGCGGCTCAACCCGGCGGCGGTCGCGCTGCTCGGCGTCGGCGGGCTCTTCTATACGGCCGGCGCGATTATCTACGCGCGGCGTCGGCCGAACCCTGTCCCGGCCGTGTTCGGCTATCACGAGCTCTTCCATGCGCTGACGCTCGTCGCCGTGGCCTGCCAGTACGTCGCGATCGCATTCTTCGTCATCCGCTCCGGTTAGGCGGGTTCTCGGGTGCATGGTGGGCGAGCCGCCGCTGCAGCATCCAGGCGAGGTAGGCGACGATCGCGACGTTGACGGCGATCCCACCCGCCTTCAGCAGGGTCGGCTTGCGCACAAGTTCGTAGGCCTCGACAGGAATGAGCACCGAGGTCGCGATCACCGTGAGGTACTCGGCCCATAGCCGGTCGAGCCATAGGCCGACGCCCTCGACGAGCTCGATCAGGCCGTAGCCGATCGCTGCGACTCCGGTGATGAGCAGCGTGCGCGCGTGCAAGCGATGAAGAGTGGGCCGCATTCGGGGAATGTCCAGTGTTCGCGAGTACACCTTGGACGCGCGCGGCGATCCGGGCCTGAGGCAGGCGTTCGAGGGCGGGTGTGCGGCGGGCTACTTCACGCCGATGACCATCGAGTCCGGCCCGATCAGGTGCTCGGCGCGGGTCGTGCTGAATCCGGCGTCGGTCATCCAGCCCATGCAGTCGGCGGCGGTGTAGTCGAAACCGTGCTCAGTCTCGATGAGCATGTTGAGGCTCATCAGCAGGCCGAACGCGTTCTTCGACCGGTCGTCGTCGATGATGGTCTCGTACACGATCAGCGCACCGCCCTCCGGCAGCGCCTCGTGCGCCTTGCTGATGAGCGTCCGTTTCTGGTCGAGGCTCCAGTCGTGGAGGATGTGTCCCATCACGAGCACGTCGGCTTTCGGCAGCTCGTCCGCGAAGAAGTCGCCGGCGGCGAACCGAAGCCGTTGCTGCACGCCGTTGTGTTCGACGTAGTCCTCGAAGACCGGCGCCACCTCGGGTAGGTCGAAGCCGACCCCCGTGAGGTGCTCGTTCGCGAGGGCGATCTGCACCGCGAGGTCGCCCTGGGCCGTCCCGACGTCGACGAACGTCTCGTGCTCGTGCCAGGGGAATTGCCTTGCGATCGCCAGGTTGGCGCCGTGACTAAGCCCCGTCATCGCGGCGAGGAACCCCTTCAAGCGGGCCGGATCCGCATACAGAGCCTGGAAGAACGGCATCTCGCCCGACTTCGCCTCGTTCTGGAGCTGCCCCGTCCGCAGCGCCTCGGTGAGGCCACCCCAGAAGCGGTACAGGCGCTGGTTGGCCATCTCCAAGACGCCGCCGATGTACGAGGGCTTGCGCTTGTCCAGAAACAGGTCCGTGCTGGGCGTGTTGCGATAGACCCCGTCGCCGCGCTCGAGGAACCCAAGTGCCACCAGCGCGTCGAGGAAATCCCGGGACGAACGCGGGTGAAGGCCCAGCCGGTCCCGCACAGCCTCGCCGCTCTCAGGGTGCTGCGCGAGCTCGGTGAACAGCTCCATCTCGACTGCGCTCAAGAGCGTCTTCGAGGCCCAGAAACCGAGGCCGACCTGCATGATCTGATCTGGTGTCGGATCGTCCCTCACGTCTCGCCCTCCTCGGTGGTCGCCGCAACCCCGCTCTCGATAAACGGGGGCACCATCATCTCAAACCGGTGTGCGAGCAATCATCGACTCGAAGGTCCGGCGTCGAGTGCATACACGGCTCTCTGCACTAGTGTTGCCGCAAGCATGCTGAGCGCCCATTGCGCCTTCCTTGGAGCGCCACACAACAGGGCGGGGAGTCTCGGATGACCAAGCAAGAGCACCAGCGCCGCCCCGGCAGCGGATCGGCGGTCGCGGCCGAGGTGCAGCAATGCAGCCACCCACGCGCCGAAGCTCTGGACTGTGCGAGCGTGCGCGAATGTCACCCGGGCAAACTGGGGGTATGTTTCAACCGAAGGGCGTAGTCCCATGGTGGCCGCTCACGACTGGTGTCCTTCTGGCGGCAGCCTTGGCTATAGCGGTTACCGCGCATCGCGTCATTGAAGCGATCATCGCCGCTGTCCTCTTAGCGCCACTGGTCGCGTTCCTCATCGTCTACGCAGTCGCGTGGCGAAGAGGTCGGCTCGACTGACAGGACCGGCGGGATGCCTGCTGGCTTGGGACAGTTCGCGAATGTCACCCGACAGCCTGGAAGACGATCACCGTGCTGAACGTCTTGCCGTCGGCCTGCAGCCCATAGCAGCCGGCGTTCCGGACTCGCTCCATTGAGGGACGATGGCCCCAATCCGAGCCGCTTACAGTTCCCCATCGAGCGATCTTGAGTTCAGGCACGAGCCCGCCTGCGTCGGAATCGAAGCGCACTCGGTGCGGTCCGTCGAGTTGACGACCCCGGATCAGCGTCTTCTCGCGATGCGGGTCGGTGATCCATAGGACTTTGACGGCGTACCAGCCGTTGACTTGTTGGGCGTTTTGGATGGAGACCGTGCCGTCAGTGGTGCCCATCGCCGCGTAAACGGGACCGTCACCGTAGGCGGGTCCGAAGCTCGGGTTAGCGATCCTGCTGGTCAATCGCGGGCAAGCGGCGCCAGGAGCGATCTGCGGAAGATGGAGTGGGCGGCTTTCGAGCGCGATCCAAGCGTCGGCGCGAAGCCGTCCGTTGCGGCAGCGGAAGCCGTAGCGGTGGTACTGACGCTCGAAGTGCGGTGCGCATCGCTGGCCCGAGCGAAGGCATCTGTGTCTACCGTTGATGATGCCGGGAACAGAACCGCGGGGACAAGTGCCCCCCGCTTGCGCAAGTCTCCCGACGCTCGGCGATGCGGTCTGATTAGCCGCAGTCGCGAGCCCCGCCGCGAAGGCGAAGAGGGTCAGAACCACGAGACGCATGGCTGTTCCCCAGGAATTCTCGCATGCCGTGACAGGGTCTACTCAGGCGGCACGCGTTTGCCTTGCGCGAGTGTTCAGTTATGACGCCTGAGCGCACCTCCGCTCGCTAAGTGCCAGTATCCGCTCGCGATGCCAAGAGTGCGCTACGTCATTCGGGTTGACCCGCCATCAGACGAGGGCGAAGCTCTTCGCGTCCCACCGGATGTGCGTGAGCGTTTGCTCGAAGGACTCCGGCACCGGTTCGACCCCCGTCCACGCGAGTTCTGGGAAGCCATCGACATCACGTCCGTCAGCAGCCGGCGGCTCCCGGATGGATTCGACCGAGTCAACGCGGAAGTCCATCGGAGACTGGGCGAAATCCTCGACGAGATTGAGCCGGACTGGCGACATCACTACGTGCTGATCCCCGCGTTGCGCGTTCCGCACGAGTCCCCGCTACCCCATCGGCTGCCTTAGCTCAGGCGACACGATGGCGCGCTGCGCCAGTGATGCTTCCGGAATGACGCCCGACGGAGCGTGCGATCGTCAGTTCAGCCAGGCCGTGTCAGCCCCGCGCGCTCGCACCGTTCGCGGAGGTGGGCCGCGTCTGAGAACGTCGACCAGGAGAGCGTGACGTCGCTGCTCGGGACTGCTCCCG
>JBKPGW010000287.1:0-16351 GCA_046729555.1 Actinomycetota bacterium | reverse complement strand
GCTTTGCGGAGCGCCTTGATCAGGTCCCACTTGCCCATGCTCGAGCGGCCGGGGATGCCCCGCTTTTTGGCGAGCTCGTAGAGCTGCTGACGGTTGCGGTCCTCGAGCGCGTGACCGGCTCGGCCGCCGCGGGCGGCTCCCGTGCGCGCTTCGGCCTGGAGGCCTCGGCGCGTGCTGCGCGGGAGGTGCGCGATCGTCCGCTTGCGGCGTGCGGCCTGCTGCGCCTTCCGGATATTCCGCTTTGCAGCTTCTGTCTGTTTGGCGGTGGCCATGTGAACTCCATTACCCACATCGCTACGGGACGTACCACACCGTCAGCTTTGGACGCACCGCAGTGGCAGGAGCGCGAGAGCTGGGAAACAGCGGGCCGCTGACCGCAAAGTCTTCCTGCCCGTCGACGAGCTTCAGCAGTAGACCGTTGTTCGCAAGGTTGCCGGAGGCCCACTCCGTGGCGAGGTCGGTCACGTCCCAGACCACCCACTCCGGAGCGGCGAATACCTCGAGCGAGGCGAAGCCGACCCGCGGGCCGTACTCGACCTCACGCTCCGAGTACCACCGAGGCGTGAAGATCGGATGCAGGCCGAAGTCGAAGCCGCGCCCGTCGCAGGGCCGGCTCGCTTTCCTCGGTGCGACGCATGTGCCGTCGTACCACAGCGACAACTCTGCGGTGACCACCGTCGCGCCCGCCGGAATCGCGGAGGTGGAGAAACGGAGCGCCGACCGCCACACCTTGTCCGGCTCACCGCCGCCCACGCCGAGACGCGCGCCGTCAAGCCGGTAGCAACGCTCGTGCCAGTCGTAGCCCCAATCGCACCAGAACGGCAGCGAGACGTCGTCGGCCGGGGCGATCGTCGCGATGTGCAGGTCCCCGGCTCGGGCGGCGCCGGCGAAGGCCAATGCTGCGAGCAGGACGAGCAAGAGCTTCACGCAGCCAGCGTGCCGGGGAGAGTGTCACGCGTGTGTGACGGCTCTGTGCCGAAACGGCGTCAGTCGACCGCGTCGTTCCCGCCGACGAGCACACGCACGATCTGGAGGCTGTCGTCGAGCACGACGACGTCCGCCGCCGAGCCGGGGGCGAGCGTTCCGAGCTCCGGTCTCGACGCGATGCGCGCCGGCACCTCGCTCGCCGCCGCCAGGGCTGACTCGACGGGTGCGCCGAGCGCGACGAGGTTCCGCACGGCCTCGATCATCGGCACGGTGCTCCCCGCGAGCACCCGGTCGGCGCTGCGCGCGACGCCCTGCTCGACCTCGAAGTCGACGCCCGCGAGCCTGTAGCTCCCGTCGCCTGCCCCTGCAGCCGCGATCGCATCGGTGACGAGGGCAACGCGGCCGCCGGCCGCCTGCCACACGAGCCGCGCCGTGTCGTCGGCGAGGTGCACGCCGTCCAGGATCACCTGCACGACGACATCCGCGCTGACGAGCGCCGCCCCGGCGAGCCCGGGCTCGCGCGCGGCAAACGGGCGCATGGCGTTGAAGATGTGCGTGACAGTCTTCGCGCCGCGCGCGAACGCCTCGCGCGCCTCGGCCGCCGTCGCGTTCGAGTGCCCGCACGACACGGTGACGCCGCGCTCGCGCAACAGGTCGACGAGCTCGAATGCGCCGGGCAGCTCCGGCGCCAGCGTCACGTGGCTGACGTGGCCGGCCGCGAGCAGGCGCTCCAGCAGCGCACGATCCGGATCGCGCCGCGACTCCGCCGGATGCGTCCCCAACCGCTCCGGCGCGATGAACGGCCCCTCCAGATGTGCGCCGAGGATCCGCGGCGCCGCGCCGTTCACCGGTACCTCGGCCAGCGCGGCGACGAGCTCTTCCTCCGGCGAGGTGATGAACGTCGGCTGGTAAGCCGTGACGCCGCATTCCAGCAGCGACTCGCCGGCGCGGCGGTAGCCCTCCGAATCGGCCGAGAAGAAGTCCACGCCCGCAAAGCCGTTCACCTGCAGGTCGACGAAGCCCGGAGACGCGATGCCCTTCCCGTTCGCGGAGTTCAACCCGACGGAAGCAACGTGCCCGTCCGCGACCTCGACGTCGCCGGGAACGAGCTTCCCGCCGACCAGCGCTGCCGCGACGCCGAGCCGCATCGCCTACCCCGCCACTTCGGCCGTGACGGGAGCGTCAACCGTCGGCACCGCGAGGCCGGTCTCGAGGTCGAAGAAGTGCAGCAGCCGCGGGTCGATCGCCACCTCGACCGCTTCGCCCGGCGTGAGGAGGAGGTGCCGGTCGAAGCGGCCGAGGAGCGTCACCGACCGCTCGAGGTCATCGACGCCGAGGGAGGGTCCAGGGGGTTGGGCCGCGGCGTCGACGAGATCTGCCCGCTCGAGCGGCGTTGCGGCGACCTCGATGTGGACGAGCTGTTCTGCACCGAGAGCTTCGACGAGGAGGACGTGTCCGCGCACGCGCGCGCCGTCCCAGCCGGAGGCCTCGCGCACCTCCTCGGGACGGATACCGACCGCGATGCGCCTGCCGGCGTATTCGCGCAACGCGCGCCCGGACAGGTCGAGCTGCGTCTCGCCGAACACGAGGCGCGTCCCGTCGGAGTCGATGCTCGCCTCGAAGATGTTCATCGGCGGCGAGCCGACGAAGCTCGCGACGAAGAGATTCGCGGGGGCGTCGTAGATCCGCTGCGGCGTGTCGACCTGCTGCAGGATCCCGTCGCGCATCACGGCGACGCGATCGCCCATCGTCATCGCCTCGACCTGGTCGTGCGTGACGTACAGCGTCGTCACGTGCAGGGCCTTCTGGATCCGCGCGATCTCCGCACGCATCTGCACGCGCAGCTTCGCGTCGAGGTTCGACAGCGGCTCGTCCATCAGGAAGGCTCTTGGCTCGCGCACGATCGCACGGCCCATCGCCACGCGCTGCCGCTGGCCGCCGGAGAGCTGCGCAGGGCGACGGTCGAGCATGTCGGCGAGCCCGAGCTTCTGTGCGATGTCCTCCACACGCTCGCGCTGCTCCGCCTTCGGAACTTTCCGCATGCGCAGCCCGAAGGCGAGGTTCTCGTACACGCTCTTGTGCGGATACAGCGCGTAGTTCTGGAAGACCATCGCGATGTCGCGGTCGCGCGGCGCGAGCTCGTTGACGACGCGGTCGCCGATGCGGATCTCGCCGACTGTGATCTCCTCCAGCCCGGCGACCATCCGCAGCGCGGTCGTCTTGCCGCAGCCGGACGGGCCGACCAGCACGACGAACTCGCCCTCGCCGACCTGCAGGTTCAGGTCGCGGACCGCCGGCGTGTCGCCGAACGCCTTGCTGACGTGGATGAACTCGAGCTCAGCCATGATGCTCCTGCTGGTGGTGCTGTCGAGGCTCTGGGTCGCGAGCACCAAGCCAGAGGCCGCACTCGGACGCAGCCAAGGCTGGCAGCCTTGGCAAGGGCGAGGGTGGGCTCTGGCGCCGCGTGATCGCGGGCCAGAGACCGACAAGTGCCGCCGGTAGGAGCATCAGCCCTTCACGGCCCCCGCGGTCAGCCCGAACATGATCCGCCGCTGCACGAGCAGGAAGAAGACGATCACCGGCAGCGCGCAGAGCGTCGCTCCGGCCATCAGCGGCCCCCACTCCGTCCCGCGCAGCGTCGTGAACGACGCGAGCCAGACCATCAGCGTCTGCTTCTCGGGGGTGTGAAGGAAGACGTACGCGATGATGAACTCGTTCCACGCCTGTATGAACGCGAAGATCGAAGTCGCCACCAGGCCGGGCCCGAGGAGCGGGAGCAGGACGCGAACGAAGGCGCCGAACCGTGTCGCGCCGTCGACCATCGCCGACTCCTCCAGTTCCTTCGGCACGCCGAGCAGGAAGCCGCGCAGCGTCCAGACGGCGAACGGCAGCACGAAGGTCAGGTACATCACGATCACTCCCGACAGCTTGTCCACCTGGTCGAGCCGCGACATCAGGATGTACAGGGGGATGATCAGTGCCGCGAGCGGCACCATCTGCACGCCGAGGATGAGCACGATGAACGGCTTGCGCCCGTAGAAGTTGAACTTCGCCAGCGCGAGCGCCGCGAGAAACGCCAGCACGAGCGAGAGCGCAACGACGACGCTGACGACGATTAGGCTGTTCTTGACCGCGTCCCAGAAGAACTGCTGGTGCACCGCGTCGGTGAAGTTCGACAATGTCGGGTGCGTCGGCAACCACTGCGGCGTGTAGCTGAGGATGTCGTGCCCCGGTTTGAACGCCGTCGAGATCATCCAGTAGACGGGAAAGACCATCACGAGCAGGACGAAGAGCCCGAGCACGTTCCACACGAACTTGCGCAGACGCTTGCGGCCGCGCGGCCTGGTCACGACCGGCGCGACGGGCGTCGGGGCGATCTGCGTGACGGAGCTCAATGCACCTCTCCCGTGCGCAGCATCTGACGCAGGTAGACGAGCGTGGCCGCGAACATGAACAGCACCATCACGCCGGCGATCGCGGCGCCGAGGCCGTACTCGCTGATCTGAAACGACTGGTGGAAGGCGTAGATCGCCATCGTGTAGTAGTCGCTGTTCGGTCTCGCGTCCAGCATCACCCAGATCTGCTGGAAGACCTGGAAGTCCCAGATGATCGACAGGCTCGTGAGGATCACGAAGATCGGCTTCAGCAACGGGAGCGTCACCTCGCGGAACACGGCCCACGGCCGCGCGCCGTCGATCGCCGCCGCCTCGAGCAGCTCGTTCGGCACCTGCGCGAGCGCGGCGTAGACCGTGATCGTCACGAACGGGATCGCACCCCAGACGATCAGGGCGGTGAAGACGCCGAAGCCCGTCCACGGATTCGCGAACCAGTCGTGGCGGATGAAGTCGCCGAGGTGCAGCTTCGTCAGCGCCCAGTTCGCGACGCCGAACTCGTAGTCGACCATCCACCGCCACAGGTCGACGGCGACGATCGTCGGAACGGCCCATACGAGCACGAGCCCCGTCGTGAGCGCGACGCGCATGAAGCGTCCGACCTGCAGTAGCAGCAGTGCGATCGCCGTCCCGAGCACCATCGTCAGCGAAACGCACACGGCCGTGAACGCGACCGTGCGCAGGACGACGTGCCAGAACTCGCCGTCGTGGAAGATGCTCGCGTAGTTGGCCGTTCCGATCCAGCGGCCCTTGTGGCGAATCAGCTCGAACAGGCCGTACTTCTGGAACGACATCTTGACCAGCAGGTACAGCGGGTACGCCAGGATGACGCCGATGACCGCGGCCGCCGGCGCCAGCAGCGCGTAGGGAGCCGCCATCTGCCCGAGCCGGCGCCGGCTGAAGCGCCGTCGCCGAGGGGCGAGACGAAGCTCGCTCTCGGCGACGGACGCCACAGCTGCTCCTTCGGGCGCGAGGCGACTCACGCGCCGGTGTTCAGGATCCTCGTGATCTGATTACTGGCGCTCGTGGCCGCCGCCTTCACGGACGCGCGACCGGTTGCGATCTTGACCAGCATGTTCTGCAGCACGTTCGCATTCTCCACGTTGGTCCAGTTCGGGCTCGTGGGGACGAACCAGCCGTACTTCGCCGCCCGTGCGAACGGCGCGAGCTTCGGGTTCGAGGCGTTGTAGGAGAGCAGCTTCGTCGTGTTGGCGATGTTGCCCGCCTTGGCGATCTCGGTCTCGGCCGCCGTGCTGGTGAACGCCTTGATCCAGTCGACCGCGAGGCTCTGGTTCTTCGTCGTCACCGGGACGCCGAGGTCCGAGCCCCCGATGAACGTCGGCATGAACCTGCCGGCGATGTGGCTTGGCATCGGATACGCGCCCATCACAGAGGCGAGCCCAGGATTGCCGACCTTCTCGTCCAGCGCGTACGGCCATTCCCAGCCGTTCCCGATGAACGAGCCGACCTTGCCCTTCGAGAAGACAAGCGACTGCTGCGGGTTCGCCTCGTCGCCGGTCTTGCTCGCGCGGCTCAAGGTCTTGAAGATTGCCTGCACCTGCGTGAGCCCACGCAGCGCCTGTGGCGAGTTGAGCGTGCCCTTCCACTTGCCGCCCTTGCGCACCGCGATCTGGCCGCCGTAGTCGTAGACGAAGGACATCGCCGCGTACCAGTACTTGCCCGGCAAGTACACAGCCGAGTAGCTCCGGTCCTTGCCGAACTTCTTCATCAGCTTGCGACCGTCGGCCATGAACTGCGCCAGGGTCTTCGGCGTGCTCTTGATGCCCGCCTGCTTGTACTGGTCCTTGCGGTAGATGACAGCGCGCACGCCGGCGTAATACGGAACGCCGTAGAGCTTGCCGTTGTACGTCGCCGAGGCTTTCAGGCCCGAGAGCCAGGTCTTGTTGTTCGGGAACGCCGACTGCGTTAGCTGCTTGAACGCACCGGCCGCCATGTACTTCGTCATCTCGCTGTTCCCGAGCTCGATGACGTCCGGCGCGTCGCCGCCGGCGAGGGCGGCGTCGAACTTCGTCAGGTGCGTGCCCCACGTTTGGTACTGGACGTCGGCGTCGGCGTCCGGATGCTGCGCCTTGAAGTTCCGATTGGCGAGGGCAACCGCCTCGGGCCAACCGCTCTGTGCGTCGTTCTGGAGCCAGACCACAATCTTCGTGGCGTGACTCCGCGACGTGCTGCCGTTCGCGGTCGATGCCGCAACGGCGAACATGGCGACGAGCAACGCCGCCGCCAGATAACGAGCCTTCATGTCGCCTCCCGGAGCTCCCGAGAGCCTCCCCGGCTCCCGGATTGGTTAAGACCACCACCCACGAAGCGAGAGATTGGCATAGACCACTCTTCGTGTCAAGAGGGTGAAAAAGGCGCTGAGTGCGCTGGAGTGGTCTTGACCATAGGCGGGGGCCTGTGCTTCCATAGGAACGGAATGCGGAAACAGGTACTGACCAGGCAGCGAGTGCTCGAGCTGATCGACCAGCTCCAGGTCGGCCAGGCAATCCCGTCCGAGCGGCGCCTCAGCAGCGAGCTCGGCATCTCCCGCCTGACCGTCCGCGCGGCGCTCGACGACCTCGTCCGGGACGGCTACCTGGAGCGGCGCCACGGCGCCGGGACGTTCGTGAGCGAGCCGAAGATCGCGCAGCAGCTGACCCTGACGTCGTTCAGCGAGGACATGCGCCGGCGCGGGATGGTCGCGGGCAGCCGGACGATCGAGCTGCGGGAGACGCACGCCGGCGCGGCCGTCGGGCGCTCGCTGAACGTCTCGCCCGACGCGCGCGTGGTCCTGATCCGTCGCCTGCGGCTCGCGGACGGCGAGCCGATGGCGCTCGAGACGCTGCACGTGCCGGCCGCGCTCGTCCCCGGACTCACGCGCGAGCAGCTGGAGGACTCCTCGTTCTACGAGCTGCTCGAGCGCGAGTACGGTGTCGTGATCGCGCACGGCATGCAGTCGATCGAGCCGACGGTCACGAACGAGGAGGAGTCGGAGCTACTCGGGGTGCCCCTGCACTCGCCGGCGTTCCTGTTCGAACGGACGAGCCGCACCGAGGACGGCGGGACGGTCGAGTTCGTGCGCTCGCTCTACCGGGGCGACCGCTACCGCCTCGTCGCGGAGCTGTCGCATCGGCGCGACCGGCCCGCCTCTGCTCAACCTGCGCTCGTCGCGGCGGAATGACGCGCGCGGGCGTCTCGTACTTCGGCGTCCGCATCCTCCGTCACGTCCGCCGCGATCTCCAGGACATCGCGGCGCGCGGCTACACCGGGGTGCTGCACACGTTCTCCGAGAACGACCTCGCGTACTACCGCGGAACGATGGGCGAGATCGTCGCCGCGTCACACGACCTCGGGCTCGAGGTGCAGATGTGCCCGTGGGGGCTCGGCCGCACCTTCGGCGGCGAGGCGGAGAGCCGCTGGGTGACGATGCACCCGGAGGCGTGCCAGGTGCTGGACGACGGCCGGCCCGTCGCGGCCGGGTGCCTGAACAACCCGGCGTACCGGGCCTTCTGCAAAGAGTGGGCCGACGCAGCGCTGGGCGCGGAAACCGACTACGTCTTCTGGGACGAGCCGCACTGGACGGTGCCGGCGCACGTCGGCATCGACGACCCGGAGCGGTGGGCATGCTGCTGCGACGTCTGCCGTGAGCTGGCCGGAGGCACGCCGACCCCGGCGTTCCGCGAGGCCTCGCTCGTCGACTTCCTGCGCGAGATGACCGCGCACGTCACGGCCCGCGGCGGCAAGAACACGATCTGCCTGCTGCCGCTGACCGAGGGCTCGCACGGGATCGGCGACTGGGACGCGGTCGCGGCGTTGCCCGGCCTCGACGTCTTCGCCACCGATCCGTACTGGAGGAACTTCGACGAGCCCGCCGACTCGTTCGTCGGCCGGTTCGCCGCATTGCTCTCGGAGACCGCGGCACGGCACGGCGTGCGGCCGCAGCTCTGGGTACCGAGCTTCGGCTTGACCCGCGATGACGTTTCCGACCTCGAGGGCGCGATCGCCGCGGCACGTGCGGCGGGGATCGACGACGTGTGGACGTGGGGCTACGAGGCCTGCGGCCACATGACGCACCTGGCGACGCCGGACGCGCCGCTCGTCTGGGAGGCGGTGACCCAGGGTCTGACCGGAAGGCCGGACATCGATCTCCGCCCGACCGCGGACCTCGTCCGTTTGATCAACGTCGAGGACGGCACGGTCGCCGCCGCGGTGGCGTGGGCCACCACCGAGATCGCCGCCGCGATCGACGCGATCGTCGCGCGCCTGGAGGCCGGCGGCAGACTCGTGTACGTCGGCGCCGGCACGTCCGGCCGCATCGCCGCGGCCGATGCCGCCGAGTGCGGCCCGACCTTCTCCACGGACCTGATCACGTCCGTCACGACGAGCGTCGACGCAGAGGAGGACGATGCGGAGCTCGCCGAGGTCGACGCCGGCCCGCGCGACGTCGTGTTCGGCGTCAGCGCCAGCGGCGGGACGCGCTACACACTCGGAGCGATCGAGCGGGCGCGGCAGGCCGGCGCGCTCACGATCGGGCTTGCGTGCGTGCGAGGTTCGAAGCTCGCACGTGCAGCCGACCTGGCCATTGAGGTCGACGTCGGGCCCGAGGTGATCGCAGGGTCGACGCGCATGAAGGCGGGAACGGCGCAGAAGTTCGTGCTCAACACGATCTCGACGGTCGTGATGGTGAAGCTCGGCAAGACGTTCGGAAACCTGATGGTCGACGTCCAGGCGTCGAACGAGAAGCTGCGCGCCCGTGCACGCCGCGCCCTCGCCATTGCGACGGCCGCACCCGACGACGAGGTCACCGCCGCGATCGCGGCGGCCGACGGGGATGCGAAGGTGGCGATCGTGTCCCTGCTGGCGGGCGTCGACGCGCAAACCGCGCGTTCGCGGCTGAGCGCCGCGCGGGGCGTGATCCGGGAGGCGGTTGCAGATGTCGTGGGTTGAGACCGAGCTTCGCGAGCAACCCGTCGCGCTGGAGCGCTTTCTGGCGGCGGAGACCGCGCATGCGACCGAAATCGCGCGCGGGCTCGTCCGCGACGACGTCCGCTATCTCCTGATCGTCTCGCGCGGGAGCTCGAGCAACGTCGCGCGCTACCTGCAATACCTGTTCGGGACGGTGAACCGGCTCACGGTCGCGTTTGCGACCCCGTCCTTGTACACGGTGTACAACGCCCCGCCCGACCTGGGCCCGGCTGCGGTGGTCGGGATCTCGCAGTCGGGGGCGTCGCCGGACGTGGTCGCGGTGCTGACGGAGGCACGGCGCCAGCAGCGGCCGACGCTGGCGATCACGAACGACTCGCGCTCGCCGCTGGCCGAAGCGGCGGACTGGGTGCTGCCGCTGCACGCGGGCGAGGAGCGCGCCGTTGCAGCGACGAAGACGTACCTGAACTCGATCGCGGCAGTCGCGCTGCTGTCGACCGTCGCGCTTGGCGATTCGGAGCGGCTCAGGGCGCTCCGCGCGGCGCCCGCGGCGGTTGCGAAGCAGATCGACAGGGCGCTGCCGGTCGCCGACGAGCTCAGCCGCTACGAGAACGTCGAGAGCGGCAGCGTCGTCACGCGCGGTGTCAACTACGGAACAGCGTTCGAGATCGCATTGAAGATCCGCGAGTTGTCGGGCGCCCCGTTCGAGGCGTTCTCGTCGGCCGATCTCTTGCACGGTCCGATCGCCGCGGTGAAGCGCGGCCGCCCCGCGATCGTGATCGCGCCGAGCGGCCGCACCCTCGAGAGCATGCAGGGTGCGATCGACAAGATCCGCGAGCGCGGCGCCGAACTGATCGCCATCAGCGACGACGCCGACTTCCTCGCGAGCGCGCAAACGGCGTTCCCGCTGGTCCCCGACCTACCCGAGTGGCTCAGCCCGCTCCTCACCGTGGTGCCGGGCCAGGTGGCGGCCGTCGAGCTGGCCAAGCTGCGCGGCGCCGATGTCGACAGCCCCGCCGGCCTGACGAAGATCACGCGGACGCGCTGAACGAAGAGGAGCCCGCTTTCGCGGGCTCCTCGGTCACGATCTTCCGGCGCCGGCTAGGACGACTTCATCGGGTCGAGATAGACATCGTCGATCGAGACCGCGCCACCGACGGCGGTGAAGCGGAACGAGACAGACGACGTCAGCAGCGGCAGCGTGCCGCCGAGCATGCCGACCTGGGCCGACGGCTTCCACGACGTGCCGACGGAGTAGCTCCCGCCGTCCAGAATCCCGAGCAGGCTCGAGAGCAGACCGCGATAGATGATCTGCACCTTCACCTTGGCGCCGGAGTCGCCACGGGCGACGAAGCGCATCTTCCCGGAGAACAGCGAGATGCACATCGGCGGGCTCGTTGCCGAAGCGCCCGCAGGCAAGGAGAGCGAGTACTTGTCCGCGGTCGCATGGATGTAGAACGACTCGTTGCCCGACCTGACCGTGCCGCCGCTCAGGCTCCAGCCCGTCGCGCCCGACTCGAACCCACCGTTCGGCGAGAAGACGTAGTTCGCGTAGTCCGCCCACGGCACGAACGGTTTCGACGTTGCGTCGGGGCAGGAGATGCCGAGACCTGCAGATGCGGGCGCCGCCGTTCCGGCGAGCGCGATGATGCCGAGCGCGAGAGTCAACGCCAGTACCGCTCTCGCTCGGCGAAAGAAAGAACTCGATGCCACAGATGTCACTCCCTTGACTTGCCGCAGTTTCCCCAGTTGTCCCGAATCCCTTACTGGTCACTCTTGCCAGATCGAGCGATGCAGCCTCCCCCTTCAGGGTGATTTAGGCGGAGATCAAGGAATCGCCCCTATAGGCCGATATCGCCTCTCATGGCGACCTCCGTCGCAACTGGCCCGACCCTGCCCGAACCTGCGGTCGCCTCGAACGAGGCAATCCTCGACGGCGATCTGCTGATCGAGCAGTCGCGGGAGGTTTCCCGCAGGCATCTCGTCGGCCGGGACAGACTCGCGACTTTCGCTCTCGCGGGCGGCTTTGCGGCCGCGGCGGCCGCGCTCGCGGCTTTCGCCGGCTCGCAGCGATCGCTTACTGCCTGGGCGCTGGCTTTGTTCGTCGCGTCCTACGCGGTCGCGTCGCGGATCGACTTCGAGATCGGGACCGGCTCGACCGTGCCGACACAGCTCGTGCTCGTTCCCATGCTCGCGCTGCTGCCGGTTCAGTACGTCCCCCTGTGCGTGCTCGCGGGTCTGCTGCTGGGCGGCCTGCCTGAGTACGCGGGCGGGAGGGTGCCGGTCGACCGCAGCCTCCTGCGCTTCGTCAACTCGTGGCACGCGTTCGGTGCGGCGCTCGTGCTCGTCGCGGCCGGACAGCCGGACCCGACGCCTCGCAACCTGCCGATGTACGGCCTCGCGCTGCTCGCACAGTTCGGTTTCGATTTCGCGAGCACCGCGCTGCGCGACGGGCTCGGCCTGGGCGTCTCGCCGCTCAGCCTGCTGCGGTTCATGGTCTGGATCTGGACGGTCGACTCGGCGCTGACTCCGATCGCCGTCGTCGCGGCGCTCGGTTGCCGCGATCACCCGTGGCTGATCGTCGCCTCGCTCCCGCTGATGGGGCTGCTTGCCTATTTCGCGCGAGAGCGGCAGGTCCGCATCGACCACGCGCTTGAGCTCAGCACCGCGTATCGGGGAACGGCCCTCCTGCTCGGAGACGTCGTCGAGGCGGATGACGCCTACACCGGGCTGCACAGCCGCGACGTCGTCTCGCTCGTGCTCGGAGTCTGCGACCGCCTCGGCGTCAACGGCACCGAGCGACGCGACGCCGAGTTCGCGGCGCTTCTCCACGACGTCGGCAAGATCAAGATCCCGGCCGAGATCATCAACAAGCCGGGCAAGCTGACCGACGAGGAGTTCGAGCTGATCAAGACGCACACGGTCGAGGGGGAGAGGCTGCTCGCCCAGGTCGGCGGGCTGCTCGGCAACGTCGGTCGCATCGTGCGGTCGTGCCATGAGGACTGGGACGGCACCGGCTATCCGGACGGCCTCTCCGGAACGGACATCCCGCGCGTCGCCCGCATCGTGCGGTGCTGCGACGCGTTCAGCGCGATGACCACGGATCGCTCGTACCGCCGTGCGCTCCCCGTCGAAGAGGCGGTTGCGGAGCTAGACCGCTGTTCCGGGACGGACTTCGATCCGGAAGTGGTCGACGCCCTCGCAGCGACGGTCGAACACCCAAAGGCTGGGGTCTGACCCCTCTGGGGTCAGACCCCAGCTAGTTCGGTTTTCTAAAGCCCCGGCGCGTGCAGGACTCTCCGACATGGAGAAACTGGCGCGGATCGGGCTCGTCGCCCAAGGCGTTTCCTTCGGGCTTGTGGCCATCCTGGCGATCAAGCTCGCGCTCGGCGAGGGAGGGAAAGCCACCGATCGCGAAGGGGCGCTCCGGACGGTCGCGCACCATCCTTTCGGACGCATGCTCGTGATCACGCTCGCCGTGGGCTTCGGTTGCTACGCGCTCTGGCGGCTGACCGAGGCGGCCTTCGGGCACAAGCTCGAGTCGCACCGCGACGAGAGCGCCTGGAAGCGCGTGGCCGCGCTCGGCAAGGCAGGCGTCTACGGATCGCTCTGCGCCGCCGCCGTCTCGGTCCTCATCGGCGAGGGCAGCAGCAGCGCCTCCAGCAACAAGGAGCAAGAGGCGACTGCCGGGATCCTCGGCTGGCCCGGCGGGAGATGGCTCGTGGGCGCGATTGCGTTCGGGATCGCGATCGCCGCGTTGTGGAATCTGTGGCGCGGCCTCTCGGGCACGTTCCTCGAGCAACTGAAGACGGAAGAGATGAGCGCACGCATCCGGCGCTGGACGACGCGTATCGGCGCCGTCGGGCTCGTCGCGCGTGCGGTCGTATTCGGCACGATCGCCTGGTTCTTCGTCGACGCCGCCGCGGACTACGACGCGAACAAGGCGCGCGGGCTCGACGGCGCATTACGCAAGCTCGCGACGCAGCAGTACGGAAAATGGCTGCTCAGCATCGTCGCAGGCGGCCTCTTCATGTACGGCGTCTTCTGCCTGATTCAGGCGCGGTTCCGGACGGTCTGAGGCTGGGGTCAGACCCCAGACGTTAGGTGCCGCTCGAGCCACTCGGCGGCGAGGCGGTACGCCTTCAGCTCGTTCGCGCGCTTCGTGAAGCCGTGGCCCTCGTCGTCGAAGACGACGTACTCGACCTCGCGACCCAACTCGCGGAGCTTCGCGACCATCTGGTCGGACTCGCCCTTGACGACACGCGGATCCGTCGCGCCCTGCATGACGAGCAAGGGCGTGCGCACGTTCTCGACGTACCCGATCGGCGAACGCTCCATGAGGAAATCCGCCTCGGTCTCGGGATCGCCGACGAACCGCGCGATGAAGCGCTTCCACGTCGGGGGCACCGCCTTGGCGAACGTGACCAGGTTCGACGGCCCGAAGATGTCGACGGCCGCCGCCCAGTAGTCCGGCAGACGGGTCACGCAGGTCAGCACCGCGAAGCCGCCGTACGAGCCGCCGTACACGCCGATGCGCTCGGCGTCGACCCAGTCCTGCTGCTGCAGCCACTTGACCGCATGCTCCCAGTCCTGCATGTCCCCTCCGCCCCAGTCCCGCTGGACGAGGCGCTGGTACGACTTGCCGTACCCGGTCGAACCGCGGATGTTCGTGGCCAGCACGCCGATCCCGCGCGACAGCAGGTACTGATAGAGCGGCTGGTACACCGGACGCTCCTGCGCTTCCGGGCCTCCGTGGATCGAGAGCACGACCGGCGCCTTGCCGTCGACGTCCGGCCGGTACAACCAGGCTGGGACCTCGCGCCCGTCGAACGTTGGGAAGCTGACGAGCTCGACGTCGACGAGCTCCTCTTCGCGCAGCCCGCCGATGCGGCCCTCCGTCACCGCGCCGACCTGGCCACTGTCCGTCTCGACCACCCACACCTCCGGTGGACGGCGTGGGCTGGAGACGATCACGGCCGCAAGCGACCCGTCCGGCGAGAGGGCGAGGGGAGGTTCCGCGCCGGTCAGATGCGGCCGCGCACCGTCGGGCAGGTCGGCCGTCGAGTCGCGTCCGCTCTGGAGCTCTCGAATGCGCAGGCGGTCGTAGCCGTTTTCGTTCTCGAGCCAGGCGAGCACGCGCCCGTCCTGGGAGAGCTTGACGTCGTCGACATCGCGCTCCGGCTCCTCCACCCACTCGTAGCGGTCCGCGGCCAGGTCGTAAAACGCAAGCCCGCGGAACTCACTCCCGGCGTCGGTCATTAGATAGAAGCCCGAGCCGTCCGCGGTCCAGGGGCCGGGCACGAACAGCGCGTCCTCGTCGTGCGGCGTGAGCTCGCGCGCCGCTCCCGACTCGACCTCGATCAGATGGATCGACGTGTCGCTGTTGTTGCGGGAGTCAATCGCGAGGAGCTTCGTGCCGTCCGGCGACCAGCCGAGCGGGAACGAGAACATCTCCTGCCCGAAGACCGGGCGCGTCTCGCCGGACTCGGCGTCACGAATCCAGCACTCCATGTCCGTCGGGGTGCGCGCGTTCGCCGCGTAGGCGAACTGCGTCCCGTCCGGCGACCAGGCGTCGCCGCCGACGAAATGCTGCACCTGCGGCTCGTTCGTCAGCTGCAGCGGCCAGCCCTCACCGCGGGCCATCAGATACAGCTGGTGGAACTCGTCGCCGTCGTGATCCGCGCAGAACAAAATCGTGCCGTCCCGCGGCGAGACGCCGACGCCCCGCACCGTCTCCTCCGTGAAGCCGGTCAGCTGGTCCGGCCACCCGCCTTCGACCGGAACGCGCCACAGGTTGAACTGCCCCGACAGGTTGCTGGCGAACAGCACGTGCGAGCCGTCGTCGCTGAACGTGAGCACCGACGAGAAGCGCCGGACAGCGAAGAACTGCTCGAAGAGCGGCAGCTGCTTCGCCTTCGTGACGGCCACGATCAGGACACTACAGTTCGCAGCCGTGGAGACGAGCCTGCCCTGGAGCTGGTACGCCGATCCCGAAATCCTGCGCCGGGAAGGCGCGCGGATCTTCGCGCGCGCGTGGCAGTACGTCGGCCAGACAGGGCAGGTTCCTGAGGACGGCTCGTACTTCACTGCCGCCGCCGGACAGATTCCCGTTGTAGTTACACGCGCGCGCGACGGCGAGCTGCGGGGATTCGTGAACGTGTGCCGCCACCGCGGCCACGTGGTCGCAAGCGGCAGCGGACAACGGGAGACGTTGCAGTGTCCGTACCACGCGTGGACGTACGGCTTGGACGGAGCACTACGCGCCGCACCGCGTTCCGACCGCGAGCCGGGCTTCGACTTCGCCGAGCTGGGCTTGCGTCCGGTCCAGGTCGACACGTGGGGGCCGTTCGTCTTCGCCAATCCGGACGCCGGCGCGCCGCCCCTCGCCGCAGCCCTCGGCGACGTACCGGAACGCCTCGCGGAGATCATCGACGTCGACACGCTCCAGTTCCGCGTCCGGACGGAGTTCGAGCTCGAGGCGAACTGGAAGATCGCGTGCGAGAACTTCCTCGAGTGCTACCACTGCGCGGTCGCGCATCCCGGCTTCACGGCCGCCGTCGACGTGTCGCCCGACTCGTACCGGCTCGAAGCGGACGGCCTCGTGTCGAGCCAGCTCGGTCCGCTGCGCCGGAACGGCGACTCGTTCCTCGCGGGCGGTGAGGTCCCGCGCAGCCAATTCCACTTCCTCTGGCCGAACTTCGGCATCAACGTGTTCCCGGGGCAACCCAATCTCTCGTGCGGCTCGATCCTCCCGCTCGGCCCCGAGCGCACCGGCCGCTTCCTGGACTACTTCTTCGCGCCGGACGCCGACGAGGCCTGGATCGAGGAACTGATCGCATTCGACGACCAGATTGGGAGGGAGGACAGAGCCCTCGTGGAGGGCGTGCAGCGCGGCGTTCGGACGGGCGTTCTCCGAGAAGGCCGCCTGCTCTCCGAGAGCGAGCAGCTCGTCGCCCATTTCCAGCGGCTTTGCGAGCAGGCGCTGGCGGAGTAGCATTTCGCGCGCATGGCAAGCGTCACCTTCGACCACGTCACCAAGGCCTATGCGGACGACGTCGTTGCGGTCAACGACCTCGACCTGCTGATCAAGGACAGCGAGTTCCTCGTGC
>JBKPGW010000286.1:0-2008 GCA_046729555.1 Actinomycetota bacterium | reverse complement strand
CGCGCACGCGGTGCTGCTCGCGGTCATCAGCGGCGCGGCGTCGCTCGGCGCGGCGCACCGCGTGCTCGCGGCGCTGGCGCTGCCGCCGCTCGTCGCGCTCGTCGTGGCGGCGAGGCTTGCCTATCCGCGCCTGCTCGCTCCCGCGTTGGGGGCGCTCGTGCTCTTCGGCATCGCGGCACTCGTGACCGCACCCGGCGCGCACCTCGCGCTCTCGGCCGTGGCGTTCGCAGCGACACTCGTCGCCGTCGTCGCGACGTACCGTGGCGAGCCCGTGCCGCGGGCTGCCTGGCGCGACTACGTGACGCTGACGAAGCCGCGGATCATGTCGCTGCTGCTCGTCACCGGCCTGGGCGCGATGTTCGTCGGCGCGCGCGGCGCACCCTCGGCGTGGCTCGCCGTCGTCACGATGACGGGCCTCGCGCTCGCCTGCGGCGGCGCCTCCGCGCTCAACCACGTGCTCGACCGCGACATCGACAAGCTGATGGGGAAGCGCACACGGGCGCGCCCGCTGGCAGCCGAGCGGATGCCCCCCGCCCGCGCGCTCGAGTTCGGCCTGACGCTGTCGGCGTTCTCGTTCGTGCTGCTCGCCTCGCTGGTGAACGTGCTCACGGCGGTGCTGGCCCTCGTCGGGAACCTCTTCTACGTGCTCGTGTACACCCGCTGGCTGAAGCGGAGCACCCCACAGAACATCGTCATCGGCGGCGCCGCCGGGGCAGTGCCGCCGCTCGTCGGCTTCGCAGCGGTGACGGGGAACCTGACGCTGCCGGCACTCTGGCTCTTCCTGATCGTCTTCTTCTGGACGCCGCCGCACTTCTGGGCGCTCGCCCTCCTGATCCGGCGCGACTACGAGGCGGCGCGAATTCCGATGCTGCCCGTCGTGCGCGGGGTCCGCGAGACGACGCGCCAGATCGTGCTCTACGCAGTCGTCCTCGTCGCCGTGACCGTGGTGCCGTTCGTGTGGGGCCCGCTCGGGACGGTCTACCTCGTCGCCGCTGTCGCGCTCGGCGGCGCCTTCGTCTGGCTGGCCCTCCGCCTGCGGCGTGACACGACCCCGCGCCGCGCCGCACTCCTCTTTCACTACTCCCTGCTGTATCTCGCGCTGCTCTTCACCGCCATGGCCCTCGACCCGTTGCTCGCATGAGCGAACCGCTGCCGCCGCGAACGACGGTCGAGCCGGTCGAGGCCACGCCTGAGGTGGCGCGGAAGAACATCGTTCTCGGGCTCGCCTTGTTCGGGATTGCGCTGCTGGTGGCGGCCGGAACGGTGGCCGTGGCCTTCATCTACCTCCAATTCGACTAAAGCAAAGGGCTGCGGGGGCCGATCTGGCCTCTGATGAGGCGTCCACGTCTTGGACCGACCCTGGCTGCGCTGGCACTGTTCCTGCTTGCGGCCGGCCTTGCCCTGGGCGTTCCGCGCGCCGCTGCGATCGACCCCTTCCCTCTGGACGGGGCGATGACGATGTCGAACGCCAACTTCACGGTCCACTTCAACGGGAACGACCGTGACACGACCTGCGGAGCGACCATCACGCAAGAGACGGCCGGCGACATCCTCGGGATGCTCGACCGCGCGCGCACCTTCTACCACGACAAGATGGGCGTTGGGTTCCCGTGGCCCACCCCGGACACCGACGGCCACGTCCACGTCTCGATCGATGACTTCGCGTCGGGCTGCATCTCCTACGGCGCCGTCCCCTTCGGAATTCCCGCACCCCTCGACCGCTGGGACGCATTCACCGAGCCGATTGCGGTCTCGGGCGCCGACAACATCCACCTCGATGTGGACACGGCCACGACGTACCACATCGTCGCGCACGAGGTCTTTCATCTAGTCGAGGACGCGATGGTCGGCGGCGTCGAGCAGTGGCTGCAGGAGGCAACAGCGGAATGGGCGGCTACGCGCGCGAACAAGGCCGCCGGCGGCGTCGAGATGAACCCCGACCGGAGCATGGACTGCGTCGGCTCTTCCTGCGGCGATACCGAGTACGACAAGAACGGCTATCCCGGCT
>JBKPGW010000285.1:0-21815 GCA_046729555.1 Actinomycetota bacterium | reverse complement strand
CGCTTCACCCGTTCCGTGCGCAGGCGTGGGTTGCTGACCTCGTCGATGCCGGCGAGCAGGAGAACGAGCCCGAGCACCGTGAACGCGAGCGCGGCGCCGGGGAAGAAGAACGGCCACCACTCGCCCTGCAGCACCGTCGAGTTGACCTGCGCCCAGTAGAGCGTCACGCCCCAGCTCGTCTTCGTCATGTCGCCCAGCCCGAGGAACTCCAGCCCCGCGTCGGTGAGCAGCGCGATGTAGAAGACGAGCACGAACCCGGCCGCGATCCGACTGATCATGTTCGGCATCAGCTCGGTGAAGACGATCCGCCACGTCGGCTCGCCGGCCGCCTTGGCGGAGAGCACGAAGTCACGGTTCTTCAGCGACAACGCCTGCCCGCGCAAGATGCGCGCCTCGAACGCCCACAGCACCGCGGCGAGGACGACGACCATCGTCCACATCCCGCGGTTCTTCATGAACCCGGAGATGACGACGAGGAGCGGAATCGCCGGGATCACCAGGAAGACGTTGATGAAGAAGTTGATGACCTCGTCGACGACGCCGCCGGAATACGCCGCGGTGACGCCGAGCGTCGCTGCGACTCCGGTCGCGAGCATCGCGGCAGCGAACCCGAGCAAGAGCGAGCGGCGGGCGCCGAGCACGACCTGGGAGAAGATGTCGCTGCCCTGGTCGGTGGTGCCGAACAGGTGATGCCACGACGGCGCCTGGCGTGCGGCGAGCAGATTGAAGTCGTTCGGATGCGCGACGGAGATCAGCGGCGCGATGAGCGCGACGAGCACCATGAACGCGACCATCGCGATGCCGATTCGCGACTTCCGGTTCCGCAGTAGCAGCAGGAGCCAGCCCGGCACGCGCAGGCGTCCACGGCCCACCCGGGCCGGCGGCGCGGCGAGCGGGAGGTCGACGGTGGGATCGAGCTGCGACATCAAGCCGTGCGCAGGCGCGGGTCGAGGACGAGGTTGAGGATGTCCATGAGGAGGTTCGCGAGGATCACGCAGATCGAGAGCACGACGAGGATCGCCTGGGCGAGCGGATAGTCGTTCCCGAGCACGGCCTGCTGCAGCGTCAGCCCGGCGCCGGGATAGCTGAAGACGAACTCGACGAACACGAGTCCGCCGATCGCGCTGGCGAACAATGGCGCGAAGCCGTTCAGCGGGGGCAGGATCGCGTTGCGCGCGGCGTACCGCGTCATCACACGGCGATCGGGCAGGCCCTTCGCCTGAGCCATCAGCACGTAGTCCTCCCCGATCGTGTTGACCATCACCGTGCGCATGTTCAGCACCCAGCCGCCGGCGAACGCGGCGACGACGACGAGGATCGGAAGCTGAGCGTGCCGGAACGCGCTCGACAGGAAGGCCCAGTTGAAGCCCGGCGTCAGCCCGCTGTCGTACGCGTGCTGGATCGGGAACCAGTGCAGCTTCAGCCCGAAGAAGTAGAGGCCGAGCAACGCGGTGAAGAACGCCGGCAGCGCGCTGAGCGCCATGAACGTCGGCACGAAGACGCTGTCGACGAAGCGACCGCGACGCCAGGCGGCGACCATCCCGATCGCGATGCCGAGCGCGAACGCGAGCAGAAAGGCGACGCCGACGAGGAACATCGAGTACGGCAGCGTCCGGCCGACCACCTCGGACACGTGCGTCGGGTAATTCGACGTCGAGATGCCGAAGTCGAAGTGCGCGATCCGGTGCAGGTAGGTGACGTAGTCGTGCCAGATCGAGTTGTGGCTGCCGCCGAGCAGCGTCTCGTACTCCTGCACGATCCCCGGATTCGCGGAGATCTGCGACGAGCTCAGATGCTGCAGCAGGCCGGCAACCGGATCGCCCGGCATGAGCCGCGGCAGCAGGAAGTTGATCGTCAGCGCGACCCAGATCGCGAAGACGTAGAAGCTGAGCCGTCGGGCGAACCAGCGCATACAGCCTCCCGGAGCGTAGACCGGCGGGCGACGAGGAGGGGCCGCCCGCCGGTCGAGGGCCTAGGGGTCAGGCCCCGCTTTTACCGCCCGGACAGATTCGGGTGAACGAGAGGATGTTGTCGGGGAAGGTCGTGAAGATCGGGTCGCCGTAGAAGTTCTTCGCGTTCGCGAAGCAGTGGAAGTACCTCGTGCTGTACGTCGACCACCGCGGCCCGATGAAGAGCGGCACGATCGGAAGGTGCTGCAGGAACACCTTCTCGAGCTTCGTCGCGATCTTCTTCTGCTTGCTGACGTTCAGCGTCACCTTCCATTGGTTGAGCAACTGCGTCGCCTGGGCGTCGCTGAAATGCTCCCAGTTGCCTGTCGGCGATGCGTCCTGGCCCTTGGGGATGAACGCGTTCTGCGAGAGGTTCGCGTAGAAGTAGCCGTACGGCGAGCCCTGCGAGCCACCCTGCCAGAGCAGCGTCGGGAACTTGCCGGCGCTGGCATTCGGCCACCAGGCGCCCCAGTCGGGCTCGAGCGCGACGTTCGAGTTGATCCCGATGTCACGCAGGTTGCGCGTGATGATCTGGTTCGACGCCACCCAGTCCGACCAGCCGGAGATGACGTGGATGTCGAGCTTGACGGCGTCGCCCTTCGGGTCGATGAGCTTGCCGCTCTTGTACGTGAAACCTGCGTCCGTGAGCATCTTCTTCGCCGCTGTCGGGTTGTACGTCGCCATCTGCTTGGCGAGCTTCTTCACCGCGGGATCGGTTACCCAGGTCGGGAAGAGCCCGTTCAGGCCGATCGCGTCGGTCGGCGGTGCATAACCGTACTCGCCGAGCTTCGACACCGTCTTGCGGTCGATCGCGAGGCTGAGCGCCTTCCGGAACGACGCCAGGCTGTAGGGGTAGTCCGTCGTGTCGAGGATCAGCGAGATCGGATACGCCGTCTTCGCGTAGAAGAAGTGGAAGTGCTTCTTGTCCTTCGCGACGTATGCCTTTTCGACGTTCGGGACGAAGTTGTGCGTCCAGTCGACCTGACCGCTCTGGATCAGCGCAAGCGCCGCATCGTTCGACGCCGCCTGCACGTACTCGAGGCACGCGATCCTCGGCAGCCCCTTGCGCCAGTAGTGCGGGTTCTTGTTGAAGACGTAGTCCTGCGTGGTGAAGCGGCCGATCACGTTGAACGGCCCAGAACCGACCGGCTTCGAATTCGTGTACGTCGCGGGGTCGGACACCTTCGACCAGACGTGCTTCGGAACCACGAACTGGCGGTTCAGGATCGAGGAGATGAACTGCGAGTCCGCGGTCTTGAGCGTGATCAGCACCGTGTACGCACCGCGAGCTTTGATCGAGACGATCTCGTTCGCAGCGCCGACGAGACCGACGCGGTCCATAATCTTGTCCTGCCTACCGGCGGTGAGGCTGTAGACGACGTCCGCGGACGTCAGCGCCTTGCCGTCCGACCACTTGACGCCGCGCGCCAGGCTCAGCCGCAGCGTCTTGTTGCCGTTGCTCCACTTCCAACTGCGGGCCAGCCACGCCTGGGGCTTGCTCTTGCCCTCGGCCGTGATGATCAAGGGCTCGTAGAAAGCGCCCTGGACGAACGTTCCACTCGGCAGCCCCGTGGCTGTGTACGGATTGAAGTTCTTGACGAAGGCTGGGTCGCCGGAGCCGGTCATGACGAGGCAGCGGTGAGGAGCTGCGGGAGCGGCGGCTCGGTCGACGGCAGCGGGGGTCGCCGCGGTGAGGACCGTCGCGAGGGTGGCACATCCCAAGACGACGGCGACTGCGACCCAACGGGTGGTACGGGTGCTGCGTCGCATCGGCTGTCCTTTCTCGCCCGGGGCCGGGCGCAGGGTGGAGCAGGAGGGATCCGAAAACGTTTCCGGAACCGTTACCACGTTTTCACACCAAGAGTCAAGCCCTTCTCCCGCAAAATGCACGCAAATTGGCCTTTCCGTGTTTCGGTTTGTTCCGGAACATGCTTCAATGAGCGCGATGACGGAGCTCGCGCCGCAACGACTCACCATCCGGCAGATCGCCGATCTGGCCGGCGTGTCGATCGCGACCGTCTCCCGCGTCCTGAACGGCCGCGACGACGTCGCCGACGACACGCGCGACCTGGTCAGACGGGTGATCCGCGAGAACGGCTACACCGCCAACCGGAGCGCCCGGGGCTTGTCGGCCGGGCGCACTGGGCTGGTCGGCATCCTCGTCCCGCTCGTCTATCCGGTGTACTTCTCGGCGATCCTCGCCGGAGCGGCGGAGGCGCTCTCGGAGCGCGACCTGCAGATCGTCCTCTCGCCCACCGGCCACGAGCACGACCGCGAGGTCTCGGTGCTCGATCGCCTGCACGGCCTGACCGACGGTGCGCTGATCATCCTGCCGGAGGAGTCCAGCGATGAGCTCGAACGCCTGCTCGACGGTGGCTACCGGTTCGTCGTGCTCGACCCGCTGATGCCGCTCGACGAGCGCATTCCGTCAGTGTCGGCGGCGCACACGTCGGGGGCCGACCAGGCGATGCGACATCTGCTCGACATCGGTCATCGCCGAATCGCGCAGATCACCGGCCCGCGAGGCTGGGTGGCGACCGAGGACCGTCGTCGCGGCTACCGCGCCGCACTCGCCGCGGCGGGGATCCTCCCGGATCCCGCCCTCGAGCTGGAGGCCGAGCCGGAGATCGCTCCCGGCCGAGACGCGACGAAAGCGTTCCTCGATCTGCCCGAGCCGCCCACGGCGATCTTCGCGTTCAACGACAACCTGGCGATCGGCGCGGTGCAGGCCGCGCGGGAGCGCGGTCTCCGTGTCCCGGAAGATCTCTCGATCGTCGGCTTCGACGACGTGGAGCACGCGACGATCGTGAGCCCCGCGCTGACGACCGTGCGACAGCCGCTGGCGGAGATGGGACGCACCGCGGTCAGCCTGCTGATGCGGCTGCTGGAAGGGCACCGCTTCGAGACATTGCACGTCGAGCTTGCCACTCGCCTCGTCGTGCGCGAGTCGACGGCGGCGCCGCCCGGACGCTAGCCGCGGTTGTGGTTGACGACCTCGACGTTGTTGCCGTCGGGGTCGAGCACGAAGGCGCCGTAGTAGCCGGGGTGGTAGATCGCGCGTTCGCCGGGCGCGCCGTTGTCCGCGTACCCGGCCGTGGTGAGCTCGCGGTGGAACGCAGCGACGGTGGCGTCGTCGTTCGCTTCGAACGCGACGTGGAGGTGCTCCGTCGGCGTGGCGGAGCTCACGACCGAGAACGAGTGCGCCTGGGGCCACGTGAACTGCACCCGGTCCTCCCGCTCGCGGCGGAGGCTGAAGCCGCCGAACGGCGCGACCAGCTCGTAGAACCGCTTCGACGCCTGGAGATCTGCGACCCGGACCCAGAGGTGGTCGATGTGCCCGGTGTGCCCGCCGCCGCCGTGGTGCACGGCTTCCGCGCTGTTGCCGTCCGGGTCGAGCAGAAAGCCGCCGTAGTACTCCGGGCCGTACTGCGGGCGCGGCCCCGGCGCCCCGTCGTCTTGGTATCCGGCCCCGGTGCCGGCGCGCCAGAACTCGTGCACGTGGTCGCGTGACGCCGCGATGAAGCCGATGTGCAGGTTGCGCGTGACGGGGTTGTCGTCGTCGGCGTGTGCAAGCGAGAAGTCCCCACCCCACACGGTGTACGTCTCGTCGCGGCCCGTCTGCTCGATGCCGATCGCCCCCAGCACGATGTCGTAGAACAGCTCGCTCGCAGCACGGTCGGACGCCCGAATCGTGATGTGGTCGAACACCGTCGGACTATGCCAAGGAAATTCCGGGGTCTGACCCCAAAGGGGTCAGACCCCAGCCCTGCGGTCGGAGCTCCGGGCCCAAAGCGGGTAAAGTACCGGTAATGGCGCGGCAGCCGAAGGAGCAGGAGGAGCTCGTGTCGCGACTGATGGAGCTGTTCGCGCGCACGCTCGACCACCAGGGCACCTGCCTCGAGACGCTCGAGCTGACGTATGCGCAGGCGAAGCTGATCTGGCGGCTCGAGGCCGGCGACACACCTTCGTTGAAGGAAGCCGCTCGCCGTTGCGGCGTCGACCCGTCCAACCTTTCCGGTGTGGTCGATCAGCTCACTGAGCGCGGGCTCGTCGCAAGCCGGCCCGGGGTGCACGACAAGCGTGTGCGCGTGATCCGCCTGACCGCGGACGGCGTGCGTCTGCGCCGGCGCCTGGTCGCATGCATGGCGCAGAACCCGACGGTCGGCTCCTTGTCAGCGGCCCAGCAGAAGCAACTCCTGGACATCTTGCGCAACGTCGCATGAGCCTCGACTTCTGGAAGTTCTGGACCGGCCAGACGATCTCCAACCTCGGGAGCTCGTTCACGCAATGGGCCGTTCCGCTGCTCGTGTTCCAGCTCACCCACTCCGCCGTGAACCTCGGAATCGCGACGGCGGCGACGTTCCTGCCCTACCTCCTGTTCGGGTTGCTGCTGGGGGCGTGGATGGACCGTGTCGACCGCAAGCGGGCGATGATCGCGCTCGACTCGATCAACGCGCTCGTGATCCTGTCGATCCCGCTCGTCGCGCAATTCGGCCACCTGAACGTCTGGCTGATCTACGCAGTCACGTTCGTACAGTCGACCGTCTTCATCGCATTCAGCGCGGGCGAGTTCGCCGCCATTCCCAGCCTGGTCAGCACAGACGACCTCGTGACCGCAAACGGACGGATTCAAGCAACGTACTCGGCGGCCCAGGTGGCCGGGCCGCTGCTCGCCGGAGCCCTGCTCTCGTTCTTCCCGCTCGCGTGGGTGATGGCCTTCGATGCCGCATCGTTCGGGATCTCGGCGTTCTCGCTCGCGCTGATCGGCCGCAGCTTCAACGTTGTGAGCGACGAGCCGAAAGAGGCGACCACGATCCTCCATGACGTCCGCGAAGGGCTGCGCTACGTCCTCTCGCATCCCGTTCTCCGGAACATCTCGCTGATGATGGCGCTGATCAACTTCGTCGGCGCCACGACGTACGCGCAGCTCGTCCTCTTTGCGACGGAGCGCCTCGACGCGAGCCGCTTCCAGATCGGCATCCTCTTCGCGGCCGGAAGCGCCGGCGTCGTGGTCACCGGCCTGCTCGCCGGACGGCTGCGCAAGCGCTTCAGCTTCACCGCGCTCGCCATGACGTCTCTGATGCTGATGGGCACGTGCACGATCGTGTTCGCGGGCATGCGCTGGTTCTGGGCTGCGGTGCCGGTGTGGGGCGCAGCGGGCGGGCTCGGCATCCTCTTCAACATCAATACCGGCAGCCTTCGGCAGGCGATCGTCCCGAACAACCTGCTCTCGCGCGTCCTCTCGATCGCAGGCGTGCTCGCGTGGTCGGCGATCCCGGCCGGCGCCCTCGTCGGCGGCTGGGTGATCAGCGCGACCGGCAACGTCGCGGCCGTCTACGGCGCGATCGGAATCCTCACCATCTGCATCGCTGCCTTCTTCCGCTTCTTCACCGCCCTGGGAGACGCGCAGCGCTACGTGGACGAGCGCAAGGCGGAGGAAGAACGCCTCGCTACCGGCGCCGAAGTCATCACGGCCTAGCCACCTAAGCTCTGGGCATGGCCGTCGTTGCCTACCAGGGCGAAGCGGGAGCCTATTCCGAGGAGGGCGCGCTCGCGCTCTTCCCGGACGAAGAGCTCCACGCGTTCCCGTCCATCCGCACCGTCTTCGAGGCGGTCGAGGTGGGACGCGCGCACTGGGGCCTCGTGCCGATGGACAACTCCCAGGCGGGAAGCATCAACGAGACGTACGACCTCTTCCTCCGTCACGGCCTCCATCTCGTCGGCGAGACGATCGTGCGCGTCGACCACTCGCTGCTCGCACTGCCCGGAACGACGATCGACGACGTGCGCGAGGTGATCTCACATCCGCAGGCAATCGCTCAGTGCGAAGAGTTCCTGAGCGCGCTCGACGTGAACGTGCGCGCCGAGTACAACACCGCCGGCGCGGCCAAGGCGATCGCCGAAGGGAAGCTCGCCGGCGTCGCGGCGATCGCCTCGCGCCGGGCCGGCGAGCTGTACGGCTTGACGGCTCTCGCCGACCGCGTCCAGACGTACCCGGACAACTACACGCGCTTCGGCGCGCTCTCGCGCGACCCGGCGCCGCTCGGCGAGCCGGACAAGGCATCGCTGGTCTTCGGCGTCGGCCACGTCGCCGGCTCGCTCTACCGCTGTCTCGGCGCGTTCGCGGAGCGGCACCTCAATCTGACGAAGCTCGAGTCCCGTCCGCGACCGGGGCGCCCGTGGGAGTACGTCTTCTACGCCGATGTCGACGCGCCGGCGCAGCTCCCCGCCATGGTCGACGCGCTCGAGGCCCTGAGTGAGCACGCGACCTTTACGCGACTCCTCGGCACCTACGCCAGAGCTAGTCGCGCGTGACGGCTTCGGCGAGCGTGCCGAGCTCGACGCCGCCGCGTGCCGCGGCGAGCCCGAGCAGGTAACAGAGCAACGGAGCGTTCGTCCGCTCGCCGCTGTCGTGTGCGGCCACGCGGGCGAGATCGAGCAGCGTCCTCGTCTCCGCGGGCGTCAGCTCCAGATCGGCGGCCGGAATGTCGGATTCGGCGGCGATCGCGTCGCGCGCAGAACGCAGCCAGGCATCCATGCCTGGCACGCTATCCGCGTGAGCAAGGCACCGCCGTACTCCGCGGCCGCCGTCGAGGTCGTCAGGCTGCCCGGCGGCGTTTCGGAGAGCGACGCGGTCGCCGTCGAGGAACCGCTCGAGATCCGAATCAACGGCGACCCGGTGGCGGTGACGATGCGCACGCCCGGTCACGACGAGGAGCTCGCGCTCGGGTTCTGCCTCTCGGAAGGGCTCGCGCCGCGCACGGCGGCCCTCCCGGTGGATCTCTCGGCGAACACCGTCGACGTGGAGGCGGACGGCGAGCTTCCGAGACGGAGCTTCTACACGAGCTCGTCGTGCGGCGTCTGCGGGAAAGGCGCGCTCGAGGCCGTCGCCGTCGAAGCGCCGCGCGTCGAGAGTGAGTTGCGCATCGACTCAACCATCGTCTGTCAGCTTCCCGATCGCCTCCGCGAAGCTCAGGCTGCCTTTGCCGTGACCGGGGGCTTGCACGCGACGGGCCTGTTCGCGCCGGACGGCGAGCTGTTGTGCGTCCGCGAGGACGTCGGCCGCCACAACGCGATGGACAAGGTCCTGGGCTGGGCGTTCCGTGAGGACCGCCTCCCGCTTCGCGACGCGGCGCTCTGCGTCAGCGGCAGGCTGTCGTTCGAGCTCGTGCAGAAAGCCGCGGTGGCGGGCTGCCCGGTAGTGGTCGCAGTGGGCGCGCCGTCAACGCTCGCCGTCGAGCTGGCCGTGGACCGAGGCGTGACGCTATGCGGCTTCGTCCGGGACGGACGGATCAACGTCTACTCGGAGCCGTGGCGGATCACGCAGTAACCGGCGTCCTCCTGGTGGGAGGCGCGAGCCGCCGCTTCGGCTCACCGAAGGCGCTGGCACGACTCGACGGAGAGACCCTTGCTGCACGAGCCTGGCGCCTGCTCGGCGAGACGTGCGAGGAGCGGATCGCCGTGGGCAAGACGGCCGACGAGCTGCGGTTTCCGTTCCCGGTCGTCGACGACTGCTCGCCCGTTCGCGCCCCGATCGCCGGCGTGGTCGCCGGCTTACGCGCGGCGCGGAACGATGTGTGTGTCTTCCTGCCTGTCGACTGCCCGCTGCTCTCAGCAGAGAGCCTGTTGCGCCTCGCCGAAGCGGCGCCGGCCGTTCCCCCGACGGGGCCGCTTCCAGGTGCGTACGTGCGCGAAGCGTTGCCGGCGCTCGAGCGAAAGCTCGCCGCCGGTGACTACTCGCTCCGCGACGTCGAAGCCGCCGTCGTCGACATCGATCCGCGCGAGCTCGCCAACGTGAACACCGAAGCCGAGCTTAGGGAGCTCGGCTAGCGGCGGACGACGACGGTGTGTGCGGCGCGGTCGCCGAGCCGCTGGCCGCGCGACGACGTCAGCGCGAACAGCGCGCCGACGAGGTAGAAGAAGAGACAGTCGACGAGGCGCAGCAGGTTGCGAACCAGCGCAGCGCCGAACGTGACGTGTTCGCCGTCCTCGCCGACGACCTGGATCCCGACCATGCGCTTGCCGAGCGTTTTGCCCGACGCGGCCTCGCACACGACGTAGTAGCCGGTCGCGAGTGCGAGCAGCGCCCAGAAGGCGCTCCCGCCGATGTTGACTCCCGCATTGGTGTAACCGTCGCCGCTCTGCGCATAGCCGCCGCCGCTGAGGAGCCCGACCACGATGCCGAGCGGGAAGAAGACGATCACCGCGTCGAGCAGGACGGCGACGAAGCGCAGCGCCAGGCCGGCGTTCTCGATCTCGCGCGCCTCGCGGCGCCCCCAGTCGCGCTGTTCCAGGCGGTGGGCCAGAGAACCAAGCCTCGTATGCCGCTCGCGCACTTCCGCGGCGATCTGGTGCGCCTCCGCGGCGGGGACGCCGGCCTGCCGGGTGAGGATGTCGGCCAGATCGCTGTGGTCCCAGCTCTCGATCGCGGCAGCGAGCGGCCGGTGCCCGGCGTCGAAGCGGTACACGGAGACGATCCTGCTCTGCTCGTCGACGAGGACTTCGACGGCGCCGGCCGAGGTGGTGAAAGACTGCTTCACGGTCCGGAGATCGGCATGGTCGCCGCCGGACTCAAGACCCGTTCAGACAAAGTACGGCCGTGGCCGAGCTTCGCCCAGACGCGCCGTTCCAGGGCCGGATCGTGCGGGTCGAACCGATCGCCGAGCACCATCGCGAAGGGCTGCGGGAGGCGGCGGAGCGCGAGCCACAGATCCACCGCTTCACCCAGATGTACCTGCTCGGCTTCGACCGCTGGTTCGACGAGGCGCTCGCGAGCGAGACCGAGGTGCCGTTCGTCGTGCACGTCGGCGGCCGTGCGGTCGGCTCGACGCGCTACCTCAACGTCGAGCCATTCCATCGCCGGACTGAGATCGGCTCGACCTGGCTCGAGCGGCCGCAGTGGGGCACGGGCGCGAACATCGAGACGAAGTACTTGCTGCTCCGGAACGCGTTCGAGGGCTGGGGAGCGATGCGCGTCGAGTTCAAGACCGACGCGCGCAACCTGCGCGTGCGCGGCGCGCTGCTAGGGATCGGCGCGACGTTCGAGGGGATCTTCCGCAAACACATGGTGCTACCGGACTCGATCCGCGACTCGGCGTGGTACGCGATCGTCGACGACGACTGGCCGCGGGTGAAGGAGCTGCTCGAGCGGAAGATCGAGCGGCACGCCTCGTAAGCGGCGAGGCCTTGCGTCTGATCACCGGAGGGCGTGACCTCGAGGCGAAGCGCTCCCCACGAGGCGGCACCTCAAGAGCGCCCTAAGGGACGATGCCGAGCTCGTCGAGCGACTCGCTCAATTCCTCTGGGTCGCGATAGACGCGAAACGCGCCTGCGCGGATCAACTCGTCCTCCCCATAGCCTCCGCTCAGCAGGCCGATGCTCAGCATGTGCGCACGACGGGCGGCAAGGAGATCCCAGACCGCGTCACCGACGACGTAGCACTCCTCCGGCGGAATGCCGAGCTGCTCGCTGCAACTGAGGAAGAGATCGGGCTCTGGTTTCGCACGTTGGACGCCACCGCGCTCGACGACGACGGTGTCGGAGCCGACTCCGAGCGCGTCCAGGGACGCATCGATCTCGGGTCGCCGGCCTGAGGTCGCGATGCCGTGCGCTATCCCCGACTCGCGCAGCTCAGCGAGCAGCTCGACCGCACCCGGAAGCGGCCGGCGCTCGGGCAGGAGCTCGCGGTACAGCTGACCGTGACGGAGCTGGATCGCCTCGACCTCTTCTGTGGTGAGCGGCCGGCCCACTTCGCGCGCGACCGCGCGCGCGAAGAGCCCGCCGCTCATCCCGATGCGACGGTGAATCGTCCAGGCCTCGATCGGCAGGTCGACCTCGGCGAGCGCCCGCTGCCAGGCCAAGACGTGCGCGTACACGGTGTCGACAAGCGTTCCATCGAGGTCGAAGATCAGCGCTCGCACTCGGAGAGAGCATGACGGACTCCGACCCAGAAACGACTGAGGGCCGCTTGCGCGGCCCTCAGTCATCGTCAAGACACCGGGCGGACTCGAACCGCCCGTAGTGCGCGTTGCAGGCGCACGCCTCGCCGCTCGGCCACGGTGTCGGGTCACAGACGCCGATGCGAATAGAGTCTCGCGCATGGAGCGGGTCGAAGCCGCCCATCGCTACGACGTCCCTGTCGAGCGCGGCTTCGCGTTCATCACGAACACCGCGAACTGGTCGAAGTTCTGGCCCGGTTACGTGCGACTCGAAGAGGGCTCGCGCTGGGGCGCGAGCGGTGACACAGCGCGGCTGGTAACGCGCCTGCTCGGGCGCGACCGCGAGCTGACGATGACGATCACGACGTTCGAGCCAGACCGGCTCGTGGCCTACACCAGCGCGCAACCGGGCCTGCCCGACGCGTACCACGAGCGGCACTTCGAGCCCGAGGGTGCTGGATTCATCTACCGCCTCGTCGTCGAGTACGAGCCCCGCCGCGGGCTCGCGGGCGTGTTCGACCGTTTCCTGGTCGCGCGCGCGATCCGCCGTGCGTTCGTGCGCACTTTCGCGGCTTTGGAGCCGGAGCTCCGCGCCGCTCGTCAATCATGAGAGCCCCCGAGAGGATTCGAACCTCTGCGCCCGGGGTCGAAGCCCGGAGCTCTTGTCCGCTGAGCTACGGAGGCAAGTGGGGGCGGCTTCCCGCCCCGGAGCGCGGTGACCTTCAGCGCTCCCTGAAGTAGTCGGCGCGACCGGCACCGTCGAAAGCGGCCGCTGTTGCGGAGAACTCGTCGGCGCTGTGCTTGCGTGCCATCGGTGGTTCCTCCTTTGGTCGGCAGTTCAGGTGCGGGCGGAGGGAGTCGAACCCCCATGGGCCGAGGCCCGCCGGCTTCTGAGGCCGGTGCGTCAACCGATTTGCGCCACACCCGCACGGGTAGCCGCCACACTTCGCTCGATGTCGCGGATCTACCGGTGGCTCTCCGAAAATCCGGATCTCAGTGCGGCGGAGCTTGCCTCACGACTCGCCCGTGGTCGGTTCTGGAAGGGCGAGCAGCAAGGCTTGATCCAGACGCACCCCGAGATGCCTGATGCGGCGTACGCGCTCGGTCTTGACGAGGAGGTGGCGCACGCTCTTCTTCTCGTGCTCAGCCGGCTTCCGGCGCCAGACCGACAAGAGTTCGCACAGACGTTCTACGAGCTGAGGCGTGGAGACTGGGACTTGCCGGTTCCACGCCGCTACGAAGGGATCAGGCGTACACCGCCTTCGCTCGATCCTGAAGCACGCCTCGCGCTTGGAGCCTCGATCGTCCTGCAGGTGATCGAACTCATCGACCTCCCAGCGACGAGTCGTGAGCGAGTGGTCGATCTTCTTCGCGGCGCGGCCCAAGGAGACGATCTTGCGCGCACGCCCGACACAGCGGTCGAACACCTGTCGAGCGTGATTGCCCAAATCCGGACCGAGCACCGCGGCGGAGACCCGATCGATGTTCGCGCGCCGGCCGCAGTCGCGCTCGCCGAGGTCCTGTCGCCGTCGAGCGAGGCCGTCGACCTGCGAGAGGTGCTCGCCCGCTGCGCGTTCACCGCGGTGGAGAGCTGGGAGCAGCACCGCGTGCTCGACTTTCTCGTCGACACCGAGCGGCTGGTGGCCGCGGCCTGAGCGACCGCTCGACCTCCTGTTCTTACCAGCTCCACGCGCGCCGATACGAATCGACGAGAAACCGGTCGACCTCGACGCGTTGGGGCTCGGCTGGCAGGGGCGTCCGCTCGAGCGCCTCAGCCAGGCGACGCTCGACCTCCTCGATCTCGGCGATCGTCTCGTCGAATGTTCGCTCGCCCCTGCGGATCGCCATGACTCGCGAGCGTTCCGGATCAGGCATTGGGAGCGTCAGCCGACCCGTCTCGAGCAGCTCGATTCCCTGATAGCCGAGCCGGGCCGCATGCATTGCGTACTTCGTGTCGAAGCCGTGTGCATCCACGAGCTCGGGCCGGTTCACGCGCTTCTGCCCGCGCGTGCCGAGCAGACGTTCCTTCTGGCCGCGGAGATAACCCAAGTAGCCGCGCCCGGCTCTTTGCGAGAGCAGTGCAGGACGTAGTCGCGGAGCTCCTCCCCTGCGTCGGTGCTCACGAGCACCAGCTCGTCCGGGACGAAGAGGAGCAACAGAATCGTCGGGTGTCCCTTGAGCGCGAGGCGCACGTACTTGCGCAGGCTGTACGCGACGAGATCGAGATCGCCCGGCCCCGACCGCATCCCCTCCGGTTGCGTCCGCTCGACGTAGTGCTCGAAGCCGTAGAGCCCACCGCGGATGCCGCGGGCACGCGCAAGCCCTACTAGGTACTCGGGCGGCTCGATGAAGACGGCCATCTCGTCCCGATCGTCCTGACCGCCGTGGTGCAGGCCGTGAACCGTCGACCCGACCGTCGCGCGGAGAACCGTCCCGCGCTCGACGATTTCCTGCGACTTCACCATCGACCTCCTTTCGTCACGCACCGAAGACTTTGGCGCCCCGCCTGGACGGCTCGGCGGGGCGCCTGTGCAAGTCGCCTGCAGACGCTCGCGCTCAGAGCGTGCCACGGGCGAAGTCCGCGATCAGCTGCGGCGTCGCCGTGTCGAAGCCGACGACGTCGAGCATGCCGGGATCGGCGGGATCCGCGATCGAGTACCCATTCGAGACCATCGCGACCACGACCAGCCGCGCGTCGATGCCCGACGCCCGGCGATAGTCGTGCAGAGCCTGGACTGGATGGGTGTCACCAGCCCATGTCTCCGAGTCGGTCGCGATCACGAACGTGTCGATCTCGCGCTCCCGCTCCTGCGCGTACAGCATCGGCAGCGCACAGTCGGTGCCGCCGAACGGCAGGTCCGACACCGTCTTCACGGCGTCGTCGAGCCGCTGACGCGGCGAGAGCGCGAGCGGCGTGAGGCCGTCGGTGTAGCCGACATGGAGCTGGCGGCCGCGCTTCTTGAAGCCGCTCTTGCCGGCAAAGAAGCCGACCACCTCGTACCGCTGCTCGGTCGCAGCCGTCACCAGCGCGAGCGCGGCCGACGCGTCACGCGGAGTGAGGCCGGGAACGCCGGCGATCTCGCCGTACGTCATCGAGGCCGATACGTCGAGCGCGAGCAGCAGCCGCTTGCCGGTCGGCTCGACGTTGTCGAACGCCGTGTAGAACGCACCGTCGAGAGCGTCGACGATCTCGCGGACCGGGTTCCACTGGCCCCGGCCTCGAGCACCGCGGCCCGCTGCGTATGTGCGCAGTGCCGCAAGCACTGCGATCGGGTGCACACGGGCGCGACGGATGCGCTCGCGGTCACCCAGTTGTGCAACGACCTTCGCCGCACCGTCCGAGCCCGGCGCGATGACGCCGACACGCGTCATCGTCGCGAGGTTGCGGATCAGTGCCGTCATCGGCAGGTCGTCGAGGAGCGCCTCCCAGACCTTGGGCGAGGTCAGGTGCTCGCTCTGCACGGCCTCGCGCGGGAGCCGGAACTCGCGCACGAGCGCCGCGGTCGCGGCCGGGGTCTCGGCCGTCTGCGCCCGGACGAAGGCCTCGACGACCTGCGGTAGGCCGTTCGTCTCGCCGCCCCGGACGATCCACTCGAACAGGCGAGCGTGCTCGGCCGAGACGTCGAGCGTCGGGTTACCCGCTGTCACGTGCTCCGCCGGATGTGCCAGTCGCAGCAGGTCGCGGTGGGTCACACCGTCGCGCTGCCGGTACTTCACGGCCTGGTACGCGAGCGCGTCGACCGGCTGAGCCGCGTACCAGCGGCCGACCGCTCGCCGCAGCGAGCGGCCCCAGCCGCGGAAGCCCTCGACGAACGTCGCGAACTGGAACAGGTGCGTACCGGTTCGACAGACCTGCGGCAGTGCGGCCAGCGCGTGCTTGCGGGTCGACTCGTCGCCCAGACCGGCGGCCATCGCCAGCGCGAAAATCGCCGGGCCGTTCTTCGGCGCGCGGCCCTCGTCGCTGACGCGGACGATCTCCGCCACTGTCCGCCGACCGTCCGCGTCGAGGCAACGCTCGACCGCCTGCGCGTTCTCACGCGTGAGCGTCCACTGCGATGCGTAGTAGCTACCGCCCTCGGAGCCGAGGATCAGGAAGCGACGGAGCCGCGTCCAGTCATCGACCGCCCAGGCGAAGCCACCCGCGCTGTTCGGCACTTGATCCTTATCGGGGATCGGCACCCACTGCGGCACGCGACGCGTGCCGTGACGCTTCAGGTACGACACTTCGCACCTCCCTTCGGTGTCCGTGATCGGTGGCTCGAGCTCCGCTCGCGGCATGCCCGGAGTTCCGCCTCCGTCGCAAGTGCGCGACGGAAGCGACCGAGCGCTGCGATCAGGGTCTCGATCTTGTAGAGCGAGTTCTCGCGCGCCGACACCGAGTCGACCGAGAACTCGAGGTGGATCTGGTTGGTGCAGTCGGTGATCCGCAGCTTCAGGCGCGGCGACGGCAGTCGCCGGCCACGGATCCGCCGATTGGACGTGTCCTCGACGAACGCGCGCACGTGGGCGCCGCCGTCGAAGGCCGGACGGTGAGCTGCGTGCGCTCGTCGAGCCGCACTCCCGTCCGAGGCGGCCGCGCCGAGGAGCGACGCGACCAGGCGTGCTCTGCGAGGTACGACATCGCTCCTCCCTTCCGGTGGTGAGCGAGAGAGCTGCGGTCGTGGGAATGCAGAACGGTGTGTGTGATTGCTGAGCTATGGAGCGGATGCTCCGGGCGCGACTCGAACGCGCCGACCTCCCGGCGATAGCCGGGCGCTCTACCCGATAACCGCCCCACTCCGGCCCGCAGCCGGCTTGGTGAGGAATATCTGCTGCGGTCGTGGCAACACGGACCGGACTGCTCTACCCAACTGAGCTACCGGAGCACGAATGCTCCGGGCGGGACTCGAACCCGCGACCTGTCGATTAGGAGTCGATAACCGGAACCGTTTCGGCCCGCAGCAGAATCAACGTCGCAGTCGTGAAGCGCGGTCGGCGCGCGGAGTCGAACCGCAGGCCTGACGGCCTCTCTTGCCCATGAGATAACCGAGCCGCTCCGGCCCGCGACGATCTGTTGCATAGCAGGCCCGCCAGGCTTCGAACCCGGACCGGCGAGGTTGGAGCTCGCCGTGCTGCCGTTTACACCACGGGCCTAGAAGCGGACGACCCGGATCGAACGGGCCTCCCTGGAGTGGCAGAAACCGAGAGTGCTCTTCCCTCTGAGCTGCGTCCGCGAAGGAGCCTCCGGCAGGAGTCGAACCCACACCTCGGCCGTACAAAGGGCGTGTGCTTGCCGTTGACACTACGGAGGCTGGAGTGGAGACGGCGGGAGTCGAACCCGCTCCTCCTCGGTGCAAGCGAGGCGCTCTGCCGCCAGAGCTTCATCCCCAAGGTGCGGACGGATGGAGTCGAACCACCACAGCGCGAGGCACCGCGGTTACAGCGCGGAGAGCTCACCAGTGCTCAGCGTCCGCCAACAGGGGTGACCGACCGGATTCGAACCGGTGCCGCGAGGCTCACAACCTCGGGTGCTTGCCGTTACACCACGGCCACCATGTACGGGGACGACCGGACTCGAACCGGCGGCCTCTCGCCTGACAAGCGATTGCTCTTGCCGCTGAGCTACGCCCCCAAAACAAGTGGTAGCGCGGGCGGGATTCGAACCCGCGATCTCGAGCTCATGAGGCTCGCGAGGACAGCCTCTCCTCTACCGCGCAAGTCTGGCCGGCGTGACTCGAACCTGCGATCCCCGGCGCCCGAAGCCGGTGGGGTAGCCGCTTCCCCTACAGCCAGAAGGAACAAAGTTGGGAGGAGGGGCTTGCTTCCCTCAACCGGGGCGGCGCGTTGCTCGAACGCCTTCCGGAGCCATTCGTTGCCCGTCGGCACGCCTGCCAGCCACCGCCGTGGACCGCCAGGGAGATGCCCTCTCCCCTTAGCGACGCCGAATGCACGTTACGGCCCTCGCACCGCCAGGGCGTCAGCCGTTGTTCCGTCACTCCCTTGGGCCATCCGTCGACGACCCAATCCAACAAGCACCCCCGGCGGGATTCGAACCCGCTCTTCCGGGTTGAGGGCCCGGCGTCATCTCCCGTTCGACCACGGGGGCGTGAGCTCCGGCGGCAGGGATCGAACCTGCGCTTCGCGAGTAACAGTCGCGCGTCTTACCGCTCGACCACGCCGGATCAACGGAGGCAGCAGGACTCGAACCTGCGAGCGGCGGTGATGCCGCCTGCGCGGTAGCAACGCGCTGCCTTTCCTACTCGGCGCCGCAGGCCGGGCGCGCCGGCAAAGCCGGCACGCCCTCCTCGCGGCCTCGCAAGCGATGCCGCGGCTCCTCAGCGGAAGGAGAGGGAGTCGAACCCCCAAGGCCCGGAGGCCCACCCGTTTTCGAGACGGGGTACCGCTCCAGATGGCAGTCCTTCCGTAGGTGACCCCGGCAGGATTCGAACCTGCATTCCACCGAGTAAGAGTCGGCGGCTCTACCAAGTTGAGCTACGGAGCCAAAGGTGTGGTCGGCAGGAGTCGAACCTGCACGCCCCGCGTTTCAAGCGGGCGCTCTTCCGTTGGAGCTACGACCACAGGATGGGCGAGGCTGGACTCGAACCAGCGACCTCTTGTTTGTAAGACAAGCGCTCAGCCGTCTGAGCTACTCGCCCGCGCGCATCGATGGGCGGAGCTGGAGTCGAACGAGCTTCCTCCTCCGTATCAGAGAGGCGCTCTTCCTCTAGAGCTACCCGCCCGCAAGCTCCGGGACAAGGACTCGAACCTCGATCTCCACGTTCAGCGCGTGGCGTCCTTCCGCCTTAGACGATCCCGGATCGTCGTCTGACCTTCTCTGTCACGTCCGGCCAAAGCCGAACGCTGTTTTTCAAGCCACTCGCCTACCCTTCGACCCTGGATCGCCTGCGGAAAGCGGAGACGTCCTACGTGGAGGAGCTTTGGAGCCCGAGCCTCGTGTGTCGGCGGAAATTCGCAGGCTAAAGCAGACGCTTAATCCCAGCGTTCTTTTTCCAGCACCGAGCACCGAAGGTCTTTCTCTCTCAGGCGGGGCCTCGATTTCGATCTAGAGCTTGTTCAAGCTGAGCATCACCTTTGTTCCGACGTTGAGTGATCGCCTCCAGAAACAACGAAGGCGACCCGGTTTGGGTCGCCCTCGACTGGCTCGTTATGCGGCTAGCGTGCTAGCGCGCATCCCTCCCAGCGAGGGCTGAGACGTAACCGGACCGGCGCTTCTCGTCGAAGCTGTGCCGGCACGGCAAAGTCGCCGCGGCGGTCGCCGCTTCGGCAAGAAACAGTTTGATGTTGGCTGTTGTCAGCATTGTGTTGGTGGCTGTTTGCCGCGTCGGAGGATAGATGAAACATTCGACGTTGGCAAGACTTCCAAACGAAGATCTAACGAAATGTCTTCCCGCACCGGAAAAAATCACGACAGAAAAACTCTGCTTCCTTTTCTACGGTCGGTCGTCGAGCGACCAGCTGAAGCGCATCAGGTTCAGCGACGGTTAGGGAGCGGTTTACCGTCGTGCGCCGCCTCGCCGCCCGCAACGACGCTCCCGAGCGCAAAGAAGCCGAGCCCGACGAAGGCGAGGAGGGCCGTGACGCCCACGATGTGCGCCCACGAAGTCTCGAAGAAGAAGGTCAGCGTCCCGCCCACGCCGAGACATCCCAGCGCGGCTAGGCCGAGCCGCGGCCGAGCCGCGGCGGCCTTCGGCGTCTGCGTGGGCGCCGCGTCGTGCTCCACAACGTGAGCATCGAAGCGACCACGAAGGAAGAGTCGGAACAACAACACCAGTGACGGAATGAGCACGACCGCGCCGACGGCGACGCCAATGACGATCGAGACGAGCGCCGAACGGCTCGCGGCCGCCTCCTCGATCGTCAGGCCGGGGAGAAAGCGCGGTCGCTGCGCGAGTGCCCAGCCGCCAACGATGGCGGCGACTGCCAGCGCCGCCGACACCCGTGCAGGCTCGAAGCGAGAGCGGAACACGAGCAGCAGCGTCGTGACGCCGGCCGCCGCCGATACGAGCACCGCTCCTAGGCCCGCGCCGCTTGTGAGGCCATCCCAGATCGGGCGCGCGTCGTGACGCACCACGAGGAGGCCGGCGAGTGCGAGCGCACCGGCTACGACGCCCGTGCCGAGCCCACGCGCGCGAAACGCCGCAGCGAGATCGTTGCGCCCGATGCGCACTGCGTCTGCGGCGAGGTACACGGCGGCGAGGTACGCGGCGGCGGCAACCGCCAGAACGCCGACGAAAATCGAGGTCCAGTTGAGCCAGCTCGTCGCCAGGTCTCCTCCTGCGTTGCCGACCGGGACGCGGCCCGACGCGATCCCGCCGATCACCGCACCGAGCGCGAACGGCGTCAGGATCGACGACAGCGCAAACCCGACTTCGATGCGTCGCTGCTCGCGCGCGGTCGCGGCGCCTGACCGCAGCGCATAGGCGGTGCCGCGCATGATGATCCCGAGCGCGGCGATGAAGAGCGGAATCGCAAGTGTCGACGCGATCGACGCGAACGCGGTCGGATAGGCCGTCCAGCAGATGGTCAGCACGAAGATCAGCCAGACATGGTTGGTCTCCCACACCGGGCCCATCGCATGGTGGGCGTGCTCGCGGATCGCTTTGGAGCGCTCGCCCTGGCCGCCCCAGAGCTGCCAGAAGCCGGCACCGAAGTCCGCCCCGCCCAGCACTGTGTACGCCGCGAGCCCGACGAGCATGAAGATCAGCGGGACGTCAGCGAGCGACATCGAGCTCCAACGGGACCCGGCTGAGGCGGCGGAGGATCCACGCGACGGCGACCGCAAGCCCGGCGTAGACGACGACGAGCGCCGCGTAGCCGACCGGGATGCCGCTTGCGCCCGTGACGGCGTCTTCCGTGCGCATGACGTTGTAGACGATCCACGGCTGGCGTCCGACCTCCGTCGTGATCCAACCGGCGACCAGTGCGACGAGCGACGCGGGACCGGCGAGAACGAGTGCGCGGTAGAACCACGGCGACGCCGGTAAGCGTCGAGATCTGATCCAGACGCCGACGAACAGGACGCTCAGCAGCGCGAGCGCCGAGCCGATCCCGACCATCGTCTGGAAGGCGAAGCGTTCGACGTTGACGGGAGGACGATCGTCCGCCGGAACCGTGTCCAGCCCCTTGACCTCCGCGTTCCAGTCGTGGAAGGCGAGGAGCGACAGCAGCCTCGGGATCTTGATCCCGTACTTCACCTCGTCGCCGTCGTACCAGCCGAGGATGTGCACGGGCGCGCCTCTCTCGGTCCTGCCGAGACCCTCGAACGCGGCGAGCTTGACGGGCTGCGTCTTCGCGAAGTCGCGCGCCGCCCAGTCGCCGACGAGGACCTGCCCCGGCGCCGCGAGAGCGGCGATCGTCAGGGGGATGACGAGTGCCGTCCGCTCGTAGCGGCCACGCGCACCGCGGAGCCAGCCGAACGCATACACGGACGCCGTCACGAAGCCGGCGACGATGAAGGCGGCCAGGTACATGTGCACGAGCTCGTGCCACAAGTAGTCGTTTGCGAACAGGGCCGAGAAGGGATGGACGTCGACTACGTGCCCGTTCTCGAGCTTGAACCCGGTGGGATGGTTCATCCACCCGTTGACGGAGATCACCATCAGCGACCCGCCGAAGCCCGCGATCACGATCGGCACGCCTGCGAGCAGATGCGCGCGCGGTGAGAGCCGTCCCCAGCCGTAGACGTAGATCGCGATGAAGATCGCCTCGAGGAAGAACGAGATGCCCTCGATGGTGAACCCGAGGCCGAAGACCGAGCCGAAGGTCGCCATGAAGTTCGGCCAGAGCAGGCCGAGCTCGAAGCTGAGGATCGTGCCCGTGACGACGCCGACAGCGAACAGCGCCAGCATGATCTTCGACCAGCGCTTCGCGAGTGTCCGGTAAACGGGATCGCCGGTGCGATAGCCGAGCCATTCGACGAACAGCACGA
>JBKPGW010000284.1:0-4876 GCA_046729555.1 Actinomycetota bacterium | reverse complement strand
TTGGGACGTGGCGCCAATCGCGCTACGGCAACGTGCGCTGGCGCGCGGCGCTCGTGATCGGGGCTTTCGCCGCAGCCGCGGCTCAGGGAGGTGTGGCGCTGGCCGAGGCACTGTCCGACGCGACGCTCAGACGCCTTTTTGCGGGGTTCCTCGTCCTCGTCGCGGTCCAGATCGCGTGGCGTGTACGCCGTCAGGAATCCGTCTAATCCCGAAGGTTCGGACTCGATTCGCTCGGACCTTCCCTAACCGCACGACTATCCTGTTGTGAGTGGCGGGCTCCGAGGAGATCTGGCTTCCGCTCGTCGACGAGCCGGTCGGCAACATCGTCGCACAGATCCAGTCCGAGGATCCCGAGATCGACAAGCTCGTCGGTTCGCGGCACCGCATCCTCGCGTTTCGTACGTTCGCGTACATCCGCGTCGGCATTCTGCTCGGTGAGCTGCTCTTCGAGCAGGAGCGCACGTCCGAGGATGCCGACGAAAGCTGGGTCGACGCGCTGATGCGTGACCCAAAGCACCACCAGGCGTTGCATCGCGAGGTGCGAGCGGTCGCCGAGGAGATTGCGGCCGACCCGAAGTACGCCGACGACGAACCGCTCGGACCGGACGACGAAGCCCGCGAGCGCTTCCGCGAGTTCGCCCGCAAGCAGCTTGCAAGCGAGTAACGCATTCGCCAGCGCGGGCGCCGCCGCGCCAGACGAGTTCTACGACGTCTACGCGATGGATCTCGACGCCGAAGGGCCGTGGGCACGCGCGCGTCGTCGGTTCATGCGACACCGCCTTGCCGTCGCGAGCCTGCTCATCGTCACCGTCGTCTTTGCCGCCGGGTTCTTCGCGGGCCAGCTGGCGCCGTACGGCTACGACGAGGTGAACATCAAGGCGCTGAGCTCGGGTCCATCCTGGGCACACCCGTTCGGCACGGATCAGGTCGGCCGCGACTACTTCAGCCGGACGCTCTTCGGGTTGCGCACGGAGGCGGAGATCGCTCTGCTGATCGGCTTCTTCGGCACGTTGATCGGGACCCTGGTCGGTGCTGTGTCCGGATACATGGGCGGCTTCGTCGACCTGGTCGTGATGCGCATCGCGGATTTGCTGCTGACGGTCCCGCCACTCGTGACCATCCTCGTCGCCGCGGCGTTCCTGAAGACCGACACGCTCTTCAAGGTCTGTCTCTTACTTGCGTTTGTGCTCTGGATGCCGGTGGCCCGTGTCGTTCGGGGCGCGGCGCTCTCGCTCCGCGAGCAGGAGTACGTCCACGCCGCTCGGGCGCTGGGGGCGAGCGACCTGCGGATCTTGCGCAAGCATGTCCTGCCAAACGCGATCAGCTCGGTCGCTGTCGCCGCCTCGGTGATGACGGCGAGCGCGGTGATCCTCGAGACGACGTTGTCGTACCTCGGGGTTGGCGGTAACCCGTTCTACGGCGGCAGGACCGACACGAAGCGGCCGAGCGTGGGCGACGTGCTGGCCGCCGCCTCGAACGAAGGCCTTTTCCACTGGTGGGGGATCGTCTTCCCGGGCCTGATCGTGATCCTGATCGTGGCGCCGATCTATTTCATCGGCGACGGAGTACGTGACGCGTTCGACCCGACGCTGCGCCGCCACGTCAGCGAGCGCGAGCTTGCGCGCAGGCGGCGTGGGCCGTCGCGTGTGACGAGGCTGATCAGGGCGTTGCCGCGCCCGCAGGTCTCGCTGCGCGTCTCCATGCCGCGACCTCTGCTGCTCGCGGTCGACGCGCTCACGCGTCGACGGGGCCGGGAGCGCAGTCGCCTGCGGCTGCTGCTCGAGGCCTTCGCCATTCTGGCACTGACCTCGGCGGGGGCGGCCGCCGTCTACGTGTGGAAGGTGAACCCGGTCAGGAGCGCCTGGTCTCTCGCGGGAACGGACATAGCGAACATCTCGCGCGCGCCCGGAGCCCAGTCGCAAGTGGCCGCCACAGTCGATCCCACGCACCGGGGCGTCTTGTTCGCGGCGTCGAACGACACGTCGCTTCGAACGATCCGCGTCTACACGTCCACCAACGACGGCCGTACCTGGTCATCGGCCGCTGGGCCGTCGTTGGGAGTCGACGCTTGCGCACGAGGCGAGCCGACTGTCGCGGTCGATGCACGAGGTCGCGAATATGCTGCGTTCAGTGCAAGCGGCATCTGCACGGCGTACGATCCGACGCCCTACGTCGTTGTTGCGGTCCGCTCCGGGCCCACAGGTGACTGGACGGTGCATCGGCTCGGCACCCGCCGGCCGACGGACTTCTGGGACGACTACCCGAGCGTCGTCGCCGGGCCAGGTGGCCGCGTCTACGTCGCCTGGTCGCGACTCCTGCGTTGGACGTACGAAGGCATCGTCGTCAGCACGAGCGCGGACGGCGGCCATACCTGGTCGAGCCCTCGCTTGATCTCTCCACATCTCTCCTACCCCCGGCTTGCGACGGCGACAGTCGCAGCGGACGGCACGCTCTACGTCGCAGGCGTAGATGCGCGCTTCGGTGTCTGGGTTGCGCGGTCGCGGGACGGCGGCAAGCACTTTCGCGTCGCCAGGGTCGCGCGCCTGCCCGGGAACCGGACAGGCGAGTGTGCGACCGCGTCCCGGCATCCGACGCCGTTCCAGGGGATTCGCTGCCTCGGGCCGAACCCGACCGTTGCCGCGACCGCAGACCGGGTCTTCGTCACGTACGGAGTCGGTTGGCCGGGCGAGACCCAGAGCGTGCACATCGGGGTGCTCGACTCCGCGCTGCGGCGAGTTTGGGGCGGCACCGTCGGTGGGGTCGATGTCGCGGCCGATCGGTTCTGGCCCACGTCGGCCCTGGATGCAACGAGCGGTCGACTCTGGGTCTGCTTCTACGACACGAGCGGCGACAAGAGCAGGAAGCAGGCGTGGTTCTCCTGCACATCTTCCCGGGAGGGGCGCACTTGGACGATGCCGCTGCGGGCAGCCCGCGACTCGGCCAGCCCTGAGGTCCTGTGGGAAGACGCACGCGTCTATGCCTTTGGCGACGTCATCGGCTTCGGCGGCTACACGGCGGTTGCCGCAGCCGGTGGTGTCGCGCACCCGATGTGGATCGACACCCGGGATGTGGGTGGGAACAAGCAGGAGGTTTTCGGTGCCCGCCTCTCGCCCTAGCGTCTTAACAGCGAATTAGTGTCGGCCGTCGTCTAAGTCAGAGATGGCGACCGCCGAAGCGCTCGAGCGCCGAGCTCGCCGGCGGGCCCGCCGGAAGTTGCTGCTGGAGGCGATCGCCGTCCTCGGCGTGACCGCTCTCGGCGCGACGATCGTCTACTTCGTCTACCGGCATCAGATCGGGAGCCCGTGGAAGGTCGCCGGCACGAATGTCCAGGACGTCTCGCGCGAGTCGGGGATTCAGACCGAGGTCGCGGTCGCGGCCGACCCGTCCAACCCACGCGTCGTCTTCGGGGCGGCGAACGAGTCGCTCGAGCCCGAGATCCGCGTCTTCAGCTCGACGAACGGGGGCAGAACCTGGTCGTCGGAAGCCGGGCCGGCCTACGACCCGAACACCTGCGCCTGGGGTGATCCCGCAGTCGCCATCGGTCGGGACGGACGCCAGTATGTCGCCTTCACGGAGAAGTCGATCTGTGCTCCCGGCCCGGATCTGACGCCGTATCTCGTCGTCGGCAGTCGCTCCGGCCCGACCGGGAAGTGGACCGTGCGGCGGGTTACGCGCCCTGCCGTCAAGTTCGGCTTCGACGACAAGCCGGCGATCAGCGTCGGCAGCGACGGCCGCGCGTACGTTGCCTGGTCTCGTCTGCTTGGACGCAGATATCAGACGACCGTCGTCAGCTCGAGCCGTGACCGCGGCCGTACGTGGTCGCAGCCGCGCGTCGTTTCCCGGGAGCTCTCGCAGCCGCAACTCGTCACGATCGCGGCCGGGGCCGGCGGGACGGTCTATCTCGCCGGTGTCGATGCGCACGGCGTCTGGCTCGCCCGCTCGACCGACGGCGGCCGGGGGTTCACGGCCCGGACGGCCGTCGCTCCGCTGCCGGGGAGCCGGGCCTCGACCTGTCTCGTCTTCGGCAAATTCGTTTTGCCGCAACAGGCGGTCCGCTGCCTCGGTCCGAACCCGACGATCACGCTCGCGCCCAAGCGCGTGTATGTGACCTACGGCGTCAACGGCGCCGACCTGACCCAGGACGTCGCCGTTGCGGTGTTCGATCGCGCACTGCGTCCCGTGTGGCGCGGCCCAATCGGGCCGGTCAAGAAGAAGGCCGACCAGTTCTGGCCGGCGTCGGCCGTCGACGCGCGCACCGGGAAGCTGTGGACCTGCTTCTACGACACGACCGGCGATTCGGACCGGCGTCACGCCTGGTTTGCGTGCACGTCCTCGCGCGATGGGCGGCACTGGACGAAGCCGGTTCGGGCCACGTCGCCCTCCGCCAACCAGGGCGTCCTCTGGGAGGACGCGCGGATCTTCGGCTACGGCGACAGCGGCGGTTACGGCGGCTACGTGGGCGTCGCCGCCGCAGGAGGTGTCGTGTACGCGTTGTGGATCGACACGCGCGACGTGGACGGGAACCAGGAGGAGGTCTTCGGCGCCACCCTCCGTTGAGAACGGCCGCGCGAGCAGAACTCTCTAGCGGCGCCGCCGAGTTGGCACCTTAGTGCGCGTGGGCGTGCCCTGCGTGCGCGAGTTGCTTGTCGGACATGCGCGGCGCCAGCAGCGCCGCCAGCGCCGTTGTGATCGGCATCGAGGCGATCAGCCCGATCGAACCGACCAGAGCCGCGATCACTTCGTCTGCGACGGCCTCGCCGTTGACCGCGTCCGCGAACGACGTGCCGCCGACGTTGAAGATCAGCAGCACCGGCAGCGACGCGCCTGCGTAGGCGAAGACGAGGGTCGCGACGGTGGCGGCGATGTGGTCGTGCCC
>JBKPGW010000283.1:0-1530 GCA_046729555.1 Actinomycetota bacterium | reverse complement strand
GTCGTAGGCCCCGTAGACGGCCCACGCGATCGCGGTCGGCAACGCCCAGACGACGAGCCGCAGCAGCTCGCGCTGCGTGGCGATCGCATCCTGGAACGAGAGCATCCCCACGGAGAGGAAGACGGCAGTCCCGGCGGCCGTCGCGGCAGCGCCGACGGAGTGGAGCGACCCGACGGTGACGCTTGCCTCGTGCGCCGCCACCCACGGCCCGAGCCAGCTGAAGACCAGCGCAACCGGAACGCCGAGCGCCACGCACAGCCGATGCCGAGCTCCGGCGAGTCGCAGCAACGTGTACGCGACCGCGAAGAACGCCGCGACCCGTAGTCCGTCGCCGAACCAGGCGCCGTCGAGCACGGCGTACCGCCGCGCCTCGTCCGCAAGCAAGCGGTAGTACGCCGTGTTGACGCCGGCCTGGAGGAAGCTCTGAAGGCCCTGGTGGACGTAGTCCGCCTGGAGCGCGTCGTAAACGAGCCCGACGCCGATCCCGCCGACGATCGGTGCGACGCGGTACAGCAGCCGCGAGCGCCAAGACTCGTCCAGGAGGAGCTGCGCCACGGCCAGCCCGGCGAGGGCAAGCGACGCGCTCGGCTTCGCCAGCATCGCCAGAGTCGCCGCGACGCCGGCTGCGACCGCGCCAATGCGCTCGGGCCTGCGGCGCCAGACGAGCGCACCGGTCAGCGCGACGAGCGCGGCGACCGGAATATCGGTCAGGCCGGACACGACCTGCTCGGCGAACACGGGCGTGGCGATGAGCGCGAGCGCCGCCAGCGGCGCCGCCAGCCGTCCCCAATCGCGGTCGCGCACCAGCCAGACGAGTGCGCCGAGCAGGAGCACGGAGAAGAGCCCGCTGAGGACCCTCCCGTAGGTCTCGTCGAACCCGAAGATGCCCCACACCCAGCCCTGCAGGACGTAGAACAGGGGCCGGCCGTACTCCTGCACCGTCGCGGCTGCGTAGTGGAAGTGCCAGTGCTCCGAGATGAGGCGCGACCACTCCCCGAACGTCAGCGCGTCCTGCGCGTGGATCGGGATCACGACGGCGAGCATGAACGCGGTGCCGAAGAAGAGGAACGTGATCAGCCACGTGATGGCCGCGGCGAAGCGCGGCACACGTTCCTCGGTCATCGCGCCGGTCGGGGCGCGAACGCGAGCGGTAACGCCAGCACGAGGACCGCGAACGCGTAGAAGTAATAGAACTGCATCGTCAGGTAGAAGAGGTTGGCGGCCATCGTTCCCGCCAGCGCCGCCGTCATACCCCACGCCAGCGGCCGGACGCGCGCCGCCGCCGCGACACCTTCCGCCGCCAGCCGTCGTCCCAACGCCCGAGCGGCGTGCAGCCGTGCGAACAGGTAGCGCAGGAAGACGAAGAACGCGACGAAGCCGACGAGCCCCGTCTCGACGATCAGGGCGACGTAGAACGAGTGCGGGCCCCAGTTCGACTTCCCGGTAACGAACTCGTAGTAGACGGAGAAGGTGTTCAGCCCGAGGCCGAAGAGCGGATGCGAATGGAGGATCTGCGGAACGAAGTCGTAG
>JBKPGW010000282.1:0-6859 GCA_046729555.1 Actinomycetota bacterium | reverse complement strand
GACGCGGTCACGTTGGCGACGATCGTGACCGTCGCCGAGCCGCCATTCAGGATCGTGCCGAGGTTGCAGACGACCGTGTTCCCGCACGACCCTTGGCTCGGGGTCGCGGAGACCAGGGTCTCGCCGGCCGGGAGCGGATCGTTCACCGTAACGTTGGTCGCATCGGCCGGGCCGGCGTTGCTGACCGTGATCTGGTAGGTGATCGAGCCGCCGCTCTGAACGAATGCAGGCCCCGTCTTCACGATCGACACGTCCGCGTTCTTCGGCAGCACCTGTGATGTCACGCTTGCGCAGTCGTTCGCGCTGTTATCGTCTTGTTCGTTGCCCTTCACGCACGCGGTGTTCGTCGCCGAGCCGGCTGCCGTCGCTGTCACGACGACGTGGATCGCCTGCGATGCGCCGTTCGCAAGGCTCCCCGTCGGACATGTCACCGTGCCGGCGGCGTGAGTGCAGCCGTCGTCATCGGAGACGTAGCTGACATTGGCCGGCAGCGTATCGGTCACGACGCCGCCCGATGACGTGCCGGGCCCGCTGTTCGTGACAGTAAGGGTGTAGGTGATGGCGTCACCGACGAACGCCGGATCCGGGCTTGCGGTCTTCGTGATCCCGAGATCGGCCTTCGCGGTGATCGTGATCCGGGCGGTCGGCCCGGTCGCAAGGACGGTATAGCCGCCCGCCGCCTCGCCACCTGCTTCGTCGAAGTAGTCGCCGGGCGTGCTCGCGACGGTGACCAGGAAGTGGAGCGAGACAGAGCCGTTCGCAGGCACCGTGAACGGCCCGCTCCAAGTCAAAGCCTGCCCGCTGACGCTCGGATTGCTCGTCGTCACGCCCGTGGTCGAGCCCGGCACGTAACTGAACCCGGCCGGAAGCGTGTCCGTGATCGAGTTGAGCGTGACGGCGTCCGGGTTCGGGTTCGAGATCGTGATCGTGTACCCGTTCTGTGCGCCTGCCGACGACGTCGGGCTGTCGGCAGTCTTCGACGTGGCGAGCGCCTGTTTACCAGTGGGCGAGAATGTCGTCACATGGGAGAACGTCAACGAACTTCCGGCGGCAAGCGTGAAGACCCAACTAATCCCGCCACCGTTGTCCTGGAGCACAGTGCAGCCGCAGGTGTCCGGGAAGGTCGCCTTCGTGCCGATCCAGCTCCAGACCGCGCTGAAGAAGGCCTGGTAGAAGTTGTTGCCGCCCGTCAGCGGCACCCACTCCTCGATCCGTGCAGGCGGTGAGTTGTTCGGGTTGATGGAGCAGCCGACGGCCTTCCGGTTGCCGAAGACCTCGGTGAACCCAAACCCGATGTCCGACCCCCCGAGGAAGCAGTCTCCGGCTCGGTAAAGCACGCCGCTCACCGCGCCGCCGCCGCTGTTCGAGATCGTGACGTCGGTTCGGTATGCCTCGTCTCCGACGACGTACAAGTCGGTCTGCTGGATGCGCAGCCCCGTCAGACCCACATCCGCAACCGTGACCACCCTGAACGGGTCGGCCGCCGTGCCCGTACCCATAACGTTCGACTGGCTGACCGGCGTGAACGGCGTATAGCTGCCAAGCCCGCCTGTCGCCGTCCCTCCATGGGCGATGAAATTAGGCGCGTAGAGGCTCCCACCGACGGCGACGAACGTCCCGCAGTCGCCCGGGATGGTCGACGGGGGATAGAACTCGAGCAGCGCGTCGGCCGAGTGAGCGATCTGGCAACTCAGCTCGTCGCCCAGATAGATATGTGTGAGTGGGCCAGCGGAGGCGATGTCTTTATACGGCGTGGCGGCAATCGCACCGGCCGGAGCAATCGCCGCCAGCAGCCACCACGTTGTAGCGGCGAGCGCGGCGACGAGCGTCAGTTGTCGCCTCATGCCTATCCCTCCCGACCTCGAGTAGCTGGACGCCCGATTTCGGTCATTTTCGACAAAGCGGCGATCGCGCCTCCCTGGACGTCATCAGACTCTATGGCATGGCCCGGGGGGCGATGCCGGCGCCGATTCAGCGAGCTCGTATCCCGGCAATCTAGTGGGCCAGCTTGGCGTCGATCACCAGGTCATCACCAGGAGATACCAGCCGGATGCGCCTGAAACGAGCCGTCAAGCCGTTTGTACCGGACACGATCCTCGCCGACCGTGCTCGGCGCTACGAGGCCGCGCCCGTGCTTCGGCTACTCGGACTGTATGAGTACGGATTGAGGCCCGTGCTCTCGGAGCTTGTTGGGCAGAAGCCGCGGCGCGTCGTGAACCTCGGTAGCGCTGACGGCTGGTACGCGGTCGGCATGGCGTTAACGGACTCGTGCGTCGATGCGTACGACATCTCTCGCAGCGCCAGGAAGGCCACCGGCCATCTCGCCAAGTTGAACGGTGTCGCCGAGCGGGTGCATGTTCACGGGCGCATGCGAACGTGGCCTAGCGTGCCGGATGCTGTGATCTGCGACATCGAGGGCGCCGAGGACGACGTGTTCACAGCGCCTCGGTGTGCTCTCGGGCGTTCGTGATCATCGAGTTGCATGAGGCGATCAGGCCCGGCGTGACGGACAGACTGAGAGCGATGTTCCTACCGACCCATTCGACCGAGGTCGCGGCTCACGCGCCGGCCCCGCGCGACTCGGTCGGGTGGTTCTCGGCAGCGGAACCAGCAGATCGCATTCGCGCGCTAGTGCGTCCCACGGTCGAGCAAGCAGCGTTGCCCGGCATCGCGCAGATCGCACGGAATGTAGCCGCTGACTTGCCGAGATCACGCCGCGCGTCGACGTCGCGAACATGCTTTCGACGAGATCGGAGACGCGATTCGGCGTCTTCGCGGCGGCAAGTGATGACCGCTGCGCGAACTGCTTTGGAAACTGCTGCCGCACCGCATCAACCATCGGCACACGCACCTCCGACGTAATCGTGCGGAGGCGGTTGCGGACTTCGACGCTAAGAGGTCTTCTCCACCAGATTCCTCAGCTGCTCGAGGAGGGCTGGTCCGGCGATCGCTCCATCTCCTCAAGCTTGCGCTCGATCGCGCGTAGCCGGTCGTCGACCGCGCGCCAACTCGTCGTTAGAAGGTCAACGAGGAGTGTCAGATCCTCGAGGCGCCCGCTTCTCGCTTGGCCCAGCTCGTTTTTGATCAGGTCGAGATCCCTGGCCAGCCGATCCTCTGGAGCCTTGTAGGGGAGCCTCCTCGCCGCGGCCGTCTCCGCTTCGTCCGCCCTCTGGTCCACGGTCTGCAGGAGCTCGTCGTCCGTATCTCCGGATGCGTCGTCGGCGTCCACGTTCGCCTCTTGCCGTTGCGGTCTCGTTTCCGTCGCGGCGTCTCCGCGCCCTCCTCCTTCTCGTCCGCGCTTGACCGCTTCGCGCTCAGCACGTTGCGGGCCATATCCGTAGGCCTCCATGACCGCCACGACTCGCGCCGCCTCCTCGCTGCTGACGCTGTTGTCTCGATTAAGTACGTGAAGCACGCTCTCGACCGAGACATCGGCGGCGCGGGCTATCTCGGAGATCGTGGTCACGGAAGGCCTAGGGCGATCGCTCAAGACGTTCGGTCAGACCTGATCCGGGAGGTCCAGGCTGCCTCACCAATTTCCTCGTCCGCGCCGTCGGTCACCGGTCCTCCGTTGGCCGGGTCCTGGATGGGTCCCTCCCCGGACGGCTGACGCTGTGTCCCCGCGGAGTGGAGGATCGCCTCCGCTCGTTCCCGTGCCTTCTTGAGCGTGATCTGCGTGTCGCCGCGCGTCTCCCGCTCCGCCCGCTCGACGAGGCGATCCAGCCGCAGTAATGTCCTTGCGGCTCGCTCCTCGAGATTTGCCATCGTCCGCCGGTCGGCCGGAGCCGCGCCGGTCTCGTCGGGGCGCTCGAGCTGCGCGTCGAGCATCTCAATCTGTTCCAGGAGCGCCCTCTCGCGCGTCTCGAGCCAGGCGATGCTTTCGTCGTGCTCGGCCAGCTTGGGCCCTTCTCCTGCCTTAGCCGCCTGAGCGCGAACTAGCTCGTCGGTCAATTGGCTCGTTCTTTCGAGCTGGTTTGATTCCTCCTTCAAACCCGCGATGTCGGCCTCGAGGTCGGATACGCGTCCTTCACGATCGCTCAGTTGCTCACTGAGCCGCTCGCGCTCGAGGCGCCAGCCCCGCTCGCGCTCTGCCTGTTCGTCCCGGACGGCCTCCAGCTGCTCCGATAGAGCCTCGCGCTCCGTCAGCACCTTCTCATAGCTCTCGGCCACGTCGGCAAGGAGCTGCTCCGTTTGCTGCACGTCGTAGCCCCGAAGCCGGCGGTTGAGATTTGCTTCGCGTATTTGGTTGGGTCTTAGCTCTTGAGCCATGACTTCGCGGTCGACGCGGGCCAGAGGGCGAGATTGCTTCCCCTGGAAAGGAAGCGTAAACCGCGCAGTACGATTCCATCGGTATAGGCCGACGTCAACCTCGACAGGGTCTGCGGATTGAGGACAGACTCCGCGCGGTCGCGCAATTTATCCTGCCGCGGTGCCTTGCAGGCGCCACCGCTTCGGACGAGAGCGTCGTGTCGCTCTTCCCGTTCGTCGGCCGCGCGGACGAGCCCCAGACGCTCCGCGCTGTCACCGCGAGCTTGTGCGTTGCGGGCGGGCGCAACCGGGGCGGGCTGCGGGCCGTCCCCCGACGACGGTCGGGTGCGAGCGCTCGTACTGCGCTTTGCGCGCGAGAATCCCGGTTGGGGCTACCCGCGGATCGCCGGGCGAACTGCTCTCGGCGGACTCATCCACGAATACCACCAGCCGCAGCATGAAAGGCGTTTTGAACCCTTCAGGGCCGAGCATGTCCGCCGCGAGGCAGGATCTCCCTGCAAATCGGCCGTGACCCGAATTTATGCACGCTACGGGGTTGCGTCCCGGCGGTTCTTGACCTGAATAGGAAGGGAGGGTTGCGCCCAGAAGGGGGGAGAGAAGGACTTCTGGGCGCAGCCCTTAGTCTGACTGGTTACGCAACCTCGAGATAGTCCCGCAGATCCGGCGCGAGTGTTCGGAGTTTGTCGAGCGCGGTCACCTCGAGCTGCCGAGCACGCTCGCTTGTCACTCCCAACTCCCTCCCCACCTCGACCAGGGACTGGGGTGGCTGTCCCGCGAGACCGAACCGCAGCTTGAGTACGAGGCGGAGGCGCTCGTCGAGCGAGTTGAGGATGGCTTCAACCTCCTCTCGTTGCTGGCGCTCGGCCAGCGCCGAGTCCAAATGGGCCGATGTCGGATCCGCGAGCAGCTCACTGCAGGCCTGTTGCTCCTCTTTCGGAGGAGACTCGAGACTCACCGGCTGCTCTTCGTAGCTGAGTAGCTCCGCGACGCGCCGGGAATCGAGTCCGGCCTCGGCAGCGATCTCGCCGAGCAAGGGGTCGCGATTCAGGCGCTGCCGGAGAACCTGACGCGCTCGTCGCACGCTTCGGATTTGCCTTCTGACGTGGATCGGAATCGGAACCAGGCGCGCATGACACTCCGCCGCTTGCCCGATCGCTCGCTTGATCGTCAAGGTGGCATAGGTCGAGAGCCTGAAACCCAATCGGTGATCGAACCTCTCGACCGCTCTCGTGAGTGCCAGGTTCCCTTCCTGAATGAGGTCGAGCAGTGGAACGTTGTAATGAGCGTACTGACGGGCGATCCAGATGACGAGACGCAGATTGGCTTCGATCAGAATCCGCTTCGCACGCTCGTCTCCGGCTTCCTTACGACGAAAGAGCTCACGCTCCTCAACCCGAGACAGCATCGGCACTCGGCCTACTCCGCGGGCGTAAAGCGACAGTGAGTCGTCGAGCTCGTGGCTCGAGTCAGCTTCGCTTGGTGTGCTGTCGTTCATCCGATCGAACTGCCGATTTATGGGGTCGATGCTCACCCGAAGACCTCCTTTCGCACTCGAGCTCGTCTCGACGCAGGGCAGCGGAAGGCGCCCCGCGTGCGCGGCAGACGGGTCCGTCAGGCCTTAGCCAGGACGGTCGAGCAAGAACGCGAGAGGCAGCGCACGCCCGCCCAGCTCAATGAGCGTGATTGGACGCGTGCCGTCCCGAGGGGTCAGGCCGAGCGCCGCCGCTGTCACAGCGAGAGTGGACCCGCCGTGGGTACCTCCAGAGCTGCCTGATCCGCTCGAGGCGCCCGGAGCGGTTGGCATCTGAGGCTCATGGTCCGGAACGGGTAAGCGAGGGGACGTTGGCCCGTGCGCGCCAGCTGGCCGGCTAGGCGTGCCGTTCGCCCTCGCCTCTAGTCGCCCCGCCCGCGTCGCCTCGGCTTTGGCGGGGCATGAAGCCAGAAGAGAGCCGGCGTTCGCGTCGCAAACGATCGTGACGCGGCAGTCGACACCGCAGCGAATCACGACGACGGCGAAGATCCTCGTCAGGGCCTCGCCGTGACGGACGGCCTCGGCGATCGGCTGGACTAGGTCGCCGAGTAGGGCGTCCGCTTCTGCGTCTTCGTCATTCGACGTGGAGCCGGACAGAGACTCGCCCGTAGTCGCATCGCTCGGGCCCTGTGGGTTCGAGCCTTGCGGGGAGGCAGGTGGGTCCGCTGCTGCTCCGGAGGAGCTCGATCCCGAGCTCGCGATCGATCGCGTGTCCGTGGTGGGAGCAGGCCCCGTTGAGGTGCCTGTGGAGTCGGCAACCGCATCCGAGGGTGCGGCGCCGGAAGCGTCGGTCGGAGTGGCGGAGGGGTCTGTCGCATTGGCCTCGTCAGTCGTGTCCGTTGCGCCTGGTGCCTGGGCACAAGTGTCGGTCGTGTCTGCCGCAGCGGCGGAAGTGTCCGTCGTTGTCGTCGAGGTGTCTGCTGCGTCTGGTGCCGTGGCGCAGGTGTCGGTCGTGGTCGAGGTGTTAGTTGCGTCTGGTGCCGTCGCGCAGGTGTCGGTTGTGTCTGCCGCAGCGGCGGAAGTGTCTGTCGTTGTCGTCGAGGTGTTAGTTGCGTCTGG
>JBKPGW010000281.1:0-5831 GCA_046729555.1 Actinomycetota bacterium | reverse complement strand
CCCGACCGGCATCCAGCTGTTCCTCGGCGATCCGGGCTCGCTCGGTCTCGTCGAGAACCAGTACGGCGTCGTCGGCCTGGTCAGAAGCGAGCTCGCGGCCGCAGAGCCGCTCGCCTACGCCGGCCCCGACCCCGACTGGCTCCTCTTTGCTCGCCTCGTGCTCGGCGGAGCGCGCGTCGTCTCGATCCCCGACCCGCTCTCGGAGCACGCCGGGCGGCCGGGCCGCGTGGGGGACGTTCCGGGCGAAGGCCTTTCAGTGCTCGAGGCGTTCGAGCAGGCAGGCGGACGAGCGGACCTGCCGCAGCTCGCTGCGACGCTGGCGGCCGCCTCTCGTCGTCTCGCGGCGTCCCCGACAGCACCTACGAACTCAGACGGAGCCGCCCCGCTCCGCGGCCGCCTCAAAACCTGGCTCCGCCCGGCTAGATTCGTCCCGTGGCCAAGGTCTTCGAGCGGCTGAGGCGACCATCCTTTGCGCGACGCACGACTGCGACGGATGGTGAACGGCGCGTGCATTTCCTTCGCCCTGGCAAGACCGGCGGCACGGCGCTGACGGCGACGCTGCTCGAATACCGCGATGTCGCAGGCTACGAGATCGTGTTCCATGGACACGACACGACAATGGCGGACGTCCCCGTAGGAGAGCGTGCGCTGTTCGTCCTTCGCGATCCAGTGAGCCGTTTCGTCAGTGCCTTCAACGGCAGGCTCCGCGAAGACCGGCCGCGTTATCACTACCCGTGGACCGAGGGCGAACGGCGCGCCTTCGCGCGCTTCAAGAAACCTGAAGAGCTCGCATCCGCACTGAGCTCAGCCGATGAGACCGAGCGTTTGGCAGCCGAGGATGCGATGCGCAGCATCGGGCACATCAACACTCCGTACTCGTATTGGTTCAGCAGCGTGCGCAGGTTTCGGCGACGGTTGCGCGATGTGTTCTTCATCGCCTTTCAAGAAAGCCTCGATAACGACTTCGAGCTCCTGAAGCAGAAGCTCGGCTTACCACCCGAAGCCCGCCTTCCCTCCGATGACGCGGCCGCGCATCGCACTCCCGCGAGCTTTCCGCGTGATCTCAGCGACCAGGCCCGCGCGAACCTCGAGCGGTGGTACGCAAATGACATCGAATTCGTGAAGCTCTGCCGTGAGCTGGCGCCAACGGTGAACGGCACGACACAGCTCACCACGCCGACCAGCCTCCGTCGGCAACCAGGTTCGCGCCGGTGACGTACGAGGACGCGTCCGAGGCGAGAAAGACGATCGGGCCGACGACCTCGCGCGCGTCGGCCATCCGGCCGAGCGGCATGCGCTCCGCGTACGCATCGAGGAACTCCTGCGGCTGCTCGTTCCAGACCCCGGCGAGCGTGAGCGTGTTCACGCGCACGCCGCTCTTTGCCCAGTACGTCGCCAGGTAGCGCGTGAGGTTGTAGAGCGCGGACTTCGACACGGAGTAGGCGATCGGCTTGTAGAACTCCTCGCCGCCGCGCCGCCGGAACTCGTACAGATCCTGGACGGGGGACAGCATCCCGTACACGGACGAGACATTCACGATCGAGCCGCGGCCCTCGGCGGACATGCGCGCACCCACGACCTGACAGCACAGGAACGTCCCCTTCACGTTCACGTCCATTACCTGATCGAACGACGACTCCGGATACGACTCGACCGGGCCAACCTCCTCGGCGGGAGCATCGGGCGGCGAGTCGAGCGCCGCCGCGTTGACGAGCACGTGGGGCGTCCCCCACTCGCGGGCCACCTTCTCCGTCGCCGCCTCGATCGCCGAGCGGTCGGTGACATCGACTCGAAAGCGTTCGGCACGAAGGTCGAAGACGGCGACGCGCGCACCGCGTTCCTCGAGCCCCCGCACGATCTCACGGCCGAGCTGCCCCTCGCCGCCGGTGACGACGGCGACGCGGTCTTGCAGGGAGAAGAGCTCGTCCGTCAGCGCTGGGCCTCCCAAACCGCGTCGCAGAACTCGCGCACACAGCCGGTTCCGCCGGCGCGCGAGAGCACCCAGCGCGCGAGCGGCTTCACCTCGGGCCACGCGTCGGCGGGCACGACCGGAAGCCCGACGGCGCGCAAACACTCCGCGTCGTTGATGTCGTTCCCGACAAAGGCGGTCTGCTCAAGTGGTATCCCTGCCGCGGCGATGCGTTCGCGCACGACGGCGAGCTTGTCGTCGACGCCCTGCAGGCAGTCGGCACGCAATTTCTGTGCGCGCGCGCCCACGATCGGGTTCTGCTCCATCGACACGATCAGATACTGCACGCCCACCTCGTCGAGGCGGCGCAGCCCGAGACCGTCGCTGCGCGAGAAGGCGAGCGACTCCTCGCCGCGCCCGTTCACCCAGACGCGGTTGTCGGTGAAGACGCCGTCGAAGTCGAAGATCGCGAAGCGGACGCGCTCGAGCAGCGGCTCGAGCGCCATCACGGCTGTGCGGCGGCGTGCGCTCCGGCATGCTCGGAAACGGGCTCGACGTCGTCGAACGTCACGAAATCCTCGAACGCGATCGGCCGACGTAGCCGGCGTCCGACGAGACGGTCGAGCTCGTAGGGCGGCAAGCCACCGTCGGCCGGAGACTTGATCGCGAGGTCGTCCGCGACGAGGACGTGGCCGAGCTCGAGCTCACGCGCCGCGACGAGCTTCTTCCCCATCTTCTCGAGCGGCTTCGTCTCGATCGCCAGCGGCCGCTTCTGGCCGTCTCCGAGCGCGACAGGGACGCGCCGAAGGTCGCGCACGAGCTTGCGCAGCCCTTCGGGCATGAGCGAGAACGCGTGGTCGGTGCCCTTCCATGCGTGGTTGAGCGTGAAGTGCTTCTCGATCACGCGCGCACCCAGCATGTACGCCACCAGCGCCATCGAGATGCCGTTCTGGTGGTCGGAGAGACCGATGACGAACTCGGGATAGCGCTCGCGGAGCGTCGTGATCACGCGCAGGTTGAGGTCCTCGGTTTCGCACGGATAGGCGGCGGTGCACTGGAGCGTGCAGATCTGCTCGTTGACGGGTCGCACGGCATCCACCGCACGGTCGACGTCTTCGAGCGTGGCGCCGCCGGTCGACAGCAGCATCGGCTTGCCGAACGCCGCGACGTGGCAGAGCAGCGGCGTATTCAAAAGGTCGGCGGAGGCGAGCTTGTACGCGGGCATGTCGAGCTCCGCGAGGAAGTCGGCGCTCTCGAAGTCGAACGGTGTCGCGAACAGCGTGATGCCGAGCTCGCGGGCGTAGCGCTGCAGCTCGACGTAGTCGTCACGACCGAGCTCGAGCGCCTCACGATGCTCGCCGTACGTCGGGCCGAAGCTGAACTCGTTGTCGTACGGCTGCTCGAAGAAGTCTCGTGTGTAGAGGGTGCGGTTCGAGCGCTTCTGGAGTTTGACCGCGTTGGCGCCACAATCCTTCGCCACCGTCACCAGCGCCTTCGCCTGCTCGACGGATCCTTGATGATTGTGACCGACCTCCGCGATGACGTAGCAGTCGCTGCCGTCGTGAATCTGGACACCGTCGATCGTCAGATGCCGGCTCATCGTCGCTCCATGCTAGTCGCGTGCACGCGCAACCGGGCGAGGTCCGCGTCGACGAGGAGATGTACGAGATCTGTGAAGTCGAGCTCGGGCTCCCAGCCCAGCTTCGTGCGCGCTTTGGCCGGATTCCCGACCAGCCGGTGCAGCTCAGCCGGCCCGCGCTGGAGCTCGGGGTCGACGCGAACGTGGCTCTCCCAGTCGAGGCCGACGCGCGCGAACGCGCACTCGACGAGCTCACGCACGGAGTGCGCCTCGCCCGACGCAACGATGTAGTCGCCGGGCTCCTCCTGCTGCAGCATCAGCCACATCGCGCGCACGTAATCCGCCGCGTAGCCCCAGTCCCGCCGCGCGTCAAGGTCGCCGAGTGCGAGCTCGTCCTGCAATCCGAGCGAGATGGCGGCCGCGCCGTGGGCAACCTTCCGCGGGAGAAACTGCAGCGGCCGCCGCGGCGACTCGTGGTTGTAGAGGATGCCCGAGCACGCGAACAGCCCGTAGCGGTGGCGATACGAGCGCGCGCTGAAATGCGCGTACGCCTTCGCGACGCCGTACGGCGTCACGGGCGCGAGCGGCGTCGCCTCCGTCTGCGGCACCTCAGCCGGATCACCGAAGATCTCCGAGGACGAGGCCTGGTAGAAGCGGATCTCAGGATCGACGGTCCGGATCGCCTCGAGGAGCGACGTCGCCCCGACGGCGGCGAACTCGGCCGTCTGCACGGGCTGTTCCCAGGACGCCGGAACGAACGACGGCGCCGCCAGGTTGTAGACCTCCGCCGGTCGCGACGCGCGCAGGGCCTGCGCCACCGACGTCTGGTTGAGCAGGTCGGCCTCGTAGAGCTCGACGTGCTCCGCGAGCCCGTCCAGATTCTCATAGCGCGGCGCGCCCGGCCGGATCAGACCGACGACGGCGTAGCCGGCCTCGAGCAGCAACTCGGCCAGGTAGGAACCGTCCTGACCGCCGATGCCCGTGATCAGCGCCCGCTTCATGCGGGCATTCTGGCGATCGCGTCGGCGTAGGCCGCGAGTGTCGCGTTGGTGACGCCGTCCCAGGAGAAGTTCCGCCGCGCCCGCTCGCGTGCCGCCGCGCCGAACCGGCGCCGCAGCTCGCGGTCGCCGAGCAGCCGCTCCAGCGCAGCTCGGAGCGCCTGCGCGTTGCGTGCGGGCACGACGAGGCCCGTCTCGCCGTCGATGACTAGGTCGCGCAGGCCGCCGACGTCGGTGGCCACGACCGGGCGTGCATGCGCCATCGCCTCGAGGCAGGCAACGCCGAACCCCTCCCGTCGCGACGGGCAGGCAACGACGGCCGCGTCTGCGTACAGCCCCTGCAGCTCGTCGTGCGGGACGAAGCCGAGCGCACCCGGCACGCGCGCTCGCAAAGGGCCGTCACCGGCGACGACGAGGTTCATGCCGTTCGCAGCCTCGACGAGCTCGAGCACGCCCTTCTCCGCCGACAGCCGGCCCGCGTACAGCACTTGCGGCGGGCTCGCCTCCTCGCCGACCTCGTCGGGAAGCTCGACGCCGCTTGGGATCACGCGCACGTCCGTCGCACCGAGGGAGCGCGCGCTCTCCGCAAGGGCGGTGGAGCCCGCGATCACCAACCGCGCACCGCGCAGGGTGCTACGAGCGAGGCGCGGCGCCCGGCGCGCGAGCTCGACGTCAGTACCCCACACCTGCACGACGTACGGCTTCCCGGTGCGCCGAGCGACCCAGCCGGCGGGAAGCCAGTGCGCGTGCAGCAGGTCGGCGTCAACCCCCCGCGCGGCGCGCACGAAGCTCGCGAGCAGGGCCGGCACGAAGAGCGCGAGCCACGGCCACCGCCGGAGGTTGCCGGGGACGCCGTGGCCGAACGTCAGGCCGAAACCGCGAAACTGCTCCGGGCCGACGACCTCGACGTCGACCCCGCGGCGGCGCACGTGCTCGACGGCGTCCGCGACGAAGCGCCCGACCACGTCGCCGGGATGGCGCGGGTACGACGTCGTCAGCACTGCGACGCGCATCAGGTCGTTATCCGAAAGACGGCATACCCCTCGGAGCCGTCGGTGAGCTGGGTCAGGTGAGGGCTCGGGCACGCCGCCCAGAACGACGGTTCAGGCGAGACGTGCAGAAAGTCGCGCATGTAGCGCTTCGTTCCTTCGTCCGTTGTCAGAACGAAGACGCGGAAGCGGTGCAGGAACTCGCAGCTGTTCGGGAACGACTGCTCGACGTGTCCGGGGAAGAAGAACCGGAACGCGCCCTCGGGCGAGACGAGGTCGTCGCCGGGTCTCATCTCGCGGCGCGCGACAACGAGCGCCTGGCTGAACGCAGGCAGGACGATCGCACGGGTCTGGTC
>JBKPGW010000280.1:0-11198 GCA_046729555.1 Actinomycetota bacterium | reverse complement strand
GAGCCCAGCAGCGGCCATGGAGCCGCGGCAGGCCGGGCTCCGACGATCCGGCCGGATGCGAGATCGATGATCGTCAGTGCGGATCGATGGTCGACGGAGACGTACGCGCGCCTGCGGTAGACGAACCCAACCGAAGCCACGCGACCCGGCAGGAGGTGGAATCGCTGCGTCCGGTCGGCAGCGTAGATCGCGAGACCCATACCGGTCTGGATCTGCGAGTCCGAGCTCCACGAGAACCCGGTCGCGAGCAGGAAGCCGTCGCCGGCTGTGAAGGAGTCGGCGCCCCCGTCGAGCGGCGCCGCGCTCCAGTCACGCGTATCCAGGATCCGTAGCCCGAGCGGCCACTCGGAGATGTGGAGCCCGCCGTTCTCGTGAACGGCGCTCTCGGCACTCCCGGCAACGGCGACGAAACCGTCCCCGAGCCAGCGCGCAGTCAAAGTCGGGCCGTTGATTCCCTTCGCCTCGGCGGCGGGAGTCAGCCACGCCGCGAGCCTCCTGCCGAGCGATCGCGGCTCAGCCAAGCAGTGGTACGAGACGGCGAGAGGGCCGAGCTCGACCTCGGCTCCTGGGCCGTCGGGCGGGATCACGAACGCTCGGTTTCCCGCAACGTCGACGGCCAGCCCGGGAATCCGCCGCGTACCGACGGGGTCGCTCGTCGTCTGCTCCGGCCAAGTTGTGCCGGCCGTGATTCCGTCGAGCGCGGCTGTGCGCGACCTACCGTCGGCGTCGACGACGACGAGCCGGGCAGGCCCGATGCGATCCCTGTCGGCGACGAGGAGCACGATCGAGTCCACACTGCGTTCCATCTGCAGCACGGCGCCCTCGATCGGTGTACGGGTAACGATCCGACGGGCAGCAGCGTCGATCCCGAGGATGGTCGCAGCTCCGTCCGGGTTGGGACAGCACTCGTTGACGTACGCAAGGATCCGATCCGGGCGGACCCACATCAGCGCCGCGGTCGCGCCGGGAAGCGCAACTCCTTGCCCGGCACGGCGCGGCCCGGCGACCGTGAAGAAGCGGAGGCGCTCGGTCGATGCATTGGCGCTGGCGCGCACGGCGACGGCGAGGACGCGGCCGTCCGGTGCGAACGCCCAAACGCCGCCGTACCCGTTCAGCGGGACCCCGCGGCCCGTCGCCTTCAGCGACACCGGATGCAACCGGACGAGCCTGCTCCCTGCAGAAGCCGACCGCAGGCCGAGCTCGGCCTTCTGGACCGGTGCCGCAAGCTCGAGCGGCCGCTCTCGAGTGGCCGGCAGGAGGAGCGTCAGCGCAAGCACGCCGACGCAGGCGAGCCCACCGAGCCGAAACTGCATCACGCCCGGATTACACCACCGGGCCGGCCGGAGTTCCTCGCGCTTTTCCGACCGTGACCGTCTTGGCCAGGTTGAAAGTCCGGGGTCAGACCCCCGAGGGGACTGACCCCAGCGGTCCGGCGGCAGGTTGAAAGTCCGGGGTCTGACCCCGGAGGGGTCTGACCCCAGCAGTTCAGCGCGCTATTCGACCGTGACGGTCTTGGCCAGGTTGCGCGGCTGATCCACGTTCAATCCGCGTAGCCTCGCGATCCGGTACGCCAGCAGTTGCAAGGGCAGCACAGCGAGCACCGCCTGCAGGAACGCGGGCGTGCGAGGGATGTAGATGACGTCGTCGGCGTGATGCTGGATGTCCTCGTTGCCGTCCGTGGCGATCGCGATCACCTGCGCGCCGCGCGCGCGGACTTCCTGGATGTTCGAGACGACCTTGTCGTAGACGACCTTCTGGTCGATCGCAACGCAGACGACCGGCGTCTCGGAGTCGAGCAGCGCGATCGGCCCGTGCTTCATCTCCCCGGCCGAGTAGGCCTCGGTCGGAATGTACGAGATCTCCTTCAGCTTCAGGGCGCCTTCGAGCGCGACGGGTAGCCCGATGTGGCGGCCGAGGTAGAGGAAGAACGGCTTCTGGTAGTGCCGCTCGGCGATCTCCTCGATCGGATGGTTGCCGTCGAGGAAATGCTCCATCCGCTCGGGCAGGTCGTACAGCTCCTCGAGGATGAACTCGATCTCCTCTTCGGGCAGCGTCCGCCGCACCTGCGCCAGCTTGAGCGCGATCAGGGAGAGCAGCGCGACCGGCGACGGGAACGTCTTGGTCGCGGCGACGCCGATCTCGAGGCCGGCACGCGTGTAGAGGACGGAGTCGACCTCGCGGGTGACCTGCGTCCCGAGCTGGTTCGTGATCGCAAGCGTGCGCGCGCCCTGCTCCCGCGCGAGCCGCATCGCGGCGATCGTGTCGGCCGTCTCGCCGGACTGCGTGATCCCGATCACGAGCGTGTCCCTCGAGAGCACCGGGTTGCGGTAGCGCCACTCACTCGCGATGTCGGGCTCGACGGGGACGCGGGCCCATTCCTCGATGATGTAGCGGCCAACGACGCCGGCGTGGTACGCGGTGCCGCACGCGACGATGACGATCCGGCGGAGGTTCTGGATCTCGAGCTCCGTCAGCCCGATCCCCTCGAGCACGAGCTTCCCCCGGCGCGCGCGATCGCCGATCGTCTCGCTGACGGCGTCGGGTTGCTCGTAGATCTCCTTCAGCATGAACGTCTCGTAGCCGCCCTTCTCCGCGACCTCGTCGTCCCAGTCGATCGGCTCGACGTCCTTGTGGTGCACCTCGCCCTCCTCGGTGAAGAAGCGGGCGCCCTCGGGGGTGATCGCGACGACCTCGCCCTCGTCGATCAGCATCACGCGCCGTGTCTCCGCGAGGAATGCGGCAACGGCCGACGCGAGGTACATCTCCCCGTCGCCGACTCCGACGACGAGCGGGCATTGCCGGCGGGCGCCGACGAGCAGGTCCGGATGGTCGCAGTGGATGACGACGAAGGCGAAATGACCTTCGAGCTCGCGGTAGGACGCGCGCACGGCCTCGACCAGGTCCCCGGAGTAGTGCCGCTCGACGAGGTGCGCGACGACCTCCGCGTCGGTCTCGGAGTTGAACTCGTGCCCATCCGCGAGCAGGGACTCCTTCAGCTCGCGGAAGTTCTCGACGATGCCGTTCAGCACGACCGCGACGCGCCCGTCCTCGCAGCCCGTGAGCGGGTGCGCGTTCTGCTCGTTGACGGCGCCGTGCGTGGCCCAGCGGGTATGACCGAGTCCGTGGTTCGAGACGGAGCCGTTCGGCCCCGCCGCGTCCTTGAGGTGCTTCAGGTTGCCGACGGCGCGCACGTATTCGAGCCCGCCCTTCTCGCGTAGGGCGATTCCGGCGGAGTCGTAGCCCCGGTACTCGAGGCGCTCGAGCCCACGCAGCAGCAAGTCCTTGGCGGGCCTACTACCGACGTACCCGATGATCCCGCACACCCGAAGCTCCTCTCGGTCGTTCTCCGGAACAGCAAAAGCCCGGCTGAAGGGCCCGCCCCGTCGTCGGGACGGTCAGCCGAGCTCTCGTCGCACGAGGCCCGCGATGCTAGCACAGAGGGCGGCAGCCTCCGCCTCGTCCCGAGCCTCCGCCAATACACGCACTACGGGCTCTGTTCCCGACGGGCGAACAAGTACACGTCCGCGTCCGGCGAGCTCCGCGTTGTGGCGGGCCACCGCTTCCAGCAGCTCGGCCGAGAGCGTTTTGCGACGAACCCGGACGTTCTCCTTCACCTGTGGAAAGCGGGGCATCACGGCCGCCCTCTCCGCGAGCGTCCGCCCCTCGAGTGCCCGGCAGAGGAGCAGGGCTGCGACGAGGCCGTCACCGCTGACGTGCCCGTCCAGATAGATGATGTGGCCGGACTCTTCTCCTCCGAGCTTGCCGCCCGTCGCACGCATCGTCTCGAGCACGTAGCGGTCGCCGACGTCGGCAGTCACGTAAGTCTCGATGCCGTGCTCCGACATCAATTCGAGGAAGCCGCCGTTCGTCATCGGCGTGACGGTCACGGACGGAACCTGCAGGTGCAGCGCGAGGATCGCGACGATCTGGTCGCCGTCCACGACGTCGCCGTTCGCGTCGACCGCGAGCATGCGGTCGCCGTCGCCGTCGAAGGCGACGCCGAGGTCGAGGCGCTCGCGCACGACGAGCTCCTGCAGCGCGCGCAGGTCGGTCGCGCCGCAACCGACGTTGATGTTCGTCCCGTCCGGGTCGTTCCCAATGGTGAGGACCTGAGCGCCGAGCTGTTCGAACGCCGTCGGCGCCAGGCCCGAATACGCGCCGTTCGCGCAGTCGACGCCGATGCGCACGCCGGAAAGGTCGGAGCCGAAACGCTCGCGCACGTGCTCGAGATAGCTGTCGGTCGCGACGCCGACCTCGTCGATGTCGCCGCCACCGCTGCCCGGCAGGTCGAGGAGCGCCTCGATCTCCTCTTCCTGGGTATCGGTGAGCTTCTGGCCGTCGCGGTCGAAGAACTTGACGCCGTTGTATTCGGGCGGGTTGTGCGACGCGGTGATGACGCAGCCGAGGTCGAGCGTCAGAAGCGCGACCGCGGGCGTCGGCAGGACGCCGGCGACGACGGCGTTGCCCCCGGCAGAGGCGATCCCGCGCGCGAGCGCCGCCTCGAGCTCAACGCCCGAGGCGCGTGTATCGCGCCCCACGAAGATGCGGCCGCGCCCCGACCAGAGCGTCGCGGCACGGCCAAGGCGTTCGACGAGCTCAGAGGTGAGGTCTTGGCCGACAACGCCACGGACGCCGTCCGTGCCGAAGTACTGGCGTGGCACTACCGCTTGCTGAACTGCGGCGCCTTGCGGGCCTTGTGCAGCCCGGCCTTCTTGCGCTCGACAATGCGTGCATCGCGCGTGAGAAAGCCTGCACGCTTGAGCGGGACGCGCAGCTCGGGGTCGGCCTCGACGAGCGCGCGCGCGATGCCGTGCCGGACGGCACCTGCCTGTCCGCTCGGGCCGCCGCCGTGCACGCGCACGCGGATGTCGTAGGTCCCCTCCACCCCTGCGACTTGCAGCGGCGCCATCGCGATCGTCCGGTGCGCCTGGCGCGGGAAGTACTCGTCGATCGTCCGGCCGTTGAACCAGGTCGTCCCGTCACCCGGTCGCAGGATCACGCGCGCGACCGACGTCTTGCGCTTGCCGGTCCCGCGGTATTGCGCGATCTGGCTCATCGGCGCGCCTTTTGCCGATGAGCGAGGGAAGGGGCAGAAGGGGAAACCGTGAGGTTTCCCCACTCTCTCTCCTCAGCCCACGCGGCTATGGGAGCGAGCCGAAGGCGAGCGACGCTCATCGTTCCTCCCAGCTGAGGGGCTTCGGCGCCTGCGGCCCGTGCGGATGCTCGGGGCCGGCGTAGATCTTCAGCTTCGTGATCTGCTGTCGCGCGAGCCGGTTCCTGGGCAACATGCCCTTCACTGCCTTGCGCAGGACCTCCTCCGGCCGGCGCTCGAGCTGCTCGCGGAGCGTGCGGCTCCGCAGGCCGCCGGGATAGCCGGAGTGGCGGTAGTAGCGCTTCTGGTCGAGCTTGTTGCCGGTGACCTGGATCTTCTCGGCGTTGACGACGACGACGAAGTCGCCTGTGTCGACGTGCGGCGTATAGGCGGGCTTGCCCTTGCCGCGCAGCGTGTCGGCAATGCGCGTCGCCAGCCGCCCGAGGGTCTGGCCCTCGGCGTCGACGACGTACCACTCGCGAGCGATCTCGCCCGGCTTTGCGCTATAGGTCTTCATACCGTCAAAAAGGCGGACCTCAGGGCGTCCGCCGGCGGCGAATCGTAGCAGCCCGGCCCGGAATTCGGCCGCCCCGCCGTGGGCGGGATGACGGACGTACGGGGCCTTCGTGACCGCGGCGGCGAGGCGGCCGACGGCCAGGATCCGGCGCCCAGCCGCCAGTTCCTCCAGGAACGGGCGGGCCGCCTCGACCTCGGCGCGGGTCGGGCGACGATTCGAGCTGGACGTGCCGGGATGGGTCGGGACGACGTTCCAGCAGAGCGGCTCCAGCTCGAGCTCGGCGAGCGTTCGCTGCACGATCGTCGCGGTCGCCTCGGCCGGGCCCCGCCCGGTCAGCTGGCGCTCTGACGTGAACGGGATCCCGGAGACGCGCGCGCCGCGGTAGCCGGCAGCCTCGCCGACGAGCAGGAGGCGCGCGCCGGCATGGGCTTGCAGGTAGTCGTGCAGGCGCCGCCGCCGGACGTCCGCTCCCTCGCCTTCCCGGTAGAAGTTGAACGTCTCGCCGATGTGGGCAGCGGCCAGACGGCTCACGAACCTTTGCGCGCGCACGCCGTCACTATGCTCATGTGCGTGAGAGGACGCTCCGCGGCGGCCGCCGCGGTCTGCGCCGGGGTCTGTGCAACCAGCGCGCACGCTGCTCCGCCGCAAGGCTTTCAACCTGACGCCGCTTTTGCTGCGAGCTATGCGGCGCGCGGTGTCACGAGCGTGCCGGCGACGACGCAGCGCGTGAGTTGCTACACGCCGGAGATCGTCTACCAGGGCAGTCTCTCCCCGTCGCAGGGCTATCCGGACGGCGGTGTGACGCCCTGCGGCGGCGCGGCGACGACGGGCGAGTTGATCGGGCCGTTTCCGACGCAGAACGTCTCCAACCCGGCCTTGCGCGCGAAGGACTTCTCCGAGTCCGATCTGCACGTCGACCCGTCGAACGCACAGCATCTGATCGCCGTCAGCAAGTGGTTCGTGAGCGCGGAGGGCTACAACCACCTGACCGGTTTCTTCGAGTCGTACGACGGCGGCGCGACGTGGCCGCAGCAGGGTCACATCCCCGGCTACGAAGGATGGACGGACAACTCGGATCCCGTGGGCGCGTTTGATCCCTGGGGCAACTTCTACGCCGTCGTCCTCCCGTACATGTTCACGTACCTGCGGACGGGCGAGCACTTCTTCCTCTCACCGGACGTCAACCCGTCGTTGCCTCGGTCAGGGATCGGGGTCGCGGTCCGGCCGCGTGGCGCAGCGACGCCGGCTTCGTGGAACGTCACGCGCAACGGAACGCTCGACCTGGTAGCGCGGACGCCGTTCAACGGCTCGTCCGTGTTCGACAAGCAGTGGATCGCGATCGACAGGAATCCGCGCAGCCGGCACTTCGGCCGCGTCTACGTCTCCTGGGCGATCGGGACGAGCGACGCCGGGCTCCGCATCTACGTGTCGTATGCGGACGCAAGACGGAACGGCACGCACACGAACTGGTCGCGACCCAAGCGCGTGCTCGAACAGACGCGCGGCATCGGGGACAACGGCTCCCTGCCGTACGTGACGCCGGACGGGCGCGTTTGGCTGGCGATGTCGAGCACGCGGGGGCTGGGCGCGCCGTACACGATGTCCTACACCTCTTCGCGTGACGGCGGCCGCACCTGGGCCCGCCGCAGGGTGATCGTCCGGCACGACGTCGACGGCTACAAGAACACGACGTTCCGGTCGGCGTTCGGCGAAGCGTTCAACGTCGGCACGCAGAAGGTCCGGCGGTTCTATCCGCTCTACGCGGCGTACGAGCATTCGCCGCGCGGCACGGGCACGACGAAGCTCTTTCTCCGTGCGTCGTTCGACGGCGGCGCGCACTGGGGCCGTCCGATCCAGGTCGACGACAGCGCCGGCGACGGCGAGGCGCTCCAGCCCGGCATCGCGGTCGCGCCGAACGGTCGCGTGGCTGTCGCGTTCTACGACCGGCGGCTGGACTGTCCGGGGCAGGACACACCCGAGGCCACGATCGCGGGGCTGCTGTTCGATCCGCGCGCGCCGTACGGCCGGGCGAACTACTGCGTGAACACGGCCGTGCAGTTCTACACGGCACGGTTGAAGCCGCTCGGCCACAACATCCGGCTGTCACCGCACACCTGGGACCCGCAGCTGTCCTCTCCGCGCCCCGAGTGCATTTGCAGCAACGGCGGTTTCATCGGCGACTACTTCGGCGTCGATTCGCGCGCCGGCTTCACGTACACGACGTCCGTCGAGACGTACAACGCAACCGGGGAGAACCCCGGCTACCACCAGCAGCAGCTCGTGTCGAAGGTACGAACTCCCTAGCTCCAGCTCTCCCAGCGTACGAGCTCGCTGAGGGACCGGCGGGGACGCGTCCCGCGGCTCGAGAGCCGATCCGACGCTTCGTCGGCCGCGGGATGCCCGAGCGTGACGACTTCGACGATGGCGACGTCGCCGGGGAGCCCGAGGACGTCACGCACACGTTGCATCCGCTCGGCCGGGATCCCGAAGATCCCGGCGGCAAGGCCTTCGTCGATCGCCGCGAGCAGGACGAGCATCGTCGCCTTGCCCGCGTCGGCGTGCCAGTACGGGACCGGCCATGCGATCTCCTCGCCTTCGACAAGCTTGTCCGGCTGCCGGTAGCGGTCGTGGTAGTCGGCCTCGCGCGTGCAGACGACGACGAGCGCCGCCGCACCGCTGATCCACGGCGCGAAACCCTGCTCGAGGTAGAAGCTCTCACCGGCCGCCTCGGCCAGCGCCCGGCGTTTCGCGGGATCGGTGACTACGAGAAGGCGTTGTCCCTGGCTGAAGCCGGCACTCGGCGCGCGGCGGATGGTGCCGACGATGCGCTCGAGGGTCTCGCGCGCGACCGGTGTCGGCTCGTACGCGCGCACCATCCGGCGGCGCTTGAGGATCTCCTTGAACTCCACGCGCCGCGAGAATACGCGCCGTGATCCGGCGCCGCGTCATCGTCCACGGTTACGTGCAGGGTGTGTTCTTCCGCGATTCGGTGAGCCGGCTGGCGCGGCGGTACGACGTCAACGGCTGGGTGGCGAACCGTTGGGACGGATCGGTCGAGGCCGTCCTCGAGGGCGAGGCGGAAGCGGTGGAGCGACTGGTCGCGTTCTGCCGCGAGGGCCCGCGCGGCGCTCAGGTCGAGTCAGTCGACGTGTCCGAAGAAGACCCGGAAGGGTTGTCCAGTTTCGGGGTTCGTTAACGGCGGGGGTCTGACCCCTGCGGGGTCAGACCCCAGCCTTTGCAGGCGTCACTCCCATTCGATCGTCGCCGGCGGCTTGGAGCTCAGGTCCAGCGCGACCCGGTTCACGCCCGGGATCTCGTTGATGATCCGGCTCGAGATCGTCTCCAGCAGCTCATAGGGCAGTCGCGCCCAGTCGGCCGTCATCGCATCTTCCGACGTGACCGCCCGGATGACGATCGGGTACGCGTACGTGCGCTCGTCGCCCTGCACGCCGACGGAGCGGATCGCCGGCAGCACGGCGAAGGACTGCCACAGGTCGCGATAGAGACCCGCGCGGCGGATCTCGTCTTGCAGGATCGAGTCCGCGGCGCGCAGGATCTCGAGTCGCTCCGCCGTCACCTCCCCGATGATCCGGATCGCGAGACCGGGCCCCGGGAACGGCTGGCGCCAAACCATCCGCTCCGGCATCCCGAGCTCTTCGCCCACACGCCTCACCTCGTCCTTGAACAGCAGGCGCAACGGCTCGACCAGCTGCATCCGCATATCCGCGGGCAGACCGCCGACGTTGTGGTGGGACTTGATCTTCGCCGCCACGTCGTCGTCGCCGCCCGACTCGATCACGTCCGAATACAGCGTCCCCTGGACGAGGAAGCGGAGATCGCCGAGTTTCGCGGCCTCTTCCTCGAACACGCGGATGAATTCCTCGCCGACGATCTTGCGCTTCTCCTCCGGATCCTCGACCCCCGCCAGCCGCGACAGAAAGCGCTCCTGCGCCTGTACGTGTACGAGCGGCACGTGGAAGTGACCGCCGAACGTCTCCACGACCTGCTCGGCCTCGTTTGCACGCAGCAGTCCGTGGTCGACAAACACACACGTCAGCTGGTCGCCCACCGCTTTATGCACCAGCAGCGCGGCAACGGCCGAATCGACGCCGCCGCTCAGCGCACACAGCACGTGCTCGCGCCCGACCTCGGCGCGGATCCGCTCGACCTGCTCCTCGATCACCGCCGCCGGGGTCCAGGCCGGCGGTGCGCCGGCAACGTTGTAGAGGAAGTTCTTCAGCAACTCCTGGCCGTGCGGCGTGTGCACCACCTCGGGATGGAACTGCACCCCGTACAGCCGGCGCTCACGCTGCTCGAACGCCGCCACCGGTGTCGACGTCGAGGCCGCGACGACGTCGGCGCCTGCAGGCGGAGCCGTCACGGTATCGCGATGCGACATCCACACCGTCTGCTCGTCGGGCAGCCCTGCGAAGAGTTGCGACTCGAGGGCCGTCAACCCTGTCTTCCCGAACTCCGAGACGTTCGTGCGCTCCACCTTGCCACCGAGGTCGAGTGCCATCAGCTGCGCGCCGTAGCAGATTCCAAGCGTGGGAATGCCGAGGTCGAACAGGCCGGGATCGACGTGCGGCGCGCCCTCGGCGTACACGGACGCCGGGCCGCCGCTGAGGATCAGCGCATGCGGGTTGCGCGCGCGCACCTGCTCCGGCGTGACGGTGTGGCCGACGAGCTCCGAGTAGACGCGGCACTCGCGCACGCGGCGCGCGATCAGCTGCGCGTACTGCCCACCGAGGTCGAGCACCAGCACGGGGCGCTCCTCAGGCGAGCGCTCCGGCAGCGGCAGGATCTCAGCGCCGATAGTTCGGCGCCTCTTTCGTGATCGTCACGTCGTGGGGATGGCTCTCGCGCAGTCCCGCCGCGGTAATGCGGACGAACTGTGCGCGCTTCATCTCCTCGATCGTCGCCGCACCGCAGTAACCCATCGCCTGACGCAGACCCCCGACGAGCTGGTGCAAGATCGCCCCGAGCGGGCCCTTGTACGGGACTCGCCCCTCGATGCCTTCGGGCACAAGCTTCTCGACGTCCTCGACGTCGCCTTGGAAGTAGCGGTCGCGCGATGAGCCGCGCGCACGCATCGCGCCGAGCGAGCCCATGCCCCGGTACTCCTTGAAGCGCTCGCCCTGATGCAGGACGACCTCGCCGGGGCTCTCGTCCGTCCCGGCCAGCAGTGAGCCGGCCATGACGGAGTCCGCCCCGGCGGCGACCGCCTTCGCGATGTCGCCCGAGGACGTCATTCCGCCGTCGGCAATGATCGGAACCGTTGCTGTACGCGCAGAGTCGTAGATGGCCGTGATTTGCGGAACACCGACACCCGACACGACGCGCGTCGTACAAATGGAGTTGTGCACGATTGCGTTGTCCGCGATGAAGCTGTGCGTCGGGCAATCGACCTCGATGTCGTATACCGGCACCGACGTCCCGAGATGCCGCGACCCAAGCTTCTTCACGACGCTGTAGCGATTCGTCTGACGCTTGTCGTGCCGTCGATTGAGCCGAGCCCGGAAGGATGGCCGGCAGCGCTCGTCGCTTGTCCCCACCAAGCCTCCCGCCGACCCGTCCTCCGCCGACATG
>JBKPGW010000279.1:0-31880 GCA_046729555.1 Actinomycetota bacterium | reverse complement strand
CGCCGATGTCCGGCGGCTGCCTGCGCAGGCGCAGGAACTGCAACATACGGGTTAGAACGGGCCTTCACTGACCTTCCATGCGACCACTCTACGCGTAGATCCGCCCGTTGAGCGTCGATCAGAACGACGTCGTCCGGGTCGCGCTCGCCGGCGCCGTCCTCACTGTCCATCGCGAGGACCGGCGCGATTACCAGTCGGGTCAAGCGCGTCGCGTAGCCCGTCCCCGACGAAATAGATCGACATGAGGATGATGACGAGTGCGAGGCCGGGAAAGAACAAGCCCCACCAGTTGAAGAGTCCCTCGACGTTCGCACCGGCCATGACGGCGCCGAGACTCGGGAAGCTCTGTCGATCGAAGATGCCCAGATACGACAGGGTGGTCTCAAGCACGATGGCGCCAGCCGTCATGACCGTCGCTGCGACGGCAATCGACACGACGGCGTTTGGGAGGATGTGCCGCAGGATGATCCGGAGGTCACTTGCGCCGACCGCGCGGGCTGCCGCGACGTATTCCTGCTCGCGCAGTTCCAGAGCGGCGCCGCGCACGATCCGTGCGAGCGGCATCCACAGCAGGCATGAGAGCAGAAGCGAGATCGAGAACGCCGTTGTCAGGTGCAGATACGCGGCTGCGACCAGCACGATGATCAGCGGTGGGAGGGTCAGGACGAGGTCGGTCAGCCGCATCAGCAACTCGGCGATGATGCCGCCGAAGTAACCCGCGACTACCCCGACCAGCGTCCCAGCGAGAGTGCCGAAGAACGCAACGAGCAGCGCAACCCGCGCTTCGATTCCGATCCCGTAGAGGACCTGCGTGAAATAGTCGCTGCCAATTTGGTTCGTCCCGAATGGGTGCGCCCAGCTCGGTGCCTTGCTCAGTGAGCTGAGGTCCACCTCGAGGTAGCCGTACGGCGCGAAGTGGCTCGCGAGCAGTCCCGCGCCGAAGATGAGGACGAGAATGACGAGGCTCGCGGTCGCGAGGCGGTGACGCAGAAATCTCCGCCGCGCCCGAGTCCATGTGCTGCGCGGTGCGATGTCGAATGCGTAGGCGTCGTAGAACTCGTCCGGGTCTGCGGCTCCTGCGCTCAACGGGAGCCGCCTACGTGCCGCCGCGATGTCGAGGCTCAAAGCGAGCAGAAAATACAACGCATGGCGCGCTCCGAACGCGGCGCAGCCAGCGCAACCGGATAGAAGATCAGTCGGGCAAAACTTGACACCATTCACTTGACACGCCCCGCGAGCCGATTCCAACATGCTCGGCGATCCCAGTCTGGAAGCGAAATACAGGGCCGGAATCGAGCTGATCGAGGCTCGGGAGTACTTCGCCGCGCACGAGGAGCTCGAGGACGCCTGGCGCGCGGCGCCGCAAGAGGAACGCGACTTCTTCCAGGGGCTCGTGCACGTCGCGGTCGCGTGGTACCAGGCCGGGCGCGGCCGGCAGATCGGCACCGAGCGCCAACTGGCGAAGGCGATCCGGCGCCTGACGCCGTATGCGCCGAGGCATCGCGGGCTCGAGCTCGAGCCGTTGCTTGCGCAGCTGCGCGCGGCGCTAGAGGTCGCCGAGGCCGAGCGCCTCGAGCACCCGGTGCGTATAGACCTGCACCCGGTAGAACTCGTCGAAGAAGAGCAGCAGCCCTAACGCGACGAGGATCACGCCGCCGACGATCGAGAACACACGGTAGTGGTCGCGCAGCCAGCGGAAGAACGCCATCCCGCGAACGAAGAACACGGCGACGAGCAGGAAGGCGACGCCGAGCCCTGCGGAGTACGCGGCGAGCCACGCAGAGCCGCGCCACACCGTCTCGGAGTTGCTCGCGGCCGCGAAGGCCTCCGCGAGGAACGGCCCGACGCACGGCGCCGCGCAGATCGCGAACGCGCCGCCGAGCAGCACGCGCGAGCCACGGCGACGGGCGCCCTGCAGCAGGCCCCCGGCGACGAGCCGGTCCGTCCAGGGCAGCAGGCCCATGAACGCCAACCCGGCGACGACCAGGATGAAGCCCGCGACCGCCTGCTGCGAACGATCGCTGAGGACGTTCGAGATCAGGTTCGCGGCCGCGCCGAGCACGACGAACACCGCCGCGAAGCCGGCGATGAACGGGAGGCTCGCCAGCGCGACGCGCCGGCCGACACCGGGATCTCCCAAGCGCTGGGCCTCGACGGCGGAAACCGCCGAGAGGTACCCAGGGACGAGCGGCAGCACGCACGGGAACGCGATCGAGGCGAACCCGAGCAGGAAGAGGCCGCCCGCCTTCTCCATCAGGCCTCGAAACGCCGGAGCTCGTCGTCCAGCCGCTGCTCCAGCGCCGGGTCGAGCTCGACGGCAGCGGAAGCCGGCTCGCGAGCGCGCGACCAGCGCCACGCGCCCACGCCGACCAAGACCGCGGCCGCCACGATGCCTCCGATCGGCAGCCACCAGGCCAGCAGTCCAAAGCCGCGCCGCGGCGGCGCGGCGAGGATCGCCTCGCCGTAGTCGGCCACCAACCGGTCCTTGATCTCGCTCTTCGTCTCGCCCGACGCAATGCCGCGCGCGATCACACGCTTGATCTGCTCGGCGGCCGGCGAGTTCGACTGGTCGAGTGTCGTGCCGCACACCGGACACATCACTTCGCCCTCGAGCTCAGCCTGCGTCGGATGCTGCTCGCTCGCACGCGCAACCGGCACGGCGAGCAGCGCGGCCGCGAACACGAGTGCGACGAGCTTCACGACGCGGCGATCTGCCGCAAGTAGCGCGGCAGGTCCTCCTCCGTGATCAGCTCGCCGACGACCGTGCCGCGCCGGTCGATGAAGAAGATCCGCGGAATCGGGAGGCCGCCCCACTTCGCCAGCACCTTGCCGCTGCCGTCGTGCACGCTCGGATAGGTGATCCCGTGCTCTCGGAGCCAGCGGCGCGCGTCGTCGGAGAAGTCCTTCGTGTCGACGCCTATGAACGTCACGCGATCGCCGTAGCGCTTCCGCGCAGCCTCGAGCCGCTTCGACTCTTGGATGCACGGCTGGCACCACGACGCCCAGAAGTCGAGCACGAGCGGCGTCTTCCCGCGCAGGGTCGCGAGGTCGATGCGCCCACGGCCGTCGAGCCGCTTGAGATCGAACGCCGGCGCGGTCGGATGCCGCCCGTCGTCGAGCGCCTTCGACACGCTCGCGGTGTCGTCATGCGCGACGCGCCACACGAGCAGCGCGAGCAAGCCGACGACGAGAGCGACTGCAAGTGCCTGCGCCGTCAGCCGGACGGAACTCGTCATCAGGCCGCGACGATGAACACCGTCGTCCCGATCTCGACGTGGTTGAACAGCCACTCCGCCTGCGGGATGTGCATGCGGATGCAGCCGTGCGAGACCGAGTACCCGATCGATGCGTCGGACGGCGTCCCGTGGATGCCGACGCCGGGCGCGGACAGTCCCATCCAGCGCGTCCCGAGCGGATTGTCCGGGCCGGGCGGGATCGGCTGCTGCCCCTCGGCCCAGGGCGAGTGGGGCGGATACCACCACGGGTTCCTCCACTTGACGACGATCGTGAAGCGGCCGAGCGGCGTCGGGTACTGGCTCTGGCCGGTGGCGACCGCGAAGAAGCGCCGGTACTTCATGCCACCGTAGAGCAGCAGGCGGTTCGAGTTGCGGCGGATGACGATCACGGGGCCGAAGTTGCCGCGCGTCAGCTTCGGCTTCACCGTCTTCATGGCGAGACGGAGCTGGCTGCGCACGAGGCTTCCCAGCGCAATGTTGATGTCATGGACGGCGCGCCGTTGATCGAGCTTCCGGCCGGCGCGCTCCTTCGAAAGAAACGGACGGAGCTGTCTGAGTGACAGCTTCGAGTCGACCGCGGCGCGATCGAACCGTTGAGCGAGCTTCGCGACGAAGTCAGCGATCGCGCCGCTGACCACCGTGACACCCAAGGGGATCGCCGCGTAGGGCTGCGCGGCGAGAGCCTTCTCGATCGCCTTGTCGATCACGGGCGTTGCGCCGAGGACGTCGGGGGTGACCAGCACGCTGGTCGTTTCGACCTCGAGCTCCAACGGCGTGGCGAATTCCTGTTGCACCGTTGCAGTTGCCGCCTCCGCCGTGAGGCCTCCGACTGTGACGCCGGCGATCGTGACGCCCTCCGGGATCGTCGCGGGAGTGTCCTCGGCAGCCGCAGACGCCGACGCGAGCAGGAGCCCGGCAACGAACAGGAGGCAGAGACGCTTCACGTTGTCACTTCAGTAAAGACCCGCGGATCGTTCGTGATGATACCGTCGGCTTCCGCACGAACAAGCCGTTCGACGAGCTTGCGGTCGTCTACGGTCCAGACGTAGACCGCCGCGTCGAGCTCGTGCGCGCGGGCGATCGCGGCGGGCGAGGCGATCGAGTGGTGCAGCGTCACCGCGGCGGCTTTTGCGCGCGCGAGCAGGGCCGGGAGCCGGCGTGGAAGCGAGGCGCCGACCGATGCGAGTGCGCCACGCACGACGGGGGCGAGCGGGCCGCGCTTGGAGATGCCGAAGCGGTCGCGTGGGAGTGTGTAGGACCGCGGCAGCTCGGGCTCGAGCTCCGCGAGGCGTCGCAGCGAGACCGCGTCGAAGGTGCTCACCCAGGAGCGCTCGAGCACGCCGTGTCGGCGCAGGGCCTCGACAACCCCTCGCTCGAGGCCGCGGCGCTTGAGATCGACCTGCAGGCCGATCCCGGGCAGCCGCTCGACGCAGAACGCGAGCGTCTCGTCGAGCGTCGGCAGCTTCGGGGTCAGCTCGCGCAGCGCGTCGAGGCTCCGACGGCGCGCGGAACGGCGCAGCTCGTGCACCAGGACGAGCGTGCCGTCGACGAGGTCGAGGACGTCGAACTCGAGCATGTCGCAGCCCAGCTCGACGGCGAGCTCGAGTGCTTCGAGCGTGTTCTCCGGCGCCAGCGCCGATGCGCCACGATGACCGACGCGGGCGAAATCGCCCGCCGGCCTTCTCAGCCTCAGCAACCCACGCGGCGGACGACGACGACCGCGCAGTCGTCGGCGAGGTCGCCTTGCGCAAACGCGCGGCAGTCGTCCAGCACCGCTCGCGCCAGCTGTCCGGGTGGAAGCTCCGCGCCCTCCGCGAGCACGTCGTCGAGACGCTCGGCCCCGTAGAGCTCGCGGTCGCGCCGCGCCTCGAGCACGCCGTCCGTGTAGAGCACGACCGCGTCGCCGACGGCGAGCTCGCTCCGGACCTCTTCGTAGCTCTGACTGGGCTCGATGCCGAGCACGAGCCCGTGCACCTCGAGCGTCGTCACGCCGTCGCCGGCCCGGAGCAGCCGGGGCGCCGGGTGGCCCGCGCCGGCGACGGCCACATCGCCCGTGCGCGGGTCGAGGACGACGTAGATCATCGTGATGAACTTGCCCGGCGCGATCTCCCCGACGACGACGTCGTTTGCCGCCTGGAGGAAGTCGCTCGGTTCGGGATGCTCGCGCGCGAGCGAGCGGAATACGAACTTCGCCATCGCCATGTCCGCCGCCGCTTCGATCCCGTGGCCGGTCACGTCGCCGAGTGCGACGGCGAGGCGGCCGTCGGGCAGCTCCATGAAGTCGTAGACGTCGCCCCCCACCTCGACGCGCGCGGACGACTCGTACGCGGCGCCGAGCTCGAGCCCGGCCAACTCCGGGACAGACTGGGGCAGCAGCGACCGCTGCATCGTGTCCGCGAACTCCTTCTGCTGCTGGTAGAGGCGCGCGTTGTCGATCGCGAGCGCAGCCTGAGTGGCGATGCGGACCGCCTCGTCCCTCGTCGCACTCGTGACGGGAACGCCGGGACGCATCGACACGATCGTGAGCGACGCGAGCACCTCCGCCGGGGTCGCGATCGGGACGACCGCTCCCGTCCATCCGCTCCGGAGGAACGGCTCGAGCTCCGGCGCCTCGTCCGCCGTGAGGTCGAACGGCTCGGCGAGGCGGAAGAGACGCTGAGCCGTGTGCGCACCGAACGGCTGCGGGCGGAAGAGGATCGGTCGCGCCGCCTCCTCGAGTCGGGGCTCCGACACTTTCAGCGCGCGCGGCACCAGCCAGTCGCGGCGCTCGTCGGGCAGGCGGATCAGCGCGGCGTCGACGTCGAGGACGTCGACGATGGTCGTCGTGACGGCGTTGAGCGTCGCCTCCAGCGACAGGCTCTGCGCGAACGAGCGGGAGATCTCGTACAGCGCGCGCACCTGCTTCGACGCTGCGCGCTCGGCCTGGAGCGCGCGCTCGCGTTCCGCTCCGAGCCGTTTCGCCCGCTCGTGCAGCTGCGCGTTCTGCACCGCGACGGCGAGCTGTGCGGCGAGCGCGGTGAGCAGCGCCTCCTCGTTCTCGGCCAGCTGCTTGCGCTTCGCAGGGAAGACCGCGAGCAGCCCGATCACGTCGTCGTGGGAGTGCAAGGGGACGGCCGCCGCCGCCTCGATCCCGGACTCCGCCGCCGCGTCGGCGACGCCGCTCAGCCGCGGGTCGGTGGCAACGTCCGGCACGACGAGGAGCCCGCGCGACCGGAACGGCCCGAGTGCGAGCTCGAGCAGCCGCCCCGCAAGCCGGGCGTGCGGCCCGGCCAGCCCGACCTCCGCGGCCGCGTAGAGCCGCTCGTCCTCGCGCAGGTAGACGGCGAGCCGGTCGGCGTCGAGGAGCTCCGCGACGCGGGCGACCGCCGTCTCGAGCGTGTGAGCGAGCGACAGCTCCGAGATGGCCTGGCCGAGCACGGCGAGCAGAGCACGCGTCCGGTCGAGCTCCAGCGCCTGGCTGCGCGCCTGAATGCTCGCGCGCAACGCGTGCGCGGCACGGACGCCGAACGTTGCAAGGGTCGACAGATGCTGCTCGGTCGGCTCGTGGCCCGGTGCGAAGAGCAGTTGGAGCGTGCCGATCGGAGGCTGCCCGAGCTGGAGCGCCGCGGACGTCATGCCGTCGAGTTGCTCCACCGCGACCGCGGTCCGCCCATTCAGCGCGCGGTCGGCGGCGGGCCGCCCGGCGCCGGCTTCGCCGTCCCCACCGGACGAGGCGAGGAGCTCGAGCTCTCCCTCGTCCCCGCGGCTCCACAGCAGCGCCGCGGTTGCACGCGTCGCGTCGACGGCGAAACGGGTGAGCTGCCCTGCCGTTCGTGATCCGTCTGCGCCCGCGGCGAGCGCATCGCCGGCGAGCGTGAGCAGAGCCTCGGCCGCGACTGCGCGATCGGGGGAGCCGTCGCCGGCGAACGCGCGGATCGCCAGCGCCGCCTGTCCTGCCGCCAGCCGCGCGAGGCGCCGCTCCCGTCCGCTGAACGCCTCGCCCGCGCGCATGAGCTCGAGGGAGCCCCGCACGCTGCCGTCGATGCGCACCGGCAGGACGACGACAACCGACGCGCCGGCCCTTCCGGCGACAGTGCGCACGCCGGTCGGCATCCGCTCGAGGTTCGTCTCCTCGTGCTCCGGGAGCTCCTCGAGTGCGAAGCGCGACCCCGCGAGCTCTGCCCCGAGCGCGGCCGACTGCGTCGAGACGGCGCCAGCGCCGGCTTGTCCGCGCCTGTCGTCCCCGACACGCACGATCGCAACCTCCGCGTGAGTGGCCTGTGCTGCCCCGTCGGCGACGAGTTGGAGCGCCTCCCCGAGGTTGCCGGCGGACGCCAGGGCCAGCCCCGCGGCCGCGAGGGCGTCGAGCTCGCGCTGACTTTCCGAAACAGCCATCCGACCGACCTAGGAAAAGTATGGTCGAACCGAGCCGGAGCGGCACTAGACTCCCCGCATGGCTCAGCCCGCCCGCCGCGTCGCGGTTCCCGAGGAGCCCCCCGTCGATCCCGAGGCGATCGACCGGGCGTATCACTACCACCGCGCGCGCCGGAACGCGAGGCTACGCCGCAAACGGGAGAAGTCGCGCGCGAACCTCCGGTTCGCGCTCGTGCTTGCGGTGCTCCTCGCGCTCGCGATCTTCCTCATGCTCACCATCTGGCATGAGGTCCAGAAGGTCTTCGGTCTCTAGAGCGGCTGGTGCGAACGCGTGAACGGGCTCCACGGGAATTGCTCCCAGGAGCTCCCGCCGCACATCGGACAACGCGGTAGCACGCGGACGATCGTCACGCCGTAACCGCAGTCCGAACAGTGGAACTCGCCCTTGACCGTCTGACCGGCGACCCAGAACTCGACGTAGTCGTCGGTCGCCGCTCGAGACGTCTCAATGCCCTGCGTCATCCCAGACCCCCTAGAGTATCCGCTCTCTAGCTCGTCCTCCCCGAGCCGCGCCCGTGCAAACCCCAGACGAGACTCCAGACCCTCACCTCCCGCCCGCCTCGGAGGAGGAGGACGACTGGCTGATCGCGCCCACGCCCCGGCCGTCGCGGCCCTACGAGCAGATCTGGGGCTGGGGCCACCAGCTGACCTGGGTTTCGGGCCTGATCCTGGCGCTGTCGGCCTTCACGGACTGGTACGTCGGCTCCGGCGAGGGCCCGACGACGAGCGTGATCGCGTGGCACACCGGGGCGCTCGGGAAGCTCGTCTTCTTCATCGGCTTGGCGGTGCTCGCGTTGGTGGTGCTGCGTGAGTCGGGGATCGAGCTGCCGGCCACCGTGCCGGAGAGCCTGGTCGTGATCGCCCTGGGGGCGCTGTCGACGATCTTCGTCCTGATCCGCCTGATCGACGTGCCGGATGAGTTCTTCGGCTGGCGCGGACGGGGGATCGGCATCTTCATCAGCCTGCTGGCGTCCCTGGCCGTGATCGCAGCCGGACTCTTACGAGCCGGCGAAGAGCTGTAGCGACGAGCACGCCGAGGACGGCGCCCCCGAGCACGTCGAGGGGGTAGTGGACGCCCACGTAGACGCGTGAGAACGCGACCGCGGCCGCGAGGACGAACAGCGCGGGCGCAAACCGCGGGAACGCGAACGAGAGCACCGTTGCCGCCGCAAAGCTCGTTGCGGCGTGGCCGGACGGGAACGCGGCATCGTGAGGGGCCGGGACGAGGGTCTTTGGTTCGGCGTAGTGCGACGAGGGCCGTTCTCGGTCGACCAGCGCCTTGATCCCCGTGGCCGACCAGTCGGCCAGCGCAACCGCGATCACGGTCAGCCAGAGCGGCCCCCAGCGCCGGTAGAACGCGCAGAGGACGAGCGCCAACACGACCCAGAGCAGTCCGAGCCGGCCGGCGTACGAAAGCCCTTCGAAGACCGGGTTCAGCCAACCCGCGCGATGGTGGACGACCCAGCGCTCGAGATGGCGGTCGGCGGAAATCAGGCGGGGACGATTTGCTTCGTCTGCTCGATCAGCGCGCGGAGATCGAACGGCTTGCCGACGAAAGCCTGCGCGCCGCGCTCGGCGGCCTCACGGCCTGCGTCGAGCTGCCCGCTGAACATGACGACCGGGATCGACCCGACACCGTGCCGTTCCTGCACGCGGCGCAGCATCTCCCAGCCGTCGACCTGGGGCATCATCACGTCGAGCAGGATCAGGTCCGGCGCTTCGTCCTCGAGAGCCGCGAGACCGTCTTCCGCGTTGCCCGCCTCCCGCACCGCATAGCCCTCCATCTCGAGGTTGATGCGGACGACCTCGCGCACCTGCGGGTCGTCGTCGACGAGCAGGACGAGCGGGCCGCGGGCCGGCTTGCCCGGTCCGGACCGTTCCAGGAAAGCCTCGAGGTCGGCGCGCTTGTAGCGCCTGTGCCCACCCGGCGTATAGAAGGCGGGCACGCGACCGAGGTCGGACCACTTGCGGATCGTGCTCTGCGCGACGCCGAGGAACTTCGCGGCCTGTCCAAGGGTCAGCCAGTCGTTGTCGGTTCCCGCGGGACGGCGTGGGTCGCGGCTAGCCACACCGCGAATCTACCCAAATATGTCGCTTCTTTACACCTGCGAGGTTTCCGCTCTTTGCGAAACCTGCGGGTTCAGGGGGAGACGGTCGAGGCCGGACTTCCCGTGGTCGGGATGTGGAGCGTCCGTTCGAGGGTGATCGTGGAGCTCGGCTTGGGGTTGTCGTGGAGGGCCTGGCCGAGGGCGACGCCGAGCAGGAAGATGACGAGCGCGAGGCCGATCCGAATGCCCCAACGGATCAGCTCCTGCCGCCGCCGGCGCCGCCGTCGCTCGTGGCGCTCGACCGGCGAGAGCGTGGTCACGGGATGTAGTCGACGGCGCCGCGCTGGTACAGGTGGAATGCCGCGTCCTGCACGATGGCGAGTGTCCGGGGCCATCCCGGTGTCGCCGCGTGCTCGGAGACGGCGTCGCGCGCCCACTCGTCGGCGTGCTGGTATGCGACGGCGAGCTGGTCGAGCGTGAACGTCTGGCCGACGCGCTTGCGCAGCTCGTCGGTGACGACCTCGAGCTGTCGGCTGAGCCGGTCGGCCGCGATGCGGTCACGCGCGAGGTCCTGGTACCGGCGATAGCCGTCCTCCCACTCGTGCCGCACGACATCCAGTACGAGAGCCACCCGCGCGCCAGTATCCCTCACGCCGTGCAGCAAACATCCGGCCAGAGCGGCCGGAGCTCGTCGACGATCCGGTCACCGAGCTCGTAGCCCGGTCGCGCGAGCGCGAACGCGACGTGGGCGTGCAGACACTTGAGGCTGCCGGCACCCGGGCGGGCGCCGCCGATGCCGAGGTCGAGCTCGGGGCGTAGGCTGCGCTGGTCCTGGTTGGCGCGCTCGAGGCTCGCTCCCAGCTCGGGGACGTCCGCCGCGGCGCGCGTCCACCGCTCGACCCCGCCCGCGGCCTCGAGTCGTGAGACCGCAGCGACGAGGTGTGGGCACGTGAGCCAGAAGGTGGTCGGAAACGGCTCGCCGTCGTCGTCGTACGGCGCCTGTTCCGTTACCGCCGGACGCCCGAACGGGCAGCGCACTGCGACACGCCGGAGCGCCCGCGGGGCGCGGCCCAACTGGCCTGCCACGACGTCACGGTCACTCTCCACCACCGTTGATCCTAGAGTGCGCCTTCTGCCAGGCCTTGATGCCCTTGACGATGAAGAGGTGCTCGCCCGGGCGGATGTACCCGAGTTGCCGCGCCTGCCGCGCGAGGCTGTCGAGGCGCGCCGAAGCCTGGAGACGCTGCTTGAGCTCGCGCTTCTCCGCCACGAGCTGTGCCACCTCGGCGCGACGTGCCTGCAGCTCGTGCCGCGTCTCCAGCCAGCTGCGTAGGGGGTGATAGTAGGCGTAGCCGATCATTCCGATCAGGGCGACCGCAAGCCAGCGACGCGCAAGCGTCGCCGCGGGAGGCCGGCGTGACCGAGCCGCAGCCATAGCGGCGGGTTCGACGGCTGGGGTCTGACCCCTCCGGAGTTCTCCGAGCGAAAGCTGCGCTTTCGCTCGGGGGAGAGGAACGGCGCTTCGCGCTAAACGCGCGCGGACTCGGCCCGCGCGCTCCAGGAGCGGTCCGCGATCGCCGTCAACCGTGCGATGCGGCGATGCTTCGCGTCGCCGCACCGCATCAGTTCGCCAACGGTTAGAGCGGCTCCGCCAGCTCTAACCTCCGGCTTTTTGGTGGTGGCGTTGGTCGAGCGGCTTGCGAGTTAGGCGACGTCCACCTTGATCACGTTTGTCGAGCCTGGGATGTTGACCGCGGTCCCGGCCGTGATCACGACCGTGTCGCCCGCCTCGACGATGCCGCTCTCCTTTGCTGCTTCGACCGAGCGGTTCCAGAGATCCTCCACGTCCTTGCACTCCGGGATCCAGAGCGGCGTCACGCCCCACTCGATCGCCATCTGGTGCACGGACCAGCGCTTGTGCGTCAGCGCAACGATCGGACGGCGCGGACGCAGGCGCGCGACCGCCGACGCCGTGCGCCCCGTGAACGTCGGCACGAGCAGCGCCGACGCGCCGAGCGCCTCCGCGAGATCGCAAGCCGCGTTCGACATCGCGTTGCCGATCGTCGGATCCTCCGTCGCTTCCGGGATCTGGTGCCGGTAGCCGAGGCTCGGCTCGACTGCCCGGGCGATGCGGTCCATGGTCTGGACGGCCTGCACGGGGTACTCGCCGACCGCGGTCTCGCCGGACAGCATCACGGCCGACGTCCCGTCGAGGATCGCGTTCGCGACGTCGCTCGCCTCGGCCCGCGTCGGCTCCGGGTGGTGGATCATCGACTCGAGCATCTGGGTCGCCGTGATCACCGGCTTCCCGCGTTCGAGCGCCTTCGCGATGATCCGCTTCTGCACGAGCGGGACGAGGGCCGGGCCGATCTCGACGCCGAGGTCGCCGCGCGCGACCATCACCGCGTCCGTCTCGGCAAGAACGTCGTCGAGCGCGTCGACAGCCTCTGCCTTCTCGATCTTCGCGATCACGTGCGCCGTCGAGCTCTCCTGCTCGATGAGGGCCTTCAAGTCGCGGACGTCGGCGGCAGAGCGGACGAACGACAGGGCGATGAAGTCGCAGCCGAGGCCGAGCGCGAACTCGAGGTCCTCGAGATCCTTGCGCGTCAAGGCCGGGATCGGAATCGGAACGCCCGGCAGGTTGACGCCCTTGTTCGAGGAGACGGGCCCGCCGACGAGCACGCCGCAGCGCGCACGTCCGGACGCGAACTCCTCGACTTGGAGCCGCACGAGCCCGTCGTCGATCAGCACCTCGTGCCCGGGTCGCAGCACCTCACCGATCGCCGCCGGGGCAATCGGCAGCTCGCCGACCTGACCGTTCGCGCCGACGACGACCGTGATCTCCTCGCCCTGCGTCAGTTGCAGCGGCTCCGAGAGCGCGCCGACGCGGAACTTCGGCCCCTGCAGGTCGCCGATCAGCGCGAGCGGCCGGCCGACGCGATCCTCCGTCTCGCGCACGAGCGTCGCGCGCGCGGAGTGGTCGTCGTGCGTTCCGTGTGAGAGGTTCAGCCGCGCCGCATCCATCCCGGCATCGACGAGCGCGTCGAGCTGCTCGGGCGACGAACAGGACGGACCGATCGTCGCGACGATCTTCGTGCGCCTCGGGCTCACGGAGGCCATGGATGCAATGTAGCTAGCCCTCAGGCCGTGGACCGCGGAAACGCGGACCAGCCGGGGTAGACGGCCGCGTCGCCCAACTCCTCCTCGATCCGGAGCAGCTGGTTGTACTTCGCCACGCGGTCGGTCCGCGACGGCGCCCCGGTCTTGATCTGACCCACCCCGGTGGCGACGGCGAGATCGGCGATCGTCGTGTCCTCGGTCTCGCCGGAACGATGCGACATGACGCACGCGTACCCGCCTGACCGCGCGAGCTCGATCGTGTCGAGTGTCTCCGTCAGCGTGCCGATCTGGTTGACCTTGAGCAGGATCGCGTTCGCGACGCTCTCGTCGAGGCCGCGCTGCAGGCGCTCCACGTTCGTGACGAACACATCGTCGCCCACGAGCTGAAGCCGATCGCCGAGCCGCTCGGTCATCGACCTCCAGCCGGCCCAGTCGTCTTCGGCGAGGCCGTCCTCGATCGAGACGACGGGATAGCGGTCCGCGAGCACGGCGTACATCTCGATCATCTCCCCCGCGTCGCGCGTGCCCCCCTGGCGTTCGAAGACGTAGCTCCCGTCACGGTAGAGCTCGGTGGACGCCGGATCGAGCGCGATCGCAACACGGTCGCGGTGGCCAACGCGCTCGGCCGCCTCGAGGACAGCTTCCACCGCGGCCTCGGTCGAGTCGAGATCGGGAGCAAACCCACCCTCGTCGCCGACACCGGTCGCGAGACCGCGCTCGTGCAGCACGTCCTTCAAGGCATGGAACACCTCGACGCCCACGCGCAGGCCCTCGGCGAACGAGTCCGCTCCCGCCGGGACGAGCATGAACTCCTGCAGGTCGAGCGAGTTCTGTGCGTGCGCACCGCCGTTGACCACGTTCATCATCGGCACGGGGAGCACGTGTGCGCCGTCGCCGCCGACCCAGCGAAACAGCGACACGCCCGCATTCGCGGCAGCCGCTTTCGCGGCCGCAAGGGAGCAGCCGAGGATCGCGTTCGCGCCGAGCCGCGACTTGTTCTTGGTGCCGTCGAGCTCGATCAGCGTCGTGTCCACGGCGCGCTGGTCGTCGGCATCGAGGCCGGCGAGCGCCGCGGCGATCTCCCCTGCGACGTTGCGGACCGCGTTGAGGACGCTCTTCCCGCCGTAGAGCTGCTTGTCGCCGTCGCGCAGCTCGACGGCCTCGAACTGTCCCGTCGATGCCCCGGACGGGACGGCGGCGCGGCCCACCGCGCCGGAGTCGAGCGCAACGTCGACCTCGACCGTGGGATTCCCGCGCGAGTCGAGGATCTGCCGAGCATGCACGCGCACGATCGAGGAAGCTGCTATCGGAACTCCTCCTTGGCGAGATCGAAGTACCGATCTTGCTCTTCGAGATCGAGCTCCGCGAACGACTTTCCCTCGGCCGCCGCTTGCTCCTCCGCGCGCTGGACGCGGTCGACGAAGCGACGCGTCATTGTTCGTAGCGCCAGCTCGGGATCGACGTTCAAGCGGCGGGCGACGTTCACGGCTGCGAAGAAGACGTCCCCCAGCTCCTCGAACACGTGCGCAGGCGGCTCGGTCTCGGGCGCCGACTCACCGGCATCCGCAAGCGCCTCTTTCAGCTCGCGCACCTCGTCATCGAGGTCGGCCAGCGCGCCCGCGGTCTCCGGATACTCGAACCCGATTGCGGCGGCCCGGCGCTGCACCTTCCGCGCGTACAGAAGCGCCGGCAGCGACTCGGGCACGTGGTGGAAGATCCCCTCGCGCTTCTCCTCGGTGCGCTTGATCTCGTCCCAGCGCTCGCGTACGCGGCCGGCCGTCCGCGCCTCCGCTTCGCCGAACACGTGCGGGTGCCGCCGGACGAGCTTTTCGTGCACGGCGCGTGCGACGGCTTCGAGATCGGCCGAGCCCTGCTCCTGCAACAGCAGTGCGAGGAAGTAGACCTGGAAGAGCAGATCGCCGAGCTCGTCCGCGAGCTTCAGGTCGTCGCGGCCGATCGCGGCGTCGGCCACCTCGTAGGCCTCTTCGACCGTGTGCGGCACGATCGTCCGCGCCGTCTGCTCGCGGTCCCAGGGACAGTCGCGCCGCAGCCGCTCTGTCAGCGCCTGGAGGTCAACCAGCGCCTCGGCGAGGCTCAACTTACTGCGTCGCTGTTGTCGTGCTGGTGAGCGACGCGCAGGGATCGGTGCTCGGCTGGTAGCCCACCTGGTACTTGATCTTCCCGCCGCAGTAGTCCTTCTTGGTGTCCTCGAGCCACTTCGTGATCTTGTCGTTCTTGCGCTGCTGCGCGAGCTGCTGCTTGATCGAGTCACGCACCTGGCTCAGCGGCGTCGTCTTGGCGGGCTTCACGGCGGAGAGCGCCTGGATGATGTGGTACCCGTACTGCGTCTTGATCGGCGTCGAGAGCTCGCCTTTCTTCAGGCTGAAGGCGGTCTTGTCGAACTCCGGCACGGTCTGGCCCTTCGAGACGGTCAGCTTGCCGCCGTTCGCCGCCGATCCCGGATCCTTCGAGTAGCGCTTCGCCAGCTTCGCGAAGTTGGCGCCGGCCTTTAGCTGCGCATAGAGGCTGTCCGCGAGCGCCTTCTTCGGCACCAGGATGTGCCGGACGTCGCGGCTCTCCGGTTGGACGTACTGGGACTTGTGCGACGTGTAGTACTCCTTGATGTCGGCGTCGGTGATCTTGATGTTGCCGGTCACCTTGTCGAAGAGCCGCTTCGAGACGAGCTGCTGCTTGATCGCCTCCCGTGCCTGCTCATCGGTCAGCCCCTGCTGCTTCACCGCCTTCTCGTAGCGCTCGTCGCTCCCGCCGTAGAACTGCTTCTTGTACCGCGCGATCTCCTTGTCGACGTCCTTGTCGCTGACATGGACGCCGAGCTTGTCGGCCTGCTCCTCGACCTCGGCCTGCTGGACGAGGAAGGTGATCGCCTGGCCCTTCAGCTGCTCGTACTCGGTCGTGCCGGCTTTCGGGAACGCGCGCTTCTGTGCGTCGTAGCTCTTCTTCGCGCGCGCCATCAATTCCTGGAACTGATCCTTCGTTACCTCCTTCGAGCCGACGACCGCGACGTCGTCGGACCCGAGGACGGCACTGCTCGAGCCGCCGCAACCGGCAGCGAGGACCGCGAGGAAGGCAAACGCGAACAGAAGGGATCGTCTCATGGAAAAGCGCCATTTGCAGCGGTTTACTCACGCTGCTTGGCGCGCGGCCAGTATAGCATCGACCAGTCGCAGCGCCTGTGGGAAGCCGTCCTCGCGCAGGCTGACCTCGCGGTTCGCGGTGGTGTACACGGCGGTGTCGACGCGGCGGCGCAAATCGCGCAGCTCCGCGGAGCCGAGCACCATCTGTCCCACGCTCGCCTTCCCGCCGCGGAAGACGAGATAGTCGGCGCCGACGCGCGCGAGCTTCAGCTTCGCTTCCTGGATCAGGAACAGGTTCTCCACGGGCTCGGGCAGCGGACCGAAGCGGTCCTCGGTCGCGGCCTGCAGCTCGCGCAGCTCGTCCTCGTCCTCGGTTAACGCGAGCCGTCGGTGCAGGTCGATCTTGAGCGCCTCGGAGGCGATGTACTCCGCCGGCACGTATGCGTCCACGCGCGCGTCGACCCGGACGGGACGTGCGGCCACGCGCCGCTCGCCGGAGAGCTCCGCCACGGCCTCGGCGAGCAGCTCGACGTAGAGCTCGAATCCGAGCGCGGCGACGTGGCCCGACTGCTCGTCCCCAAGCAGGTTTCCGGCGCCGCGAATCTCGAGATCGCGCATCGCGATCGCGAACCCGGCGCCGAGCTCGGTGTGGTCGGCGAGCGTGGCGAGTCGCGCGCGGGCTTCGGGAGTCAGCTCGGACATGTCGGGATAGAAGAGGTACGCGTGCGCGGTCAGGTCGGATCGTCCGACGCGGCCGCGGATCTGGTACAGCTGCGAGAGCCCGAGCTGGTCGGCGCGCTCGACGATCAGCGTGTTCGCCTGTGGGATGTCGAGACCCGACTCGATGATCGTCGTCGAGACGAGCACGTCGGCGTCGCCGCGTAGGAACGCGTGCATCTTCTCCTCGAGCTCGCGCTCGCGCATCTGGCCGTGCGCGACGAGGAAGCGAAGACTCGGGGACAGCTGGCGCAGCTTCTCGGCCGCCTCGTCGATCGTCTCGATGCGGTTGTGGAGGTAGAACGCCTGGCCGCTGCGCTCGACTTCGCGTTCGAGCGCCAGCTTGACGAGCTCCTCGTCGTACTCGCCGACGGTCGTCCGGATCGGGCGGCGGCCTTCCGGCGGCGTCTCGATGATCGAGATGTCGCGCAGGCCGGAGAGCGACATGTGCAGCGTGCGCGGGATCGGCGTCGCGCTGAGCGTCAGCACGTCGACCTCGAGGCGCAGCGAGCGCAGTAGCTCCTTCTGCGCGACGCCGAAGCGCTGCTCCTCGTCGAGGATCACGAGCCCCAGTTCCTTCGGGATGACGTCCCGGCTGAGGATGCGATGCGTCCCGATCAGCACGTCCACCTTGCCGGCCTGGAAGTCGGCGAGCACTTGCTTCACCTCGCGCGGCGGGCGGAAACGGGAGACCATCTCGACGCGGACCGGGAAGTCGCGGTAGCGCGCACGGAACGTGTGCCAGTGCTGCTCGGCGAGGATCGTGGTCGGAGCGAGCATCAGGGTCTGCTTGCCGTTGACGGCGACGGCGAACGCGGCGCGGATCGCCACCTCCGTCTTGCCAAAGCCGACGTCGCCGCAGACGAGCCGGTCCATCGGTCGCGGCGCCTCGAGGTCCTCCTTCACGGCCTCGATCGCCGCCTGCTGGTCCGGCGTTTCGCGATAGGGGAACTCGGCCTCGAGCCGCTCGAGCCACTCGTGCCGGAGGTCGTAGGGCACGCCCGGCGCCTGCTGTCTCTGCGCATACAGCGCGAGCAGCTCGCCCGCGAGCTCGCGCACGGATTCGCGCGCGCGGTTCTTGAGGTTCTCCCAGGCCTTGCCGCCGAGCTTCGAAAGCGCCGGGACGGTGTTGTCGGCGCCGATGTAGCGCGAGACCTTGCCGAGCTGCTCGTGCGGAACGTACAGCCGGTCGTCGCCGCGAAAGCCGAGGAAGAGATAGTCGCGCGTGACGCGGGCGACCTCCTTCGTCTCGAAGCCGAGCAGCTTTCCGACCCCGTGGTCCTCGTGCACGACGTAGTCGCCGGTACGCAGGTCCGCGAACGACTGCAGCGCGCGGCCGCCGACGCGCCGCTCGCGCGGCGGCCGCTTGCGGAAGACCTGGGTGTCCGGTAGGAGGACGAGCCCGAGGTCACGCCACACGAAGCCGCGCCGCGCCGGGCTGACCGCAAACAGGAGCTCCGCTTCGCCCGGCAGCTCCTGCCCGGGCTCTAACAGGCGCGCGTCGACACGGCGCAGCAGGTTCTGCTGGCGCAGCGCTTCGCCGAGGTGCGGAAAGGCGACGACGACGCGCTGCCCCGCGCGGACGAACGCCCCAAGCTCGTTCTCCGCCTCCGCGAGGCCGCGCGCGACGAGCGCCGGCCTCTGCGCCTCGAAAGCGAACGGCTGTCCGGCGGGCAGCGGGTCGAGCACGGCGGCCCGCTCGAGCGGCACCGGCTCGAGTGCCTCCTCCTCCCATACTGTGCGCACCTCGTCGACCTGCCACACGAGGTCGGGACCGCCCGGAAGGACAGGTCTCAGGGACAGTCCCTCAGACATGTCCTCCGGGTCGACGAGGTCCAGTCGCCGCTCCGTGGCTGGATAGATCGTCGCCACTTCGACCGGATGGAGCGCGCGCTGCGTGAACGGCGAGAACGCGCGCATCTGCTCGATCTCGTCGCCCCAGAACTCGATCCTCAGCGGCTCGCGCCCGGTCGCCGGGAAGACGTCCACCAGACCTCCGCGCACCGCGAACTGTCCACGCTCGTCCGCGCGCTCGGCCCGTTCGTAGCCCGCGAGCGCGAGCGACTCCGCGAGCTGCTCGAGGCTCACCTCATCGCCGGGTGCGACTCGAACCGGCTCGGGCCGCACGTCCGGAGGAGGCAGCGGCTCGGCAAGTGCAGCAGCCGATGCGCAGACGAGGCCGCCCGCCGCAAGCACGTCGAGCGCTCGTGCTCGCTCGCCGACGAGGTGAGGGGCCGGCGGGAGGCCCGACTCCCAGTGCACGCCGCGGCTGGGCAGCAGCGCGACACGCTCCTCGCCGTTGAACCAGGCGGCCGCTTCCGCAACGTCGCGGGCGTCGGCGTCCTCCGGCACGAGCGCGACGAGACCGCGACCGAGCTGTTCGTGCAACGCGGCCAGGACAAGCGGCAGAGCGGGCTCGGACACGCGCGCATTCGCGGGAAACGACTCGGCGAACGCCGCAAGGCGGTCGCTCTCCCGGAGCTCGTCGACAAAGGGATGAAGGATCGGCTGGTCCACGGCGAAAGGCCGAACCGGCCGGTTCGGCGAGGTCATGGTACGCGTCGCTTGTTAGCGACGTGTTGGGCTAGTTGAACTGCGCCTGCGCGCGGTCGAGGCCTTCTGCGTCGAGGGTCTCGACCGCGTCCGCGGCGCGCGCAATCAGCGACTCGGCGTCCTCGTGCGGCTGAAAGTCGGAAAGCACATGGCTCGACAGCGGACGCGGATCGCCGCGCTCCGGCCGGCCGATGCCGATGCGCAGGCGCAGGAAGTCCGGCGTGCGTAGATGTTGCGCGATCGACCGCAAGCCGTTGTGGCCGGCAAGCCCTCCGCCCTTGCGCGCCTGAAGACGACCGAGATCGAAGTCGCCCTCATCGTGCACGACAAGGATCGCGTCGGGTTCGAGCTTGTAGAACTTCGCGGCCGCCCCGACCGAGCGTCCTGACTCGTTCATGTACGTCTCCGGCTTGAGCAGTGCGACGCGATGCCCGTCGAGCCGCAGCTCGGCGAGCTGGCCTGAGAACTTCCCTCGCCACGAGGCGCGGTGCCGGCGTGCAAGCTCCTCGACGACCATCGCGCCGACGTTGTGACGGTTGCGCGCGTACTCGCGACCGGGATTGCCGAGGCCGACGACGAGGAGGTCGAGCGACGAGGCGCGCTCGCCTCGACGCCACGGGAGGCGCATTAGCCTTCTGAGGTGCCGGGCTCGCCCTGCTCGCCGGACGCGGCATCCGCAGCCGGCTCGGCGGCGCCTTCGGCCGCACCCTCGGGCGCCTCTTCGCCCTCGGGCACCTCGCCCTCGGGCAGTTCCTCGCCTTCCTCGACCTCGGGCTCGGGCTCCTCGACCCGGGTCGGCATCGTGACCGTGGCGAGGACCGTCTCCTCCGGGTTGTCGAGGTACGTCACGCCTTCCATCGGCGCGAGGTCGGCAAGGCGGAGCGTGTCCCCGATCGCCATGCCGCTGACGTCGAGGTCGATGTGCTCCGGAATCCCCATCGGCAGAGCCTCGACGTTGATCTCGCGCTGGACCTGGGAGAGCACGCCGCCTTCCTTGGCTCCGACGGGCTCGCCGACCAGCTGCACCGTCACGCTGGCCTGGATCGGCTTGTCGAGGCGGACCTCGTGCAGGTCGACATGCGAGATGTGGCCGCGAATCGGATCCTGCTGGTAGTCCTTGAGAATCGACGCGTGCGTGGTCGTTTGACCCTCGAGCACGACGTCGAGGATGGCGTGGAGACCGCCGTCGCCGGTAAGGACGCGCCGAAGCTCGCGCTCCGGAATGCAGATGGCGTGGGGCTGCCTGCCGTTCCCGTAGAGAACGCCCGGGATGAAGCCCTCACGGCGCAGCCGCCGCGCGTCGGCAGACCCGCGCCGCTCGCGCTCCTTGACTTGCAGCTTGATGCGTTCTCCGGCCATTTCGGCCGGCAAGTGTAGCCGTTACTTCCTGATGTGCAGGTCGATCCCGAGCAGAATGAGCGGCCAAAGGAAGATGGCGAAGATCGCCGACAGCACGCCCCTCCAGCCGTTCACGTTCTTGAAGTAATCATGGCTCGCCGCAATCGCCACGCCGATTCCAACATAGACCAGGAGAAGCAGACTGACTCCACGCCCTCGTCTCATGGACGAGTCCTAACCTGGGCGGCTGGTTAGAAAACGCGCGGGAACTTACGCCCGAGGCAGACTGAAGTCTGGCACGGGATCTAGAAAAGAGCGTTCATGTCGCCGAAGATCGCGGAGACGGAGTCATCGGCGAAGACGTTGTGAATCGTCTCGGCAAGGATGTCGGCAACGGTGAGCACCGTGACGCGCTCGGGCTTCGTCAGCGGGTCGACGGGAACCGTGTCGGTGACGACGACGCTGTCGAGGACGCTCTCCTCGATGCGCTCGATCGCGGGCTCGGAGAAGATGCCATGCGTCGCGCACGCATAGACCTTCTCGGCACCGTGCTCTTTCAAGAACTGCGCGCCGGCGACGAGCGTGCCGGCCGTGTCGACCATGTCGTCGGTCATCACTGCGCACTTTCCCTTCACGTCGCCGATGACGTTCGTGATGTGCGCGACGTTGTGCGCGGGGCGGTCCTTTTGCAGGACGGCGAGGTCGCCGCCGATCATCTCGGCGAACTTGCTCGCAAGCCGCGTGCGTCCGGTGTCGGGCGCGACCGCGACGAGCTCCTCGGGCAGGCCGAGGTCGCGGAAGTACTGGGCGAGCATCGGCAGCGCGGTCATGTGGTCGACCGGCACCTCGAAGAAGCCCTGCACCTGTCCCGCGTGCAGGTCCATGGTCAGGACGCGGTCGGCGCCGGCGGATTGGATCATCTCGGCGACGAGCTTCGCCGTGATCGGCTCGCGCGGCCGTGACTTCTTGTCCTGGCGCGAGTACGGGTAGAGCGGCAGGACAGCAGTGATCCGTTTCGCGGACGCGAGCTTCGCCGCATCGATCATGATCAGCAGCTCCATCAGGTGCTGGTCGACCGGCGGCGAGCTCGTCTGCACGATGAAGAGGTCGGCGCCGCGGATCGACTCCTCGTAGCGGCAGTACGTCTCCCCGCTCGCGAAGGTGCGCAGCGAGACGTCGCCCACTTGTATGTCGAGCTTGTCCGCGATCTTGTGCGCCAGTTCCGGGTGCGAGCGTCCGGCGAACAGCATCAGGCGCTTCGACGGCCCGCGCTCGATCCAGTGCTCCGGCTTCAGCTCGGGCTTGGCCTCGGCCACCTCGAGCCCGGGCAGGCGGGTCAGCTCAGTCGTTGCGCTTTCCACGGAGATAGCCCTCTTTCGTGATCTGCTTGGGTGGGAAACCAGCCAGCGATTCGGGAGGGACATCTTCTGTTATGTACGCCCCGCCCGCAATCCAAGCGTCGTCCCCGATCTCGATCGGCGCCTCGAAGCCATTGTGGATGCCGGTCCTGACGTTCCGCCCGATCTTCGTCCGGGCCTTCGGCCGGCCGGGCTCATGCGGGAAGTTAGCCGTGATGTTGCCGGCGGCCACGTTGGTGTCCTCGCCGATCTCCGCGTCGCCGATATACGACAGGTGGGGGACCTTCGTCCGGGCCCCGATCTCGGAGTTCTTGATCTCGACGAATGTGCCGGCCTTCGAGCCTGTGCCGAGCTTGGTCCCGGGACGCAGGTAGCAGAAGGGGCCGACCGTCGCGTTCTCGCCGATCTCGGAATCGACCACGACCGCGTGCGGGCCGACCTCGGCGCCCTTCGCAATGCGAGTCTTCCCGCGCAGGATCGTGAACGGGTGGATCGTCGCGTCCGCTTCGAGCTCGACGTCTGGATCGATCCAGGTCGTCGCCGGATCGACGATCGTCACGCCCGCGAGCATGTGTTCTTTGTTCACGCGCGCGCGTAGGAAGGCAGCTGCGTCGGCGAGCTCGGCGCGCGTGTTGACGCCCTCGACCTCTTCGGCATCCGGAGCCTTGAACACCCCAACCTCCTCTCCTGCATCGACCAGCAGTCGCACCGCATCCGTCAGATAGAGCTCGCCCTGCGCGTTCACCGGCTCGATCCGCTCGAGCGCGGGCCACAGTTTGTCAGCCTCGAAGACATAGATCGAGGAGTTGACTTCGCCGATCTCGCGCTGGCTGTCGTTTGCGTCGGCGTACTCCACGACCGCCTGAAGGCGGCCGCCACCGTCGCGCACGACCCGGCCGTAGGCTCCCGGATCCTGCGGCTCGAACGACAGGACCGTCGCGGTCGCGTTCGACGCACGATGCTCGTCGACCAAGCGTTGGAGCAACTCGGAACTGAGCCGCGGATGGTCTCCCGACACGACGAGTACTTCTTTCGCATCACCGACCTTCTCGCGCGCCGCGCGCAGGGAGTCTCCAGTGCCGAGCGGCTTCTCCTGGACGGCGATGTTGATGCTCCCGAATGCGTCGACCGCGTCGGGCGCGACCACGACGACGAGCGGATCCGCGTCGAGTGGACGCACGGCTTCGACGACCCAGTCCACCAGGCGGCGGCCGAGAAGTGGATGGAGGTGCTTTGGCGTTGCGGACTTCATGCGCGTGCCCAGCCCGGCGGCCATCACGACAGCGGCGAAATCCCCCATCAGAACTGGGGCGCCAGGATTCGAACCTGGGATCGCGGGACCAAAACCCGCTGCCTTACCACTTGGCTACGCCCCACCGAACGTTCTCGACGGGAGGAAGCTTAGGTGCGTCGGTGCTCAGAGAGGAGGTACACGAGCGCGATGATCGCAAGCACCCCGACAAGACCAATCGCGAGCCACTCCACGATGAAGGCGAAGAGCACTACGAGGAGAGCCGCCGCCTGCGATGCGGCTGCGATCCAGGAGAGTTGGCGCGCGACGTCCCAACTCATGTTGCGACCCGCTAGCACGTAGAAGGCGAGGACGATCGCGCCGATGACGAGGACTGTCCAGCGCGTCAGGTCGGGCGTGAGCGCGACGATGATTCCCTCGATCACGGCGATCCAGAGCGCGAGCCGGAGCCGGCGCTCGCGCAGCCAGCGCCCGACGCGAGTGCCGCCTGCTTCGATCATCGGCTGACTGTACGCCACGAAATCAACGGTACCACGCTGGTGCTGTGAGCCACGTCCGGCCTTTGGGGGACATTCGCTTTTGCGCTTCGCGCGCAGCAACGCCGTGCAAGAACAATCCGTACACAGCAGGTCCCGCGCCGGTCACGTCCGCGCGGAACGCGGCGAGTGCGCGCAACTCGTCCGCGAGCGGCGACGACGCGAGATCGTTGGGCGGCAGCGCCGCAAGGTCACGCGGCCGCTGCACCTCCGCGAGCGCATCGTGCAGTACACGTTTACGCAACTCATAGCCGCGTTCGCCGTTGCGCGCATCGAACTCGGCATACATGTCGGCGGTCGACTTCTTCACCACTGCTTTCGGTAAAACGACCACGATCCAGTAGTCCTGCGGCAGGTCGAGCGGCGTCAAGTCCGTGCCGTCGCCGGTGCCGAGCTGTGGTCCGTCGCGGAGGAAGAACGGCACGTCGGCGCCGAGTTCACGCGCACGGGCCTGCAGCACGTCGTCCTCGAGCGGTGAGTCGCGGAGCGCGTTTGCCAGCCGCAGGGCAGTCGCCGCGTCGGAGCTGCCCCCGCCCAGGCCGGCCGCCACCGGAATCCTCTTCTGAATGCGCGCCGCGAAGCTCGAGCCGTCGGCCATGACCTCGAGCGCCTGACGCACGAGGGTGTCCGCGGCAAAGCCGTCCACACGCAGTGCCGGTGAGCGCTCGACCGAGAGGCGATCGCTGAGCGCGATCCGCTGGTAGACGGTGGCGAGTTCGTGCCGACCGTCCTCGCGGCGGGGCCCGACGACCAGCGCGAGGTTGATCTTCGCTGCTGCCGGCGCACGCATCAGCCCAGGGCCTGCGCGAGCTGCAGGAACTCCGCCGGCGTCAGCTCCTCGGCGCGAACATCCGGAACGGCGACGCCGCCGACGTCCACACCCGAGAGCTCGAGCGAGTTGATCAGCTTCTTCCGCCGATGTGCGAACGCTGCCTCGACGATCCGCTTGACGTGCCCGAAGTTCCCAGGCAGTCCCTTGCGCCGGAACGCGACGATCGCCGAGTCGACGTTCGGACGCGGACGGAAGACGGTGCGCGAGACAGGATGGAATCCGGTGCGCTCGGCAACGAGCTGCACGAGCACCGACACCGCGCCGTATGCCTTCGTCGAGGGCTCCGCGAAGAAGCGATCGGCCACCTCGCGTTGCACCATCACGCACCAGAGCGCGAGGTCGGGCAGCCCATCGAGGCTCTCGGCGATCAGCGGCGTAGCGATGTTGTACGGCAGGTTGGCGACGAGCTTCTGCGCGCCCGGCGCCGCCTCGCGCAGGTCGAGCCGCAGCGCGTCCCCGAAGTGGAGCGCGACGTTCGCGCGCCCAGCGAGACGTTCGGTCAGCCCTTGTTCGAGCGACGTATCGAGCTCGACGGCGTACACCTGCCGCACGCGATCGGCGAGATAGCTCGTCAACACTCCGAGGCCCGGGCCGATCTCGAGGACGGTGTCGTCGTGCTGCAGTTCCGCAAGCCGACCGATGACGCCAAGGATGTTCTGGTCGACGAGGAAGTGCTGACCAAGCTCCTTCTTCGCGCGCACGCTCACGACAGACCGAACGCGGCGGCCGCGTTCGCGTCGATCCGGCGACCGAGGTCGCCAGCGTCCTCGCCGCGAGCGTCCGCAAGCGCGGCGACGGTGTGGACGACGAACGCGGGCTCGTTCGTCTTGCCGCGGACGGGCTGCGGCGCGAGGTAGGGACAGTCGGTCTCGGCAAGGATCCGGTCGCGCGGAACCCGCGCAGCGGCCGCGCGTAGGTCGTCCGCTTTCGGATAGGTGACGTTGCCGGCGAACGACACGTAATAGCCGCGCTCGAGCGCGACCGGCAGGAGCGGCGGCGAGGAGAAGCAGTGCAGCACCACCGTCCCACCGAAGGCCTCGAGGTGTGCGGCGACCTCGTCGTCGGCTGCGCGCGAATGGATGATCACCACCTGCCCGCGCTCCTCCGCCAACTCCAGCTGCTGCGCGAAGACGCGTCGCTGGTCGTCACGTGGCGCGTAGTCGCGGAAGAAGTCGAGGCCGATCTCTCCGATCGCTACGACCTTCCCGTCGATGAGCGCAGCAAGCTGCTCGAGGGACTCGTCTTCGCCGGCCTGATGGGGATGGACGCCCGCGGCGACGGACACGCCGTCAAGAGCATCGGCAATCGCCAATGTCGCGCGCGTCGACGCCATCCCGGAGCCGATCGCAACAATCCTGTCCACGCCCGTCGCCCGCGCGCGGTCGACCGCGCCCGCCGGATCATCGAGCGCGTCGAGATGCGCGTGCGTGTCGATCACGCCGCCGCGGTCGGCGCGTCCACGCGCGGGAACAGCGGCACAGCCGGCTCGATCCCCTCGGCCGGGACTGTGTGGCCGGAAGCGACGTTCTCCCAGGAGAGGTCATTGGGCTGTCCGAGGGCATGCAGGATCTCGGGTGCCGACCTCGGCAGGTACGCCGCCAAAGCAACCGTGGCGACGCGGAGTCCGTCGGCGAGCTCGTACAGCACACGGTCAAGGTCGGCGGACCGCGCGTCGTCTTTGGCGAGGTCCCACGGCCGCGTTTGCTCGACATGGCGGTTGAGCGCGCGCACGAGCTCCCAGATCACGTCCACGGCACCCGTGACATCGAACACGTCGAGACGCGCGGGAACGTCGCGTCGCACGGCGTCGATGTACGGGGAAAGGGCGGACTCCCCAGGTGCGTCCGGAATACGACCGTGGCGGTAGCGAGCGATCATCGCAGTCGTGCGCGACACCAGATTCCCCAAGTCGTTCGCGAGCTCCCGCTCGTAGCGCTCGTGCAATCCGTCGAGGGTGATGTTGCCGTCTTGGCCAAACGACACCGCGCGCACCGCCCAGAAGCGAACGGCGTCGCTGCCGTAGACGTCGACGAGATCGAGCGGATCGATCACGTTGCCCAGCGACTTCGAGATCTTGCGATCGTCCAGCTGCAGATAGCCGTGCACGAAGAGCTGCTTCGGGACCTGGTAACCCGCAGCGAGAAGCAATGCCGGCCAAAAAACGCAGTGGAACCGGAGGATGTCCTTCGCGAGCAAGTGCCGCACCTCCGGCCAGAACGTCGCACGGAGATCTTCTCCGTCGCGCGCATATGTCAGCGCGCTGACGTAGTTGATCAGCGCATCGACCCAGACGTAGACGACCTGATTCTCATCCCACGGAATCGGGACACCCCAGGGCTGGCCCGCGCGGCTGAGGCTGAAGTCCTGCAGCCCACCCTCGATGAACGAGCGGGCCTCGTTGTAGCGGAAACGCGGCAGGACGAAATCCGGACGCGAGTCGTAGAGATCGAGCAGCTGCTGCTGGAACGCCGAGAGGCGGAAGAAGTAGTTGGTCTCCTCGATCCACTCCGGCTCAATGCCGTGGTCGGGGCACTTCCCGTCGACGAGCTCCGCCTCCGTCTTGAACGCCTCACAGCCGACGCAATAGAGGCCTGCGTAGACGTCCTGGTAGATGTGACCGTTGTCGTAGATCCGCTGGATGAAGTCCTGGACGAAGCGCTTGTGGCCCTCGTCGGTCGTGCGGATGAAGAAGTCGTAGTCGGCATCGACGAGCCTAGGCAGCTCTTTCCAGGATTCGGCGATCTGATCGACGTACGTCTTCGCGTCGAGACCCTCCTCCTCGGCCACCCGGTAGACCTTGGAGGCGTGCTCGTCCGTTCCCGTCAGGAAGAACGTCTGCTCGCCTCGCTGCTTGTGATGGCGCGTGAGGATGTCGGCCGCGATCGTGGTGTACGCGTGGCCGATGTGCGGGGTCGCATTGACGTAGTAGATCGGTGTCGTGATGTAGAAGTTGCTCACCTCTAGCCATGATAGGTCTGGCGTCGAACACGCTCCGGCGGCGGAGGGAAGCGAACAACATGCCGCACGCCACGGCGAGTCCCGCCGCGACCCCACCGATGATCGACGGGAGCGTGAGTGAGCCCCGATTTCGCGTCGGCGCGGACCTTCCCCGCGACGGCCGCGACAGGTCGCGAGCGGCAGTGCCGGCTGGGTGAGGCCGGGCGATCGGGCCGGCAACGGCAGATCGGCTGAAGTGGGCCGTGGCTCGACTTGAGCTTGTCGCAGGCGGCTCGGACACATCGGTGTAGGTCACTACGGGCTTGTGCACAGCCGCCGCGGCGAGCGCGGCGTGGGGACGAAGGACGTGCGGCGCGCGCCGCGAGCGCGCTCCGTCCGCGACTACCTCGGCCGTACCGGCCACGACAGCCAATTCGACAGGAGGGTCGGCGGGCGGACCAACGTGCGCCGACGCGGCTGGCGCCTCGACGGACGGCGCCGGCGCTTGGATAGTTGCGGGTCGGTCCGCGACGGCGGCCGGTGCCTCCTCATGCGTCGGCTCGGGTGCGGCCAGGCGCCGCGGCGGCAACAGCCCCAGCGGGTCGACGTAGCCCTGCTCGTCGCTCGTCGTACGGACGCCGAAGTACACATACGGCTCTGCGTGTTCGGAGACGCCGCTCGGACCGACGCTGCCGACGACCGAGCCTTCGCTGACGCGCGCGCCCCGCGCGACCGCGATCGTCCCGAGATGCAGGAGCGTAGTGGTGTAGCCGAGCGGTGTCTGGATGGAAACTGTCTTGCCGCCGGTCGGCACCGTGCCCGCGAAAGACACCACCCCTTCGACCGGCGCCAGCACCTCTGCGCCCGCCTCGGCGCCGAGGTCGACGCCGCGATGCTGGCCCGCCGCGTACGGATGTGCTCGGTCGAACGAAAACGGGCGCAGTACCGGACCGTCGACCGGCCAGGTCCACGCCTGTGCCGCCGAAACTGGCAGCGCCAGCGAGCAGACGATCAGAACAGCGAGACGCCGCACGACTTTTCCTCCTCTGTTGTCAGGTTTGTGAACTGAACGACCGTAGCAGCGCGGTCCCTTCGTTGTCAATATTGGCTACAAAGTACGGCGGTAGAGCTCGTTGCGCGCTGCCCCGGTCAAGCGCGCGACGATGTCCGCTGCCCGGCGCCGCGAGACTCCAGCCGCCACGAGCTCGGCGACGGCGGCGAGCTCCTCGGTCCGATCTTCGTCCGCTGCGCCCGGCCCGACGACGACCGTGATCTCGCCCTTCGGCGGCGAGGCAAAGCGTTCCGCAACGTCAAGCGCCGGCCCGCGCACGACTTCCTCGAAGCGCTTCGTCAGCTCCCGGCACACCGCGACCTCGCGTTCCGGCTGCACCTCCGCGAGCGCGCGCAGCGACGCCGGCAACCGTTGAGGAGATTCGAAGGCGACGACCGGATGCGGCCACGCGGCGAGCTCGTTCCACAGCGCCTGCAACGCCTTCGCACCGCGCGGCAGGAAGCCGACGAACTGATAGCGCTCCGCGGCGAACCCGCTCGCAACGAGGGCCGTCTGCACCGCAGACGCACCCGGCAGCACGGTCACGGGCACGCCGGCGGCAAGTGCGGCGGCGACGAGCCGTGCGCCAGGGTCGCTGATGCCCGGCAGGCCGGCGTCGCTCACCAGCGCGACGCGCTCTCCGGCTTGGAGCCGCGGGAGGATCTCCGCCGTCCGCTTCGCCTCGTTGTGCTCGTGATACGAGAGCAGACGCGCGGAGATGCCGTGGCGATCGAGCAGGACGCGCGTGTGGCGCGTGTCCTCGCACAACACCACGTCGGCCGAGCGAAGCTCGTCCAGCACGCGCAGGGTGAGGTCCTCGAGGTTGCCGATCGGCGTCGCGCAGACCGCGAGCGGCACGGCCTAGCCCAGTGCGTCGAACGCGACAAGCGCCGCGCCGATCAAGCCGGCCGCCGTGCCGAGCTCGGCCCGCACGATCCGGACCCGCTTGCCCGCGCCGGCGAGACCCTCGCGCGCCACGACCTCGCGCGCGGGATCGAAGACGAAGTCGCCCGCGGCGGCGAAACCACCGCCGATCACGACGAGCTCCGGGTTGAAGATGTTCACGAGCGTGCCGATCCCGGAGCCGAGGTGCCGGCCGATCCCATCGAGGATCTCAACCGCGCGCTGCTCCCCCTCGCGCGCAAGCCGCACGAGCCGATGCGCGTCGACCGCCGGGCCGAACTCCTCCTGCGCGAGCTTCGTCGCCGCGAGACCGGTGACGTACGGCTCCAGGTGGCCGCGCCCGGTGCACGTGCCCTGGCAGGGGATGCCGTCATGGACGATCACCATGTGGCCGAACTCGGCCCAGCCGCGGTAGAGCTGCCCGTCGATGACGGCGCCGCCGCCGCAGCCCGTCCCGAGCGTGAGCATGACCATCGTGTCCACGTCGCGAGCGGCGCCGAAGTGAAACTCGGCGTACGTGGCCGCGTTGGCATCGTTCTCGATTCCGACCGGAAGCGAAAAGCGCTCGGACATGCGGGTCCGAAAGTCGGTCGTCTCGTCGAGGGGGATGTTCACCGCCTGCAACGCGCGTCCGGCTTTCTGGTCGATCGGCGAGGGGATGCCGAATCCGACGGCTGCGACGTCGTCGTCGAGCAGCTCTTCGACGGCGTCGTCGAGGCCTCCAAGAAGCTCCTGCTGCGAGCCGAGGGGCGTCTGATGCTCGCGGCGGTGCTCGACGTGCCCGTCGCGGTCGACGACGCCCGCGAGGATCTTCGTGCCGCCGAGGTCGATGCCGATGACACGTTTTCCGTCCACAGCGCGCGGCTACCCTACTCGCTCAATGGCGGCGGGAGAAAAGCCCTATCGCGTCTACCGGGGTGGGCGCACAAAGGGCCGCGTCCCGCTCGAGCGCCCGCAGGCACGATCCGACCGCGACGGCCGCCGGCCACAGGAGCCGAAGGTTCGGCGGCCGCGGCGACGCTGGAGCTGGAAACGCCGGATCGGGGTCGTGCTCATCCTGCTCCTGCTCCTAATCGCCGTGTGGGCAGTCGTCGGCTATCTCTCGTTCCGCAGCGGCGTCGCGAAGGCGAACGACCGCATGCAGAAGACGTCACCGGGAATCGACCGTGTGCTCGCGTCACAGGACGGCGCACTGATCTCGAACCCGACGACGATCCTGCTGCTGGGCCGCGACTACGCCAACACCGACCAGCGCGTGACGCTCAACCATTCCGACTCGATCATGCTGCTGCACACTGATCCCAGCCGCCACCGGCTGGCGTACCTCTCGATTCCGCGCGACCTGCGCGTGCCCGTTCCCGGTCACGGCGAGATGAAGATCAACGCAGCGATGCAGATCGGCGGTCCGGAGCTTGTCGTGCAGACGATCGGAGGGCTCACCGGCGCTGCCCTGCCGATCAACCACGTGATGATCGTCGACTTCTCCGCGTTCAAAGAGCTGATCGACAACATCGGCGGGATCGACATCACGGTTCCGGCGCCGATCCTCTCCAACAAGTTCGACTGCCCCTACGACGCCGCCGGTTGCGCCCGCTGGCAGGGCTGGCGCTTCGCGAAGGGACGGCAGCACATGGACGGCCGCCGTGCGCTCATCTACTCCCGCATCCGCGAGAACCAGCTCGATCCCCGCGACACCGACGTCACGCGCGGCGGACGGCAGCAGGCGGTGCTACGGGCCGCGCTCCACAAGCTGCTGGGCTTCTCCACGTTCGTCAAGCTCCCCTTCGACGGCAAGAACCTGCTCACGCCGCTGACGACCGACCTCTCGGCGTGGCAGTTCGTTCAGCTCGGCTGGGTCTTGAAGCGCGCTGACGACTCGAATGCCCTGCACTGCCGGCTCGGCGGCACGTCGGCCGGCAGCGACATCGTCGGCAGCGAGGACAACATCGCGGTGATCGGGATGGTCACGGGGCAGACGGCCGCGCAGCCGCCTCGGCCGGGAGAAGGTCTGTTCGCCCCCGGCTGCCTCGTCGGCAACCAGGCGCTGGCCCCCTAGGCTTCAGCGGCCTTCTTGTCCGAGATGCTCTCTTTCTTCTCGGAGCCTCCAGAATCGCTGCTCGACTCCTTCGCAGGCTCCTTCTTCCGGCCGCCGCGCCCGTAGTCGGTCGAGTAGAAACCTGAGCCGCGGAAATGGACGGGCACCGGATACAGCACCGTCTCGACCGGCGACGCGCCGCAAACGGGACACGTTTCCGGCGCGGGCTCGGAGATGCGCTTGAAGATTTCGAAGAGGTGCCCGTTCGGGCACTTGTATTCATACGTAGGCACGGGGAATGAAAGACGCTAGCAGCGGTATCGGCTTGGAGAGCCGCGCGCTGGACCTCGACGCCTTCCGCGTCGCGACGATCGCCGTCACGGTCGCGGCGGCAATTGCACTCGGCTGGCTGCTCACGCAGTGGCCGCCGCACGAGGACGAGACGCTGGCGCTCTT
>JBKPGW010000278.1:0-24633 GCA_046729555.1 Actinomycetota bacterium | reverse complement strand
GTTCACGACGCCGCTGCGCTCGGAGAACATGCCGCCAATGGCAGCGAACGTCAGCGGCGTCGCCCAGACCAGGGTGGCAGACAGCAGCGCCGACCAGACGACGACCTCGTCGAGGTTGCTCGCGCTTGCCTGGGTGGCGAGGACGCCCAGCCCGATGCCGATGATCCCGAACCCGATCGCGGTCCAGCCCGGACGTCGCAACCCGCGCGTGAGCACCCAGATTCCGGCCGCGATTGCGATCAGCCCGACCAGCACGGGCGCCCACGGCGCGTTCGCCCTGAAGGGCGGCAGTGCGACGACGAACGCGAGCAGGCCGATCGCAACGCCGGCGCGCGCGATCGCGACGTCACGCGGCCAGCGCTCCCGCAGGCGCGACGCGTATTCCATCGCGCTCATGCCGTCTCCCGCGCTGCGCGAGCGGTGCCCGGCAACCGCAGCTTCCGCCGGGCCTGCCAGATGTAGATGATCAGCAGGTCGGCGCCGACGAAGAGCAGCACCAGCGCCTGAATCATCAGCGCGAGGTTGCCGGCGAGCTGCGGCGGAAAGATGTCCGGGTCGAGGCTCCGCGTCGACGTTCCGGTCAGGAGACCGCCGAAAAGCAGCGCCGCGAACCCGACGCCGACCGCGGTGTTGCGCCCGAGCAGCGCGACGGCGATGCCGATGAAGCCGATGTTCGACACCTGGACGTCCAGAACGCCGAGCCGGAACAGCGAGCCGAGGATGTCGAGGCCTCCGGCGAGCCCGGCGAACAGGCCGGAGATCGCCATCGCGACGATGAAGTTCCGTCCCACGCTGATGCCGCCGTAGCGCGCCGCCTCCGGGTTGAAGCCAACGGCGCGCACCTGGTAGCCGAGCGTCGTCCGGTTGAGGACGAGGTAGAAGACGAACAGCGCGGCGAGCGCGAGGAAGATGCCCGCGTGCAGCGCCTGGAGCGCCGGGTTCCCCCAGATCGCAGGGAAGTGCGCACTCTGGGCGATGTCGTCGGAGATCGGGATCGACTTGTCGACGTGGTTCTGCAGCGGACCGTCGCGGCCGAAGAGGTAGCTTCCGCCCCAGTAGGCGATCCAGTTGAGCATGATCGTCGTGATCACCTCGTGCGCGCCAACGGTCGCCTTCAGGAAGCCGGCAATCGCTCCCCAGAATGCGCCTGCGAGCGCGGCGAGCACGATTGCGAGCAGGACGTGCTGGAAGTGCCCCATCGAGACGAAGCGCGAGCCGACGTAGACGCCGACGATCGCGCCCATCGTGTACTGGCCCTGGCCGCCGATGTTGAAGAGGCCGCAGCGGAACGCGAACGCGACAGCGAGCCCGGTCAGGATCAGCGGCGTCGTCGTAAGCAGAGTCTGCGTCAGGTTGTACGCCGCCGTGTGATTCGTGCTCGTGTCCCACCAGAACCAGATGTGGTGATTCGTGAACGGGATGTCGAGGTGGTAGTTGCCGAAGTGAAAGAACCAGTTCAGCCCGGCACCCTCGAAGATCGCCTTGTAGACGCGCAGCGGGTTGTGGCCGGTCGCGCCGACGACGATCCCACCCATCAGGAAGGCGAAGACCGCCGTCAGGAACGGCGTGACGATCCCGCCCGCGCGCTGGTAGAACGCGAGCCGCTTTGCGACCGAGGGCGCGTAGCCTTCGGGATCGCTTTCGAGCGGAGCCTGCGGCGTTGCCGCGCTCAAGCGGCCTCTCGGCGTCCGCCCGTCATTGCGATCCCAACTTCTTCCTCGCTGACGTCCGGCGGGAACTCGGCGACGAGGCTGCCCTCGTAGAGAACGAGGATCCGGTCGGAGAGCGACAAGATCTCGTCCAGCTCCAGTGACACTAGTAGCACCGCTTTACCCGCGTCGCGCTGCTCGACGAGCCGGCGATGAACGAACTCGATCGCACCGACGTCGAGGCCGCGCGTCGGCTGCGCGGCGATCAGAACGCTCGGGTTGCGCGAGACCTCACGCGCGACCACGACCTTTTGCTGGTTTCCGCCCGAGAGCGAGGCGCCGCGCGTCGTGGGGCCGCCGCCGCGCACGTCGAACTCCTGCAGCAGCCCGCGCGCCCAACGGAACCAGCGCCGTGGGTTAACCCAGCCGAGATGCGAGAACGGCTCTTTTCCGTAGTCGTGCAGGACGAGGTTCTCGGCGAGGTTGAAGTCGAGCACGAGGCCGCGGCGATGACGGTCTTCGGGAATGTGGCCCATGCCGGCGTCGAGCGCCTGCCGCGCCGTCGCGCGGTGGAGCTCGTGGCCGCCGACGTGGATGCTGCCGGAGGCGGAGTGACGCAGACCCGTCAGCGCGTCGATCAACTCGCTCTGCCCGTTTCCGTCGACCCCGGCGATGCCGACGATCTCGCCGGCCCGGACGTCGAAGGACACGCCGCGCACGGCCTCCAGCCCGCGGTCGTCCCGGACGACCAAGTCCTCCACCCGCAACAGCGGCTCGCCGGGCTGGGCAGGCTTCTTCCCTACCCGCAGGAGCACCTCGCGGCCGACCATCGAGCGCGCCAGCCCGGCCTCGGTCGCGCCCTCGCGCGGAGTCGTCTCGACGCGCTTGCCGCGCCGCAACACGGTGATCCGGTCGGCGATCTCGAGCACCTCGTTCAGCTTGTGGCTGATGAAGACGATCGACTTCCCCTGGCTCTTGAGGCCCTCGATGATCTCGAAGAGCTCCTGCGCCTCCTGCGGCGTCAGCACCGCCGTCGGCTCGTCCAGGATCAGGATCTCCGCACCGCGGTAGAGCGCCTTCAGGATCTCGACGCGCTGCTGCTGGCCGACGGTGATCTTCCCGATCCGGGCGTACGGGTCGACGGCGAGGCCGAACGACGTCGAGAGCTCGCGCACCCGCTTGGCGGCGGCGTCGTAGTCGAGCAGCACGCCGGCGTGTTTCGGCTCCTGCGCGAGGACGATGTTCTCTGTCACGGTCATGACCGGGATCAGCATGAAGTGCTGGTGCACCATGCCGATCCCGAGCTCGATCGCGTCCTTCGGAGTCGAGATCGTGACCGGCTTCCCATTCAGCAGGATCTCGCCGGAGTCGGCCGTGTACAGCCCGTACAGGATGCTCATCAGCGTCGACTTCCCCGCACCGTTCTCTCCGAGGAGCGCGTGCACCTCCCCGCGCTGCAGGTCGAAGTCGATGTGGTCGTTGGCGAGCACGCCGGGGAACTGCTTCGTGATCCCGCGGAGCTCGAGGACCGGGGCCGCGTCCACCCGGCGATTAAACAACAGAGCGGGCCCGAGGTGCCCGCTCTGTCGAACGTTGAGGCAGGTGTTACCCGATCGTCGTCGGCGGCTTGATCTTGCCGGCGATGATCTGTGCCTTGAGCTTGTTGAGCTGCGTCAGCCAGGCCTTCGGGATCTTGGCCTTCTTGCTGATCTTTCCGAGGCTGACGCCGCCGTTCTTCAGGTTGAAGACGAGGTCTCCGCCGCGCTTGTAGCCCTTGCCGGTCATCGCGCCCTTCACTGCCTGGAAGACCCCGACGTCCACCCTCTTCACGGCGCTCGTGAGGATGTGGCTGCCGAGGAACGACTGATCGATGTCGACGCCGACGCCCCAGCGGCCGCGCTCCTTCGCCGCGTCGAGCGCGCCGAGGCCGCACGGACCGGCCACGTTGAAGACGACTTGCGACCCTGCGTCGATCTGGTTATTGGCGATGTTCTTGCACTTCGCCTGATCGAGGAAGTCCTCCGAGTACCCGACCTGGACGGTCGTGCCCGGCACGCACTTGAGCGCGCCAGCTTTGTAGCCGGCTATGAAGATCACGACAGGCGGAATGCTCTGGCCGCCGGTGACACTGATGTTCTTCTTGCCGGCTCGCGCGGCCACCTTCGCCGCCAGGCAGCCGACGAGGTAGCTGTTCTGCTGAGTCGCGTACGTCAGGCCTTCGACGTTCTTGACCTGGCCGTTGAACGGCGGGATCTTGGCCGAGTAGTCAGTGATCGCGAACTTCGTGTTCGGGAACTGCTTGGCGGTGTCATTCAACGACGGCGCCAACAAGTACCCCGCCGCGACGACGATGTTGAAGCCGCTGCGTGAGAGAGACGTCAGGTTCGGCAGGTAATCCGACGCAGAGCGGGACTCGATCGCCCTGTATTGGATCTTCAGCTGCCTGGCCGCACGCTTGATGCCCGTCAGCTGGTTCTGGTTGAAGCCTTTGTCGTTGAAGCGACCGACGTCGCTGACCAGGCCTGCCTTGAACGTGGCCTGGGGTGCCGCAGTGCCGCTCGCAACAAAGCCCACGGCCGTGAGAATCACGGCTACTAGGGCGGCCAGCCCGAACGGCAGCAGTCGTTGCTTGCTCAAAAGATTCTCCCTCCTCCTCGAGACCCTTCCCATGTACCAGAGGCGATCGTACTGCCTGCAGCCTCGGCTTTCATCTAAGACGGCCGATCCAGCCGTATGGTTAGGCCCATGGCGCTGCCGGAGACGCTCGCCTTCGACCCCTCGGATCCGGCGTTCCTGGAGGATCCGTACCCTACTCTGAACCGGCTGCGTGAGAGCGCACCGGTGTTCTACGACGACAGGCGCAAGCGCTGGTTCGTGACGCGGCACGAGGACGTCCGGGCGTGCCTGCGGGACAAGCGGCTCGGGCGCAACTTTCGGCACGTGCTGACGCCCGAGGAGATCGGCGTCCCGCCGCTCGATCCCCGCTGGCAGGCGTTCTGGCAGACCGAGCGCTGGAGCCTGCTCTGGCTGGAACCGCCGGACCACACGCGGATCCGCAAGCTCGTCGCCGCCGCGTTCACGCCGCGCAGCGTCGCGGCGTTGCGTGCGCCCGCGCGGGAGCTGGCGCAGGAGCTACTGGAGCCGCTGGCGGAGGCCGGCGAGATGGAGCTGTTGTACGACTACGCGCAGCCGTACTCGATTGCCGTGATCTGCCGGATGCTCGGCGTGCCGCTCGACCGGCACCGGGACATGCTCGGCTGGTCGCACCGGATGGTGAAGATGTACGAGTTCGACGTCCCGGACTCGGCGGCGGAGGTGGCCAACCGGGCGGCGGCGGAGTTCCAGGAGTACGTGCGCGCGCTCATCGCGGAGCGGCGTGCTCATCCGCGCGACGACATGGTGTCCGCCTTGGTGGAGGCCCGCGTGGACGGGGAGCGCCTGTCGGACGACGAGATAGTCAGCACGGTGATCGTGCTGCTGAACGCCGGGCACGAGGCGAGCGTGAACACGCTCGGCAACGGCATGTTGGCGTTCGCGCGTCACGGGAGCGAGTGGCGGCGTGTTGTGCGGGGCGAGGTTGCGACGTCCGCTGCGGGCGAGGAGCTGATCCGCTACGACCCGCCGCTGCAGCTGTTCGAGCGCTGGGTGCTCGTGGATGATTTTTCGGTCGGCGACGTGGCGATCCCGCGGGGGAACAAGATCACGATGTTGTTCGGCGCGGCGAATCGTGATCCGCGTGTGTTCGACGGTCCGGACGAGTTCGACGTCGGTCGCGAAAACGCCGCGCAGCACATCGGCTTCGGCGGCGGGATCCACGTCTGCATCGGCGCCCCCTTGGCGCGCGTGGAGCTGGAGGCGAGCCTCGACGCGCTCCGGCGCGACTGGCCCGACTTCGAGCTCGTCGAAGAGCCGCGCCGGACCGGTGCGTTCGTCATCTGGGGCCTGCAGGCACTGCGGCTCGCCAGAGGCTGAGCCGGCGCAGGAGCCCCTGCATCCGCTCGAGCCGGTAGGCCCGCCGCTGCGAGCGGTCGCGCTGCCTGTGGCCTCGGACGATCACGTCCACCGGATATCCACGTGTTTCGTACATCGCCTGAAGGTACGCGTCTCGTGCCTGGCACGCGGTACGGCAGCCCGCACTCTCGAGTGCGGCCCACCTGTGAACTTCCGGGGTCTGACCCCGACAGGGGTCTGACCCCAGCCGTTGGTTTTCAGGACAGAATCTGTTCCGACTCCGAGATGAGGACGCGGCGCGGCTTCGAGCCTTCGTAGCCGGAGATGATCCCGCGCCGTTCCAGCATGTCGATCAACCGGCCCGCGCGCGTGTAGCCGACGCGCAAGCGCCGCTGGAGGAGTGACACCGATGCGGTCTGCGTCTGCACGACGACCTCGATCGCCTTCTCGAGCAGCGGGTCCTCGTCGGGGTCGAACTCCCCGTCGTCCCCGTCCACGTCCTCCGCGAACACCTCCGGCAGCTCGAGCAGCGACTCGTCCAGCTCCTGCTCCCGCTGATGGCGGCACTGGTCCACGATCAGCGCGATCTCCTCCTCGGACACGTACGCGCCCTGCACCCGTTGCAGCCGTGACGTGCCGAGCGGCTTGAAGAGCATGTCCCCCTGCCCGAGCAGGCTCTCGGCGCCGGCCTGGTCGAGGATGACGCGCGAGTCGGTCTGGGACGACACGGCGAACGCGATCCGCGACGGGACGTTCGCCTTGATCATTCCGGTGATCACGTCCACCGACGGGCGTTGCGTCGCGAGCACGAGGTGGATGCCAACGGCGCGCGACTTCTGGGCTAGGCGAATCACGGCGTCTTCCACGTCTTGCGGCGAGATCATCATCAGGTCGGCGAGCTCGTCGATCACGACGAGCAGATACGGCATTGCCTGCTCGCCGCGCTGGCGCAGCGTCCGGTTTGCCTCCGCGAGGTTGCGCGCGCGCACGGCGGAAAGCTTCTCGTAGCGGCGCTCCATCTCCGCCACGACGTTCGTCAGCGCGGCGGCGGCCTGCTTCGGGCTCGACACGACAGGCGTGAGCAGGTGCGGAATCGACTCGTAGAAGCCGAGCTCGATCCGCTTCGGGTCGATCAGGATCATCCGCACGTCGTCCGGCGTCGAGCGCAGCAGCACCGACGTCAGGATCGTGTTGATGCAGCCCGACTTGCCGGAGCCGGTCGTGCCGGCGATCAGCAGGTGCGGCATGCGCGCGAGATCCGTCCACACCGCCGTACCGGAGATGTCCTTGCCGAGCCACACCGCGAGCGGGCTTGCCGTCGCGGGCAGGTCGTCGAAGATGTCGCCGAGCGTGACGAGGTTCGGTGAGAGGTTCGGGAGCTCGACGCCGACCGCCTGCTTGCCCGGGATCGGCGCGAGGATCCGGATCTCGGTCGTCGCCAGCGCGTAGGAGAGGTCGTCCTTGAGCGCGGCAACCTTCGACACCTTCGTGCCGGGTGCTAGCTGCAGCTCGTACCGCGTCACGCGCGGGCCGGAAATCTGACCGACGATCGTCGCCGCCACGCCGAAGTGCGCGAGCGTCTGGACGAGTGCCGTCGCGGTGCGCTCCGCGACGTCCGCCGACAGCTCGCTCGCGGCCGGCGCGCACCGCAAGATGGCACGGTCGGGCAGCTGATACTCCTCGTGGCTTTCGACGGTGCCCACGTCGAAGAGCGACGGCTGGTCGGGATCCTCGGACGACGGTGGTTCGATCAACAGCGGCGGCGGCTGGTTCTCGCCGACGACGTCGGGGTAGTCGTGCACCGCGTCGACCGGCGGCTCGTGGGCGCGCAACGGGATGACCGGCGCCGGCCGCACGGCCGTCTGCGCAGGCAGCGCCTGCCGCGCGCGGTGGTGCGCACGCCGCACCGCATGTCCGGAGCGGCGCACGAGCGCGCCCGCGGAAGCTCCCGAGAGCAGCAGCGTGCCGATCACGAGGGCGAGGACGCCGATGATCGTGGTGCCCGTCGAGCCGACGAGCAGGCCGAACAGCTTCTCCAGCCCGCGTCCGAAGGCGCCGCCGTGGCCGGCTCCCAAGGCCGCGAGCAGCCCGAAGCTCGTCACGAGCAGGCCCGTGCGGAACGGTCGCACGTCCACGAGCGCGCTGCGCGCCACCATGAGCGCGCCGACGACCACGAAGAGCGTCGGTGCGGCGTACGCGGCCGCGCCGATCGCGCCCCTGAAGACGTCCGCGATCCCGCCGCCGACCATACCCCCGCTCCAGCCGAGATAGAGGATCGAGGCGAGGAAGACGCCGAGCGCCAGCAGCCCGAGCCCCATCAGCTCGAGGTGCTGCTCGCTCCTCACCTTCCGACCCTTGCGCGTCCGTTTCTTGACGCGTGAAGGGACGCGCGGCCGCAAGCTGCGCCGCTTCTTCCGTCGCGCCATGCGCGCGACTTCGCCGTGAGCGGGCGGCTTCCTACCAGCCGGCGGGCGGAATGATGTACACGCGAGCCGCGAGCGGGCCGAACGAGTCGGAGAAGCCCTGGTCGTCCGCGCCCACCGCAGGACCGCCTCCGCCCAGCACCGTCGCCGAGCGACCGGCGATCCCCTCCACGGAGATCTTCGCCTGCACGGTCGTCTCGCTCGTATTGATCGCGATGACGTAGAGCGCCCCGTTCAGGCTGCGCGCGGAGACGCGCACCGTGCCGTTGTCGGAGGTCGCGTTCACGGTCGGGCCGAGCAGCGCCTGAGTCAGCGCCTTGATCTCACGGTTCGCCCGCGTGACCTCCACGGCGATCGAATCGGACCAGTGGTTCGGGAAGTACCCGACGGCGTTGGCACCGCCTGCGATCGACAGCCACGTCTCGGCGCGCACGGTCGCGGGCGTCGGGTCGAGCTCGGAGTGCTTGCGGCAGGGCTGCTCCATCCGGGCAACCTCGATCCATTGGAAGGTCGGCTTGCCGCCCGAGGCTTCACGCAGCTCATGCTGTGCGTCGAAGACGTCGCCGAACGCCGGCCGGCACCACACCTGCAACGGATAGAGGTCGAACCCGAGCACATCCGGGATCGTGAACAGCACCGGGTACATGCCCTTCCCCTGCGGCAGCGGCTCGGCCTTGCTGTAGAAGTGGTTCGTCAGCGTCAGGAAACTGATGCGTCCCGGCCGCGCGGACGGGATGTCCTTCTCCAGGTCGGCGCGCTTGACGTTGCTGTCGAGGAACGCGTCCCACTCGTCCGGGAAGTACCAGCCGATAACGCCGCGGCCGGTGGCATTCGCGTCCTCGGAGTCGACGATCGAGTAGGCGCGGCCCGCGAGCCGGGCAGGCAAGCCCGTGTCGCCCTCACAGCCGTCGCCCATGAACAGGTTGATGCCATCTTCGATGTTGCTGTTGAACATGTCGGAGCACTGCTCCCAGACGGCCGTCGGGAAAAACGGACGGTCGTCGACGAAGATGGCGCTCCCCGTCGTGCGCGCGTTGCTCTGGTCGAGCATTGGCCCGGTCGTGAATGTCACGGTTGTGGTCTGCGCACGATTCCACTCGTCCACGGCGTGGAGGTAGGCGGTGTACGTGGTCGAGAACTCGAGCCCCGTGATGACGCTCTCGTGGTCGATGCGGACGGCCGAGCTGGGAGCAATCCAGATCGTCGGCGCATCGAGCCCGAAGGCGGTCTGCTCGAGCGTCGGCACGTTGGTCTGCCATGTCACGCGCGCACTCGACGACGTCAGCGCGCTCACCTGGACATTGCTGATCGCGAGCGGCTCGAGCGGCGGCGGCGGGGACTCGGCGTAGTCGCGCGTGTCCTCGTCGACGATCTCGGTGGCGCTCGCAGGCTTGGACGCCGGCTTCGCCTTCGCGTGCGCGGCCCTGACCGGTTTCGCCGTTCCGCCCGTCGCATGGACGTAGGGCCGCGGTGCCGCCTTGACGACGATCGGGGTCGGAGACGCCGGCCTGTTCAGGCCGGGGACGCGAACAAGCTTGGCGTGCTCCGGTGCGGGAAGGTCAGCCGGCGTCGGACCGGCCGCGAAGGTCGCCTGTCCGTGGGCGTGATGGCTGCGCTGGACGTAGACGCCGACCCAGATGGCGACCAACGCGATCAGCGCAAGGATGAGTTGCCGCAGCCGCATTTCTCCACTTATTGGCATTACCAGGCTGGTTTCGGCCTGGATAGCCCACGTCTTTAATTAGGCGCATAGGCGGCACAAAGCATCCCGAAATAGGTTGATGCTTCGTAACTGAGAAACTCGCCCCTCCAGCCGCCGCCGAGGGCCCCGTGCAGCATCAGCAGCTGCCACCAGCTGTCGGCCTTGGCCGCGGCGACGAAGGCCGGGTCGAGCTCGAGCAGGCCGCCCAGGCGGTTCTCCTTGACGAGCTCGACGACGCGTGCGTCGAACTCGGCGGCCGCCGGGTCGAAGCCGTAGGGGCCGTTCGCGTCGTGCGCGTGGCCGTGGTCGGCACTGGCGATCAGCGCCACGCGCTTGCCCGACCCGTCGGCGGCGTGCGCGAGCGCTTCCCCCGCGCGCACGTGTTCCTCGAGCGGACGGTCGCGCGCCGGGCTGACGACGACGGCCGGCACGGGCGGCTCGGTGCGCCCGCCCATCACCCACAGCGGGATCAAGACGCCCCAATCCATCGGCGCGGTCGCGGCGCCTGGGTCATTCGCGCCGAAGCTCGCACCGACGACCGGCAGGCCGGCGTCGTGCAACGCGACGACCGCCTCCGTCGCCAGCTCGAGATCGACCGAACAGGACAGGCGGACGTCGGGCGCGTCGAAGTCGGCGAGCGTCCCGGCCAGCGTCCCCGCGAGCACGACGGCGAAGTGTCCTTGCACGTGCACGTTGTGCGGCGTGAGGACGATCGTCGCCTCCGGCCCGGCTGCCTCGAAGCGGCGGCCGAGCTCGGCCAGCGCGGCGTGGGTCGTCTCCGCGTTCTCGACCGGCGCCTCCGGCAGCGTCCCGTGCGGCGCGATCGCGGCGAAGACGAGGCTCACTGCAGGCTGTTGAGCCGCTCGATCAGCAAGTCAAGGAAGCCTTTTGCGTCGACGTCGACGCCGACGTGCGAGTTCGGCTCGCGTCCGCTGCGCCGCCAGAGGTCGACGACCGTGCGGCCTCGGCAGAGCTCCGACTCGACGTCGATCTCCGTGTTCAGGTGCTTCGTCTCCACCAGATCCGGTCGCATGACGTGCGCGACCGCGACGGCGTCGTGGATCGGCGAGCCGTCGAAGTCGTACACCCTGCGGTGGAACTCGCCGTAGAAGCGCAACAGCTCCGTCACCATCCCGCCGACTCGTCCTTGGAGTCGCTCGACGTGCGCCGACGAGAAAAGCGCCTGGTGCGTCACGTCGAGGCCGATCATCGTCACGTCGATGTCGCTGCCGAACACCCGCGCCGCCGCCTCGGGGTCGCACCAGATGTTGAACTCGGCGGCCGGCGTGACGTTGCCCTCGGCGATGGCGCCGCCCATCAAGACGATGCGCTCGGGGCGTGCGTCAGGATGCAGCGCCAGCAGCAGCGCGATGTTCGTCAGCGGCCCGGTGGGCACGAGCGTGACCGCGCCGTTGTGCTCGCGGATCTTCTCCGCCAGGAAGTCGACCGCATGCTGCGCGACCGGTGTGGCCTGCGGCGGCGGCAGGTCGGGGCCGTCGAGGCCCGTCTCGCCGTGCACGTTCGAGGCGACGACCTGCTCCCGGACGAGGGGCCGGCCCGCGCCGGCCGCAACCGGAATCTCGTTGCGCCCGACGAACTCGAGCACGCGGATTGCATTCGCCGTCGTCTTCTCGAGCGTCTGGTTGCCGGCGACGGTCGTGACGCCGAGCAGCTCGAGCTCGGGTGACGCGAGCGCGAGCAGCAGCGCGATCGCGTCGTCGTGGCCCGGGTCGCAGTCGAGCAGGATGCGCGTCACGCGCGGAGTATCGCGTCTACCTCCTCCGCGGTCGGCAATGAAGGTTGCGCGCCGAAGCGCGAGACCGCGATCGCACCGGCGGCGCAAGCACGTCGGAGCGCCTCGTCACGGTCGCGGCCCTCGAGCAGCGAGACGACGAGGCAGGCGGTGAACGCGTCGCCGGCGGCGGTGCCGTCGACGGCGTCGACGCGGGGCGGCGTGGCGCGCGCGACCTCCCGGCCGTGCTCGAGCAAAACGGCGCCTTCTTCCCCGAGCGTGAGGGCGAGCAGCGGCTGCTCGCCGACGACCTCGGCCTCGTAGCGGTTCGCGACGACGAGGTCGGCGTCGACCACGAGCGGCCGCGCCGGGGCGGCGTTGACGCAAAGCCAGTCGGCCTGCAGGCGCGCGTCGCGCAAGGCCGTGTCGGGGATCTCCAGCTGGCAGAGCACGTTCCCCGCCGCAGCGAAGCTGCCTACCTCGGCGTTCGCACCGGGCACGACGACGATCTGGTTCTCACCGTCCTCGGCGACGAGGATGATCGCGACCCCCGTCGGTGCTTCCACCTCTCGCAGCACCAGCTCGACGCCCGCCTCGCGCAGGCCGACGAGGGCGTCCTCCGCGTTCGCGTCACGGCCGACGCAGCCCACCATTCGCACGCCTGCGTCCAAGCGGGCGGCGGCGACAGCCTGGTTCGCGCCCTTGCCACCGGGGATACGCTCGAGCGTCGCACCGGTCAGCGTCTCCCCCGGCCGCGGCAGCCGCTCGACCGTCGCAACGAGGTCGAGGTTGATCGACCCGACGACCGTAAGCTCCGCCGCCACGCGTCGATCGTAAGGTCAACGGCCGGGGCCCAGCCGAACGACCAAAGCCGGAGCGTAGTGCACGCGCAGCGGCACTACGCGCAGGCGAACTGATGCGACGCGGCGACGCGAAGCATCGCCGCGCCGCACGGTAGAGAACGTCCCCCGACCGCCCCTGGAGCGCGCGGGCCGGGCCCGCGCGCGTTCCCCGCGAAGCGGCGATCCTTTCCCTCGCGCGAAAGCGCAGCTTTCGCGCGACTAAGCGGCAAGCGCGCGCAGATCGCCCGCGGCCCGCTCGAGGTTCTCGCGTAGGTCGAAGAGTCCCGCCCACAGCGAGGAACGGTCGGGCGGTGCGTCGATCCGCGCCATGTCCGCGAGGCCCTGTAGGGCGCGCACGAGGACTGCGAGCTCGAGATAGACCTGCGCGACTCGCGTCGGACAGGCGCTGACACCCGCGCGCTTCAGGATGGGCGCCCACTCGATCAGCTCGCCGGCGCCCGGGCCGCCGTACCAGGAGCGACCCTCGGCGCGATCCGACTCCAGCTCGAGGAGATAACGGTCGAGCGGATGGTCGAGGCCGGCCAGCGCCGTCTCCGCACGATCCGCAGCGTGGCGCAAAGCAGCCTCACGCCCGCCGGGAGTGGAAGGAAACGCATCGCCGCGAGCCCAGCGCTCCAGCAGGCGGCAGAACGCCAGCGCCGCCGCTTCGCAGGCACCGAGCTGTCCCACGAGGCGTCGCGCGGTCGCCCACTCAGCCGCGTGGTCTTCCAGCACGTCCGCCCAGCCGGGCTCTCTTGCTCGGATCGTCGACATCAGACCTCCACTACTACCGGAAGGATCATCGGCCGGCGGTGGGTTCGGTCGTAGACCAATTGACCTACTTCGTCGTGGAGGTGCTCCTGGAGGAGCTTGATCTCGCTGATCTCGTCGCGTAGGCACTGCTGCAGGACGCGGTTTGCCTCGTCGCGCAGCTCGTCGAGGAGGGGGCCCGAGTCGTCGCCGAATCCGCGCGCGATCAGCTCCGGCGGACCGGCCGCGCCGCCGTTCGACGACGCGAGCGTGGCGACGATGATGAGCACGCCGTCCTCGGACAGCCGCCGCCGGTCGCGCAGTGCGACGTCCTGCACGTCCCCCACTCCGAGCCCGTCGACGAACGCGACCCCGGTCTCGACCTCGTCGATGACGCGGGCGCCGTCGCGCGAGAGCTCGACGAGCGTGCCGTTCTCGGCGAGCACGATGTTCGACGCCGGCACGCCCGCGTCGCGTGCAAGCTGAGCGTGTGCGGCCTGCATCCGGAACTCGCCGTGCACCGGCATCACCGCCCGCGGTCGCAGCAGCGAGAGCAGCGTGCGCAGCTCCTCCGAGCAGGCATGTCCGGACACGTGCACCGGCGCGATCTCCTGATGCAACACCTCCGCCCCGGCCTTCGCGAGCTGGTTGATCGTGTCGTGCACGCGCAGCTCGTTCCCGGGGACGGGCTTCGCGGAGATGATCACCGTGTCGCCGCGCTCGACCCGCAGCGCGGGATGGTCGTGGTAGGCGATTCGCGTCAGCGCGGACAGCGGCTCTCCCTGGCTACCGGTGCAGAGAATCAGTTGCTCGTTCGGCGGTAGCTCTTCCAGGTCCTGCGGACGGATCAGCACGCCTTCGGGCACGTCCATGTAGCCGAGGTTGCGCGCGATGTTCGCGTTCTTGCGCATCGAGCGGCCGACGATGCAGACCTTCCGTCCCAGTCCGACGGCGACGTCGACGGCCTGCTGCATCCGGTGGACGTTCGAGGCGAACGACGAGACGAGGATGCGGCCCTCACGGAGCGGGAAGATCTGGCGGAACGCCTCGCCGACGATCCGCTCGGACGGGGTGAAGCCGGGCCGTTCCGCATTGGTCGAGTCGCCGAGCAGGAGGTCGACGCCGCGGTTGCCGAGCTCGGCCAGGCGGCCGACGTCCGTCTTCAGCCCGTCGACCGGCGTGTGGTCGAGCTTGTAGTCCCCCGTGTGCACGACCCGCCCGGCCGGCGTCTCGATGACGATCGCGACCGAGTCCGGAATCGAGTGCGCCATACGGACGAACTCGAGCCGGAACGGCCCCAGCTCGCGCGGCGGATCGTCGGGATGCACCTCCCGCAGCTCCGACGCCCGGAGCAGCCCGTGCTCGTCCAGCTTCGACTTGATCAGGCCGAGCGTCAGGCGGGTCGCCCAGACTTCGGGCACGTCGACCTCGCGCATCAGGTACGGCAGCCCGCCGACATGGTCCTCGTGGCCGTGCGTGAGGATCACCGCCCGGATCGAGCTCGCCCGCTCCCGCAGGTAGGAGAAGTCGGGCAGGACGAGGTCGACGCCCAGATGCTCGTCCCGCGGGAAGGCCAGGCCGGCGTCGACGACGACGATCTCGTCCTGGCACTCGTAGACGGTCATGTTCTTGCCGACCTCGCCGAGGCCGCCCAGGGCGACGATCCTGCAGGTTTCGTTCATTAGAGCCTCAGTCTAAGGCGCCGACTTGGCGGCGCCGTCTCAGAGCCCGAGCGGCTTTGCCGCTCGGGCGTCCTTAACGGGTCGGCTGCTGCGGCCGATAAGCGGGGTGTGGGGCACACGACCCTGGCTCTGTTTCTGGCTGCCGCGATCCTCGTCGGGCTGTTCGAGGACTCCGATCGCGAGCGCGCCCGCGGACCCATCCACCCGGATCGCCTCCGGCTCGGGAGCGCCGTTCAGATCGCGGCTGCGATCGTGCTCGGACCGTGGTCTGCCGCGCTCGTGGCTGCGGTCGGGACCGTCGCCGCCGGGCTCTTCCACGGGGTCGCGCGTCGCAAGGTCGTCTTCGACAGCCTGGCGTACGCGGGCGCTGCGTGTGTGGCCGGGCTTGCCTTCGAGATCGCCGGCGGCGACGTGGGCAGCCTGCGCCTCCTGGACGATCTGACCCCGGTCGTCGCGCTCGCGCTCGTGTACCTGACCGTCCGTGCACTCCTCCTCGACGTCGTGCTCGCGCGGGAGAGCTTCGATCCTCGCCCGGTCTCGAGCGCCGGTGAAGCGGGGCTCGGCGCGGCGTTGGCGTTGCTCGCGATCGGCCATCCGTGGAACGTCGTCGTCTTCGTGCCGCTGGCGATCGCGATCCATCAGGGACAGGTGAGGCTGCGGACGCTCCAGCGCGAGACGCTGCGTGCGCTCGAGACGTTCGCGAACATCGTGGACGAACGCGACCCGTCCACCTATCGGCATTCGCTGCGGGTGGCGGGCTACGTCGACGGCCTGGCCCGGGCGTTGCGGCTGCCGTTCTCGGACATCGACCGCCTGCGCTGGGCGGGCCGGCTGCACGATCTCGGCAAGGTCGCGGTGGACGCGTCCCTGCTGCGCAAGGCCGGGCGGCTCGACGGAGCGGAATGGGCGGCGATGCGCCGGCATCCGCGTCTGTCGGCGCGGCTGCTGCAGCGGTTCGAGTTCGTTGCGGCGCAGGCGCGTGCGGTGGAGCTCCACCACGAGCGAGTCGACGGGGCCGGCTACTACGGCGTCGGCGGCAACGACCTGCCGCTCGCGTCGCACTTCCTGATCGTCGCGGACAGCTTCGACGCGATGACGACCGACCGCCCGTACCGACGGGGTCTCTCGCACGAGGAAGGGCTGATCGAGATCCAGCGCAACGCAGGGACGCAGTTCCATCCGACCGTGGCGAAGGCGTTCGTCGCGGTGCAGCGAGGCATCGATCCGACGACCGTGCTCACGCCGGAGGAGCTCGCCGAGATCCGCGGTGCCTCGGCCCCGTACCGCGTCCACATGGTCGGTGCGAGCGAGTTGAAGGAACGTCCGGAGCTCCTCGCGCTCGGCGGCGTCGTGTTGGTGCTCGCCGGCCTCGGCTTCGACCAGACCTGGCTGACGGCCGCGGGGGGCGCCATCGCTCTCGTGGGCACGGCCCTGCGCGCGGTCGTCCAGGTGCGCGCCGGCCGCGCCGCTGCGGCCCTCCACCGCTCCCTGAGCGGGAATGACGAGCGCACGGACGTCTTCCGCCGCGTGACGAAAGCCATGTCTTCTGCCTGGCACCACACCTGGGCCGCCCTGGTCGCCTGGGACGAGGACGGGCTCGGCGGGACTGTCGACGCGGTGACCGGAACGGACGGGCCCGCGCAGGCCGCGTTGATGAGCTGGCTCGTGCGCGAGGCGGAGTCCGGACGGGACGCGATCGTTGCGCCCGGCGCCGAGCTCGGCGTCGACGGGATCGCCGTCGCGCTGCCGCTGCGGCGGGACAACAGCGCCCTCGTCGGCTTCGTCGCCTTCCTCGCGCCGAAGCTGCCACCCCGACACGTCGAGCTGGCGCTGCTCGAGTCGCTGGACGAGCTCGGCCTGGCGCTGGCTGCGAAGCCGGAGCTAGACCGCGGCGGGAGTCAGGATCCGGAGCCGCTCGAGACAGTCGCGGACCCGAGCGACCTCGCCCTCGTCCGCTTCGACGAGCGGTAGCCGGAGGCCGCCGACGTCATGGCCAAGAAGGTTGAGCGCAGCCTTGATCGCGATGGGATTGGTCTGGACCTTCAGCAGCTCGTAGACCGGTTCGAGCTCCTCGTCGATCTGTCGCGCCGTCTCGGCGTCGCCCTCGCGGAACGCGCGAATCATGGCCTTGACGCGCGGCCCGACGACGTGCGTGTGCACACAAACACCGCCGATCCCACCCAGCTCGAGGAAGGGCAGGATCAGGTTGTCGTCCCCCGCGTAGAGGTCGAGGTCGGTCTCCGCGACGATGCGGCGCGCCTGGACGAGGTCGTCATTCGCCTGCTTGACCGCCCGAACGGTCGGGATAGTGGCGAGCTCGACGAACGTTTCCGGCTCGATGTTGATCACGACCCGGCCGGGGATGTTGTAGGCGATGATCGGCCGGTCGCTGACGTCGGCGATCGCTCGGAAGTGCTCGACGATGCCGCGGGCGGGAGGCTTGTTGTAGTAGGGAGTGACGACGAGAAACCCGTCTACACCGAGCTCGTGCGCTTCACGCGTCAGGTGGACGGAGTGAGCGGTGGAGTAGGTCCCGGTGCCGGCGACAACGGTGCCGCGCCCGCGGAGCGCGTCGACGGCGACGCGGAAGAGCTCGAGCCGTTCGTCGTCGGTCAGGTTGGGGCTCTCGCCGGTGGTGCCGGCCACGACGAGCCCGTCGGAACCACTCTCGACGAGGTGCTGCGCGAGTTCGCGGAAGCGCTCGAAGTCGACCGTCCCGTCCCGCCCGAACGGCGTGACGACGGCGGTTAGGACCTCACCCAGCACAGCCTCATAGTCTAGACCCATGGATCTGACGATCCGGGACGCGCAGGCCACGGATGCGGAGCAGATCGCCGGTTTGCTCGCACAGCTGGGTTATCCCTCCCAGGTGAGTGCCGTCGAGTCGCGGCTCGAACGACTGCGGATCGTGGGCGACCGTGTCGTCATCGCCGAGCTTGACGGCGCTGTCGTCGGGCTCGCGCATCTCCAGGTGGCGCCGGCGATCGAACGCGACCGCCCCGCGGCGAAGATCGGCGCGCTCGTCGTCGAGGAGGCGCATCGCGGGCACGGGATCGGGCGTGCGCTCGTCGAGGAAGTGGAGGCGGAGGCGCGCACGCGCGGGTGCGAGCTGCTGTTCCTGACGACTGCGTCGCGGCGGAAGGACGCGCACGAGTTCTACGCCAGTGTCGGACTGCAAGAGACCGGGAAGCGCTTTGCGAAGGAGCTGATGGTTGAGCAGGACGCTCAATGAGATGGATCCGCCTTCCTGGGGCCCCGCGCCTCCGGATTCCGCGGGTCTCGTCACGCGCTGCCACGAGCTGCGAGACAAGCCGCTCATCGATGATGAAGAGTTCTGGGAGAAGAATCCCGACCTTCAGTGGCGCGTCAAAGGTGTCATCGACGACCTCGAAACAGCGATTCGCGATCTTGCCGAGCCGATTCAGCGCTTCGAAGCACAGATACGGAGAACCTACGGCATGACGTCAAGCGAGTAGTCGACCCATTCGGCCCGCTTGCCGCCGATCCGGTCGTACACGCGCCGCGCTCGTTCGTTGTCCTTCGCGGTCTGCCAGGTGAGTTCGGCCGCTCCGTGCCGCCGGCATTCGTCGACGCACGCACTGATCAGTGCCTCTGCGGCGCCGGTGCCGCGGGCGGCGGGAGCGACGTAGAGGTCGTTCATGACGCCGATCCGGGCTGCGATCGTCGTCGCCCAGCTCCAGTAGATCGTCGCGAAGCCGACCGCATGACCGTCGCCGTCGCGCGCGAGCAACTGGACGCCCTCTCGCTCCGGATCGCCGATCAGGGCACGCGAAAGGGTCAGCAGGGCGTCGTCGGAGGGCGCGACCTCGTAGAAGTCGCAGTACGCGCGCATCAGCGGCAGCAGCTCCGGCAGGTCGTCCGTCGTTGCGCGCGTGATCGTCACAGGATCGCGTCGAGCCCGACCGTGAGCCCGGGCGGCAGCTCGTGCAGCTTCTCCAGCGCGAGCAGGACGCCCGGCACAAACGCCTCGCGGGAGAACGTGTCGTGTCGGATCGTCAGCATCTGTCCGTCCGTGCCGAACACCACCTCCTGGTGCGCGACGAGCCCGGGCAGGCGCACGGAATGGATCGGCGGGTCGGTGCCGAGCATGGCGGCCGTCGCCTTGGCCGTTCCGGACGGCGCGTCCTTCTTCCCCTGCTCGTGCATCTCGATGATCTCGAGGTCCGGCAGGTACTGAGCCGCCTCCCGGGCAAAGCGCATCATCAACACCGCGCCGATCGCGAAGTTCGGCCCGTAGAAGCACGCGATGCCGTGCTCGCGCGCCATCGCGTCGATAGGCCCGTGGTCGAAGCCGCTCGTCCCGATCACGCACGGCAGGCCGCACTCGAGCGCCGCGCGGACGTTGCCCTCGACCGCCTCCGGAACCGTGAAGTCGACCATCGCCTCGGCCGCGTCGAGCTCCACCAATTCGTGGCCGGCAGCCTGGAGCGCGGGCGCGAGCACGCGTCCGACCTTCCCGCCGCGTCCGTTCAGGACGAGCTTCACGCAGCGCGCGCGATGACGGACGGGTTGATCCGCCGTACCGCCGCGCGAAAGACCCGCTCGCTCGGCCCGATCCCGGACACCGACAGCTTCTCGGGCGCGAACAGCAAGCCCGCCAGCTCGGAGACCTCCTGCGGCTCGACCGCCTCGATCTCCGCGATGATCCGCTCGAACGAGAGCAGCTCGGTGTCCGTGATCAGCGACTTCCCGAGCCGGCTCATCCGGTTCGACGTCGACTCCATCGAAAGCATGATCCGGCCCTTCAGGTTCTCCTTCGCGCGTGAGATCTCGTCGCCGCGCAGGTTCCCCGCGGCGATGTCCGCGAGCTGCTCGCTGGCGATCTCGAGACACGGCGACAGGTTCTCCTCGCGCGTGCCGACGTAGACGCCAACGAGGCCGGTGTCGGTGTACTGCGAGGCGAACGAGTAGACGGAGTACGCCATCCCCCGCTTTTCACGGATCTCCTGGAACAGCCGTGACGAGGCGGAGCCGCCGAGGATCGAGTCGAGGATCGACGCCGCGAACCGCCGCCGGTCGGAGCGTGCGATGCCCGGCGCGCCGACGCAGACGTGGTACTGCTCGGTGTCCTTCTTCGCAAAGCGCAGGCCGGGCGGCGGCGCCTTCACGAGCGGACGCCGCAGGCGCGGGCCGCGCCCCGGCGGGAGCTGCTGGCTCTGCGCGCGCTGCAACATCCGCAGGAGCTTGTTGTGCTCGACGTTCCCCGCCGCGGCGATGACGACGTTTCCGCCCGCGTACATCTGACGGTGGTAGGTCCCGAGCACGCGCCGCGTCACGGACGAGATCACGTCCGCAGTGCCGATCACCGGCCGGCCGAGCGCATGGCGACCGAAGACCGCCTCGGAGAAGAGATCGTGCACGAGCTCCTGCGGAGTGTCCTCGTACATCGCGATCTCCTCGAGCACGACCTCACGCTCGGCGTCCAGCTCGGAGAACGCCGGCGCGAAGACCATGTCGCTCATCACGTTCAGCGCGGTCTGGACGTGAGCGTCCGGGACACGGGCGTAGACCATCGTGTGCTCGCGCGAGGTGGCGGCGTTCAGCTCCCCGCCGAGACCGTCGAAGATCTCGGCGATCTGTTGCGCGGTGTACGCACGCGAGCCCTTGAAGAGCAGGTGCTCGATGAAGTGCGAGACGCCGGCCTTCGCGTCGGTCTCGTCCCGAGAGCCCGCGCCGATCCAGAACCCGAGCGCGACGGAGCGCACGCTCGGGACGCGCTCGGAGATGACGCGCTCGCCGGAGTCCAACTCGGACAGGACGTACTTCTGCACCCCCGCATTATCTCAGGGCGGGCACGAGCTCCCCGTGGGCCTCCAGCAGCCGGTCGACGAGGTCGTGGATCTCCCGGAGCGAGAGCTCCGCCGCCGTGTGAGGGTCGAGCATCGCCGCGTGGTAGACGTGCTCGCGCTTGCCCGTCAACGCGGCCTCGACCGTGAGCTCCTGCACGTTCATGTTCGTGCGCATCAGCGCGGCGAGCTGCGGCGGCAGCGGGCCGACCGGCTCTGGCGAGATCCCGGCGGCGCCGGCGACGCACGGGACCTCGACGCAGCCGTAGGGCAGGTTGTCGATCAGGCCGTCGTTCATGACGTTGCCGTTGAAGGTGAAGGGCGTGCCGGTCTCGAGCGCATGGATGATCGACGCGCTGTACTCGTCGCTCCGGCTCACCGCGATCGCGGCGCCGGCGGACAGATCAGCACGGAGCTGCTCCCACTCCGCGATCTGGGCCTCGCAGCGGCGTGGGTACTCGTCGAGCGGCACGTTGAACTCCTCGATCAGATCTGGCCGGCCCGCCTTGATGAACCACGGCACGTACTCCGCCAGGTGCTCCGACGACTCGGTGCAGAAGTAGCCGAAGTGACGCAGCACCTCGTAACGGACGCGGTTCCAATCGGGAATGTCTCGCTTCGTGCGCAGCTCGGGATAGAGGTCGCGCCCGCCAAGCGTGAGCTCGAGGTAGAAGGCGAGGTGGTTCATCCCTGCGCAGAGGTACTCGATCTCCTCGGCGGGGACGCCGACGTCGGCGGCGAGATCACGCGCCGTTCCCTGCACCGAGTGGCAGAGCCCGACCGTGCGGATGGACGTCGCGCGTGACACGGCCCAGCAGTTGATCGCCATCGGATTGACGTACTGGAGCAGCAGCGCTTCGGGACAGAGCTCCTCCATCTCCCGGCAGAGGTCGAGCAGGACCGGGATCGTCCGCAGGCCGCGCATGATCCCGCCGATGCCGACCGTGTCGCCGATCGTCTGCCGCAGGCCGAAGCGCTTCGGAACCTCGAAATCGGTCACGGTGGCGGGCCGGTAGCCGCCGACCTGCATCATCGTCTGCACGTAGTCGGCGCCTGCGAGTGCCTCGCGCCGGTCGAGCGTGGCCTCGACGGTCGTGTTCGTGCCGAGCGTCTCCGCGATCCTGCGGGCCGTCAGCTCGGCAACGCGGAGCCGCTCCTCATCGATGTCCATGAGGGCAACGGTGGCGCCGTCGGCGAGCTCCGGAAAGGTGAGCAGGTCGCCGATCAGGGTCCTGGCGAAGACCACCGAGCCGGCGCCGACGAGCGCGACCTTCACTAGGTTGAGGATCGCATGAGCGCGAGGCACTGGGCGCCGGGTCGCGTCAACCTGATCGGCGAGCACACGGACTACAGCGGCGGGCTCGTCCTCCCGATCGCGATCCAGCTCGGGATCTGGCTCACCTGGGAGCGAGCCGAGCAGACCGCTCTGGAGTCCCGCGAAGGCACGGCGGGCTGGCAACGCTACGTCAACGCCGTCGAGCACGAGCTCGGGGAGCTGGGGCGCCCGCCGGTCAGTCTCAAGGGCGAGCTCGAGGCGGACCTCCCGCTCGGCGCCGGGCTCGGGTCGTCCGGCGCGCTCGAGGTCGTCGTGGCGCTTGCGCTCTGCAGCGCGGCCGAGTTCGACGTCGAGCCGCTCGAGCTCGTGCTCGCGTGCCAGCGTGCGGAACGGCGGGCCGTGGGCGTGCCGTCCGGCATCCTCGACCAGGCCGGATCGCTGCTCGGGCGAGCCGGGTCTGCCCTCCTGCTCGACTGCGGCTCGCTCGAGCATCGCTGGGTGGCATTGCCCGACGACGTCGCGATCCTCGTGCTCGACTCCGGGGAGCGCCATTCGCACGAAGGCTCCGGCTACGGCGAGCGGCGGCGCGAGCTCGAGGCGGGCGAGCCACGCCGTGTCCGGCACGTCGAGACGGAGAACGAGCGCGTCCGCGAGACGGTCGACGCGCTCGAGCGGGGTGACGTGGCCGCGCTCGGGCCGATCTTCGCGGCGAGTCACGCGAGCCTGCGCGACGACTACGAGGTGTCGACGCCGACACTCGACACGCTGGTCGCGGCCGCCCTTGACGCCGGTGCGTTCGCAGCGCGGATGACCGGCGGCGGCTTCGGCGGTTCGATCGTCGCGCTGGCGGAGCCCGGGCGTGCGGCGGACGTGCTCGCGCGGACGGGCGTGCAGGGGTGGATCGTGCGCGCCGCGGACGGCGCTATTCGACGCAGAACGGGTTCGACTCGGGATCCCGCATGACCGTCCACGTGCGGCCGGCGTCGGACTTCGTCTCCACGACGGTCGCGCCGAGCCCGGTCAGCCGTTTGACGTCGGCCTCGCGGTCGTCGGCGCGAAAGTCGAGGTGGATCGGGTACGCCGCCGGCCGAGACTTCTCGCGGCGCTGGAAGAGCAGCCGCGGCCGGCTCGTCGGCGACTCGCGCGTGACGTAGAACGATTCGCGCTCGCGCTCGTCCATACCGGCGGCGAGGAGTGTCTGGATGAAGCCCTCGTCGATCGGCTCGTCCGGCCAGCCGAGCGCGGCCGCCCAGAACTTCCCCAGTGCGATGGGCTCCGCGGACGAGAAGGTGACGTTGCCCACGTAGCGGTTCGGCGGCGCATTGTGCGGCGACTGGATGCAGAAGCCGTTGCCCTCGGGGTCGCGCATGACCGTCCAGGTCTCGGACAGCTCGCCGATCGCGTGCGACTTCGTCTCGACGAGCTTGCCTCCGAGCTCGAGCACGCGCTGAAGCTCTGCCTCGCGATCCGGCACGTTCACGTCAAGGTGGATCGGCAGCTCGATGGTCGGCGACTTCTCCATCCTGTTGAAGAAGAGCTCAGGGCCGTCGCCACGCCCGAGGTACGCCTGGCCGTGCTGTTCCGCGGTGTAGCCGTCGAGCAGCGCCGTCCAGAACTCGGCCACGCGCGCCGGCTCCTCGCACGCGAACGTGATGTGGTTCAACCGGAGCACGCCGGAATCGTTAGCACCCAAACCCGTCAGGTCGCGACATGTATACCGGCGAGAAAGGGTCCAGCCCCCACCCAGGGTGGGGCGAGTACCCACCACCCTCGGAATCGACGATACCGGCCGAGCGCGCGCGAATCCGTGACGCCCTCGCGCCAACTCGGTGAATTCGTGAGCCCCCGAAACGACGGAGGGCGGCCTCGGCCGCCCTCCGTCCGTCTGCTTGTCGCCTCGGAGTCTAGCTCCGCTCGCGGTCGCGACCCCGGCCGCCGCGGCCGCCGCGGCGCTCGCGATCGCCCCGAGGCGGACGGTCCTCCGTCCGTTCGCGCGGCGGCGCGCTCTTCGCGCGCTCGATCAGCTCCTCCGGCGACACGGTGCCGCCGTTCTCGTGCTTCTGGATCAGCTTGAGGCCGATGCGGCCGCGCGCCTTGTCGACCTCCTGCACGATCACGTCGAGGATGTCGCCGCGGTTGATCACGTCCTCGATGTGACCGACGCGGCCCGGGCCCACGTTGGAAACGTGCAGCAGCCCGTCCGTCCCCTTCTTCAGCTCCACGAACGCGCCGAACTGCGTCGTCTTCACGACCTTGGCGTTGCGGAACTCGTCACCGACCTCCGGCTCCTTCGTCAGCGACTCGATCGCCGCGATGGCGTCGGCCGCCTTGTTGCCGTCGGTGGCGTAGATGAGGATCGTGCCGTCCTCCTCGATGTCGATCTGCACCTCGTAGTCGGCCTCGAGCGCGCGGATCGTCTCACCACCCTTGCCGATCACCATGCCGATCTTCTCCTGGTCGATCTTGACCGTCGAGATCCGCGGTGCGTTCACGTTCAGCTCGGAGCGAACCTCGGGGATCGCCTCCAGCATCTTGTCGAGGATGGTCGAACGCGCCTGCTTCGCCTGCGCGAGTGCATTCTCCATGATCTCGCGCGTGACGCCCGTGATCTTGATGTCCATCTGCAGCGCGGTGATGCCGTCGCGCGAGCCGGCGACCTTGAAGTCCATGTCGCCGAGGTGGTCCTCGGCGCCCTGGATGTCGGTCAAGATGACGTAGTCCTCGCCCTCCTTGACGAGGCCCATCGCAATCCCGGACACGGGCGCCTTGATCGGCACGCCGGCGTCCATCAGCGCGAGCGTCGAGCCGCAGACCGAGCC
>JBKPGW010000277.1:0-2463 GCA_046729555.1 Actinomycetota bacterium | reverse complement strand
TGGAAGACGAGCACGATCAGGCCATAGGCAGCTCCGACGGAAAGCAGGTTGAGCACGACGGTCACGGCCGCAACCACGAGCGAGCGGAAGACGGTCGTCAGGAGGACGAGCGTGAGCCCGAGCACGAGGGCAATCACGATCGGTGCCGGATCGGTGGAGGAGTCGATGTAGTCGATGTTCTCGGACGTGCTCCCGCCGACGAGCACTTCCGCATCCGTGTGTGCGAAGGCCGTGGGGACGATCTCCGAGCGCAGCTCGCGCACGGCGGCGACGGCCGCCTTGCCCGACGAGTCTCCATTCACAGTACCGGAGAGGACGGCGACGCCGTCCGCCGACCGGGTGATCCGACCCACTCCGAACTCGGGAGAGCCAGCGAGGTCGGCCTGCAGCGCTTCGAGTGCCTGCCCCGTCGCAGGACTCGAGGCATTCGCGACCACGATCTCGACCGGGCTCGCCGTCGCCCCCGGGAAGTTCTGCTGGAGTGCGACGAAGCCCTGCCTCGACTCGAAGCGCTCCGGCAGCGCGGAAACGCCGCTCGTACCGATGCTCATGCCGAAGATCGGCGCGGCGGCTGCGAGCAGGACGGCGACCGAGAGAGTGAGGCTGAGCCCGGGCCGCCGCAGCACGGCGTGCACAATCGCTCCCCAGAAGCGCCCCTCGGGATTCGCGGCTCCGCCCGAACGCCTGCCGACGAGCGGAATCCGTAACCGGTCGACCCTGTCCCCGAGCAAGCCGAGCAGCGCGGGCAGCAGCGTCGTCGCGGCAACGACCGAGATCACGCCGACGACGATTGCGCCGATCGCGAGGCTCCGCATGATCGTGTTCGGCACGATCAGCATCCCGAGCATCGCGATCACGAACGCGGTGCCGCTGAAGACGACGGCGCGGGTCGCCGTCGTCGCCGAGGCCGCGATCGCGTCGAGCTTCTCGCGGCCGCGGCCGCGTTCCTCCCGATAGCGCGACACGACGAAGAGGGCGTAGTCGATCCCGAGCGCGAGCCCCATGCCGGTCAGCATGTTCACGACGAACACGGAGATCTCGAATGCCTTCGCGAGTACCGCGACGAGTCCGAGCCCGACGACGATCGAGAGCATCGCCAGCAGCAGCGGGACGAGTCCCGCCACGACGGCCCCGAACACCAGCATCAACACGATGAGTGCGGCGGGAAGGCCGAACTGGAGCTCGCCGGAGCGGAGGTCGCTCTGCGAGAGCTCCTCGAAGTCGAACTGTCGCGTCTCGTCACCGGTGATCGCCGCGGTGAAGGCCGGCTGCGCGTCGGCGCTCTCGACGGCGCCGATGACGTCCTCGATTGCGTCCGAGTCCGCCACATCGACCGGCACGATCGTTGCGTGCCGATCCTGCGAGACGAGCGACGGGTTCGCTGCGTCCAGGTACGTAGTCGCGCTTGCGACTCCAGGCTCGCGGCGGACCTCGCCTCCGAGCCGGTCGACGAGCGCGCGGAACTGCGGCGAATCGACGGTGTAGCGCTCCGAACGGACGACGATCACGTCGCTGTTCGACGCGCCCGAGCCTGCGGGAAACGAACGGTCGATCAGCTCGGCCGCGCGTTCGGACTCGCGGTTGTCGGTGGGATGGTTGTCGCTGCTCAGGTTCCCGCCCAACAGGGCGCCGACTGCGAAGACCGCGATCACGGCGGCCACGGCCCACGCCGCGATGGTGCGCCAGGGATGGGAGGCGCTCGCGAGCGCCAGTGCACGGATGGAGAGAGAAGGTCTCATGCCTGGAGGTTGTCTGCGGGCAGGTGCACAGCGGAACCCGGGCAGCGCGAGTCTTGATGCGTGCTAGTGCGAGTCTCTGACCGTGCGGTTTCCCGTACCTAGGACCCGAGGTACGCGAGCACGGCGAGCACGCGCCGGTGATCGTCCTGGGTCCCCGAGATGCGCAGCTTCATGAGGATGCTCTTGACGTGCTTCTCGACGGTCCGCTCGGCGATGAAAAGCCGCTCGGCGATGGCACGATTGGAACGGCCCTCGGCCATGAGCGCGAGCACTTCCCGCTCCCGGTCCGAGAGATCGTCGATCGGATCGTTCCCTGCCCGGCGCCGCCCGACGAGCTGGGAGACGACGGACGGATCGAGGACGGATCCGCCCGCACCGACGCGCTCGACCGCATCGGCCAGCTCCTTCAAGTCGGAAACCCGGTCCTTGAGCAGGTACCCGACGCCGCTCGCATCGTCCGCGAGCAGCTCGAAGGCGTAGCTCGGCCGCACGTACTGCGACAGCACAAGCACGCCCAGCTTTGGATGTCGGCTACGGAGCTCACGCGCGGCGCGCAGTCCCTCGTCCGTGTGCGTGGGCGGCATGCGGATGTCGACGATGGCGACGTCCGGATTCTTGTCGGCCACCTCACGGAGCAGCTCGTCGGCGTCGTTCGCCTGTCCGACCACGTCGAAGCCCGCCTCCGCCAGCAGCCGGGCGACGCCCTCGCGCAGCAGGACCGAGT
>JBKPGW010000276.1:0-3256 GCA_046729555.1 Actinomycetota bacterium | reverse complement strand
GGTGTGTAGTCGTCCGCTGGGGCCCGTCGCCGGATCCCTCAAAGTGCCTGCAAATAGAGACGGGAGCGACGGGACTCGAACCCGCGACCTCCGGCGTGACAGGCCGAGTTAACGCTTTCCCGAGCAATCACGATGAGTCAGGGAATCTCCTGATTTGCAGCGAGTTCAAGCGTCTGTGCTTCCCGATCCGTCATGGCGAATCAGTCCGTTTCCGGATGCACTGACCCCATGCACACCCCATCGGGAAGGCTCTACTCCGTGAATCTGATGACACGTCCCGCGTCTGGATTCGTAACCTCGAATCGAAGTTGCTCAAGTCCGAGCACCCGAACGCTCTGGAGGACTTGCGTGATCCGTTCCTCAAGTGACCTCTCGCGTTGGCCTCCAGTAGCTAATGGGTCAAAGCGGAACGTTTCCGGTTGCTTGCGGAGCAACTCTCGTGCCTTCGCTTCGTCATAGGTCTCGACCTCAAGGAGGATCACGTCCTCTAGGTACTCGCTCAAGGGAGTTTCGTTAGGGCGGTATTGCTGCCACGTCCCGAGCTGACGCAAGTCGGCAACGAGAGCCAGAGCCGTTTCGTTGCTGTGGATCTCGTACACCGGGATGCCATCGAGGTAGCCGCTTGGATTCGGCTCGCTCTCGGGGTCATCACTAAACGAACCACGATGCGAAGGCCACGATCAGCGCGCCGCGCGAGCTCGTCTATCGGCTGTTCATGGACAATGCAGAGCTCGCCAACTGGGCGCCGGTGGTGGACAGAGTCATTGAGGAGACGGGTGGCGACGAGTCGGGGCTCGGGACGACGCGCACCTGCGACGTCACGATGCAGGGCAAGCGAGGAACGATGCTCGAGGAATGCGTCGAGGCAGTGGCCGACACCCGTGCGTCGTTCCGCGTGGTCGATGACTCGTTCGGCTTCCAGCGGATGCTGCGGGACTACGGGTTCACGGCGCACTTCACCGCCACCTCGACGGGGACCCGCGTGCGGATCGAGACGTTCTACACGCCCGCCAACCTCGTCTGGGCGACGATGAACGCACTGCTCATGCGGCGCAAGTTCCGCGGGGTCGTCGACGAACTGCTCGAGGGGCTGCGCGTGCTCGCAGAGCAGCGTGATGCTGCCGCGACCTAGCTACGCCTCCTCCGGACGTGCCTCGAGGCGCTCGAGCCGTGCGGCGTGCTCGCCCGCGCGCGTGTTGGCGGCGAACAGTGCGATGGCGGCGGCGACGAGGACGAAGCCCGCGCCGATCAAGAAGGCACGCTGAAAGCCCTCGGTCAGTGCGTGTGGGACGTTACCGCCGGTGTCGAGGACGCCGCGGGTGCGGCTGGTCGCAACGGCCGAGAGCACGGCGAGCCCTAAGGCGCCGCCGAACTGCATCGATGCGTTCAACAGACCCGACGCGATGCCGGCCTTGTCACCGGGGACGCCCTCGGTCGCAGCGGTGGTGACACCGGAGAAGACGCCGCCGAGGCCGAGCGCGACGAGCATCACGCCTGGAAGGAGGTTGCCGGCGAACGATCCGTGCTCCGGCACGTGGGAGAGGAAGTAGATGCCGCCGGTGGCGACGAGGGCGCCGCCCACGATCACCGGCTTCGTCCCGATGCGCGGCAAGAGCTGCGCGACGATGCCGACCGAGAGTATGAAGCCGCCCGTGACCGGCAGGTAGGCGAGCCCCGTCCGCAGCGGCGAGTAGTGCAGGACGTTCTGCATGTAGAGGCTGAGGAAGAAGAACATCGAGTAGAGGCCGCTGAAGGAGATCAGCTGGGTCAGGTTCGCCGCGGCGAGCCCTTTGATCCGGAAGATCGAGAACGGGACGAGCGGATGCTTCGCGCGCTGCTCATTGATCACGAACGCGACGAAGATGGCGGCGGCGGTGACGAGCTCGCCGATCGTGCGCGCAGACCCCCAGCCAACATCGGGTGCGCGTACGAGCGTGTAGATGGCGAGGAGCATCCCGCCCGTGGCGAGCACGGCGCCGGCGAGGTCGAAGCTCGTGTCGCGGCGCGGACGCTCCGAGCCGACGAGGGCGACGGCGCCGATGCCGGCGAGGAATGCGAGCGGAACATTGATGTAGAAGATCCAGCGCCAGCCCGGACCCTCTGTGAGCACGCCACTGAGGATGACCCCGAACGCGCCGGCGAGCCCCGGGATCGCAGCCCACGCGCCGAGCGCTGCGTTGCGGTCGCGCGGATTCGTGAACGTCGTCGTGATCGTGGAGAGGGCCGCCGGAGACATGAGCGCCGCACCTGTTCCCTGCGCGAGCCTGGCCCCGATGAGCAGGCCCTCGGCGTGTGCTAGGCCCCCGACGAGCGAGGCGACCGCGAAGAGTCCGAGGCCGGAGACGAGCACCCAACGGCGGCCGAGCAGGTCGGCCAGGCGGCCGCCGAGGAGCAGGAAGCCGCCGTACGTGAGGACGTAGCCGCTGACAACCCACTGCAGGCTCTGCTGCGAGAAGTGCAGGTCGTGGCGGATGGAGGGGAGCGCCACGTTGACGATCGAGACGTCGAGGAAGTCGAGGAACTGGACGAGCAGGAGCAACGCCAAGATCAGGGCGCCGCGGCGGGTCTTGAGAGCGGACGGCGTGTCGGTGCTCATTCGGCCAACCTTTCGTTTCTGGACTAAGGAGTCCAGAGACGCTAGCAGCAAATGGACTGGCTAGTCCAGTGTTGGCTATCCTTGTGGCATGACCGTCGAGCCGAAGACCCGTCGCGGGCGGGAGACGCGCGACCGGATCGTCGACTGTGCCGCCGAGCTCGTCGCTGTACACGGGGTCGAGCACACGAGCCTCGACGACGTGCTCGCCGCCGCGGGCGCCAGCAAGAGCCAGCTGTACCACTACTTCCACGATCGCGACGCGCTCGTGGAGGCGGCGGTCGAGCGGCGCTGCGTCCAGGTGATCGAGCAGCTGACGAATGCGTTCGCGGGGATCGACTCGCTCGACGAGCTCGAGGCGCGCCTCGAGCATTTCGTTCGCCTGTTCGAGCAGAACTTCGCCAGCTGTCCCATCGGCTCGCTCGCGGCGGAGGTCGTCGGGCGGCACGAGGAGGCGCGGCGGAAGGTCGAGAGAGCATTCGCAGAGTGGGAGGCGCACTTCGCCGGCCTGTTCGAGCGTATGCGCGGGCGCGGCGAGCTCCGTGCAGACGCCGACCCGGCGACGCTCGCGACCGTCCTCCTTGCCGCGCTCGAGGGAGGCCAGCTCCTGAGTCAGACTCGCCAAGACGCGACACCGTTCCGAGTCGCGATCGCCGCCGCGAT
>JBKPGW010000275.1:0-2168 GCA_046729555.1 Actinomycetota bacterium | reverse complement strand
GGAGACCACCGTCGTCTTGACCCCCGCCTGGTCGGCGCGGCTGGCGAGCGTTGCGATCACGTCGTCGGCCTCCCAGCCCTCGAACTCGAGGTTGCGGTAACCGAAGGCCTCGACGATCGGGCGGAAGTACGGGAATTGCTCGCCGAGCAGGTCCGGCATCGGGCGCCGGTCGGACTTGTAGTCCTCCGAGAGCTCGTGCCGATGGACCGCGCGCGTGTCCCACGCTACCGCGACGCCCTTCGGCCGATAGTCGGAGAGCAGCTTGAAGAGCATGTTGGTGAAGCCGAGCAGCGCGTTCGTCGGGAAGCCCTCCGTCGTGGCGAGCTCCTCCGGGAGGGCAAAGAACGCCCGGTAGGCCAGGTTGTTGCCGTCGACGAGGAACAGCTCCGCGTCACGCGCGGGGCCGTCGTCCAGCTGCAGCTCGGCTCCCGTCAAGGTCTTGGGCATTCCGACTCAACGCTATCGTCCGCCGCCGGATGCCGGACGTCGAGATTCGCCCATTTTCCGACGACCACTTGGACGCGGCCGCGCGGCTCTTGGAAGAGCAGCACAAGCGGCCGTGAGGCGCGTGCCGATCCTCGCCGGTTCGCGACTCGTCGTCGTCACGGCGCCGGACGATGCGCTCGTGCTCCGGCCGCCGCCGCCCGCGAATGCCGTCGCGGACGTCGGCGCGGCGGTCCGCGACGCGCTCCGCTTTCCGCTGGCCGGCGAGCCGCTCGAGGCGCTCGTCTCGCGTGGCACCCGCGCGACGATCGTCGTCGAGCCGCCGCAGCTGCCGTTGCCCGGCACCGAGCGCGATCCACGCCAGGCGGCGATCGCCGCCGCGGTCGGGGAGCTCGAGCGGCTGGGCGTGCCCACCGGCTACCAGACATTGCTGGTGGCGGGTGGGCTCGCGCGACGGGCAGGGCACGAGCAGCTGGAGACCCTCGTGTCGCCGGAATTCGCGCGTCGCTTCCACGGCCACGTGGAGGTGCACGACGTTGAGCGTGACGACCTGGTCCACCTGGGCAACGCCGGCGCTGTGCCGCTACGCGTGCACCCGGCGCTCGTGAACACGGACCTCGTCGTCGTGGTCACCGCCGCGGAGACGGTGCTCCACGGCGGCCCCGCCGCGCTCGTCGGCGTCTCGGGGCGCGAGGCGCTGCGCACAGCGGGTGCGTACTCCCTACTGGAAACATCGGCGTCGCAGGGCTGGCGGCTCGGCCTCGAGCTCGAGCGCGCGCTGCTGCGACGCGTGCCGGTGATCGGTGCGTCGCTCGTCCTCAACCACCCGCGCCTGGGCGGCACCCTGGGTGGCTATCCCTACGAGACACAGGCGCTGGACCGGGTCGTCCGCTCCCCGTTCCGGCATCTTTTTCACCTGCTGCCCGGCGGTCTGCGCGCGTACGTGCTGCGCTCGCTGCCGTTGGAGCGCACGGCTGCGGCCGCGTTCGCAGGGCCCCCGTCCGTCGCGCACACGGAGGCGCTCCTACGCGGGGTCGAACTGCGCGGAATCACGCTCGACCGCGAGCTCGACGCGATCTGTGTGGGCGTTCCGCGCACGACTCCGTACCTACCGCGCGAGCGGCCCAACCCGCTGCTCGGGTCGTATCTCGGCCTCGGCCTCGCGTTGCGTCTGTGGCGCGACTCGTTCCCCGTCGCCGAGGGCGGGACGGCGATTCTGCTGCACCGCTTCCAGCGGCACTTCAGCCATCCGACGCAGCAGCCCTACCGCGCGTTCTTCGCCGCGACGCGCTCGGCCGGACGGCCCGATCCGTCGGCGCTGAGCGAGGGCGAGCGAGCTGCCGCGAGCGACGTGCGCGCCCTGGACGCGTACCGCAACGGCCGCTCGTGCCACCCGCTGCTGCCGTTCGTCGACTGGGATGGTTGCCGTCCTGCGATCGGCCGCCTCGGACACGTCATCATCGCCGGGTGCCGCGACCACGCCGCCGCGCGCCAGCTCGGCTTCGTGCCAACACGTGGGATCGGACCCGCACTGACGATGGTGCGCGGCTGGTCCGACCGCCCACCCCGCGTGGGGTTCCTGCTGTCGCCTCCGTACTTCCCGTTACGAGTGGCATCTTGAACTGCTGGGGTCTGACCCCAGCGGGGGCAGACCCCCGGGGGCGCGGCCGTCCGCGCCGCGCCCGGCGGCGGCCCCAGACCCCACCCCCGGGAGGGCCCACCCC
>JBKPGW010000274.1:0-5993 GCA_046729555.1 Actinomycetota bacterium | reverse complement strand
GAGCCACGTCCTCCAATGGGTTCGGGCTCATAACGCTGATGGTAGGAGCTGGGGGAACCTGCCGGTTCCCCCAGACCCCCTCCACCGGTCCGCTTCGCGGACGGCCGCTTCGCGGCTGCCCTCGATCGAGGGGTTTAGGCCGCCGCGGGGTCGTGCCGATTCGTTAACCTGGTTAACGAAATGCTCGCCGCCGAAGTCCTCGACACCACCGCCCTGGCGAACCGGCTCCGCCCGGTGCTCCTGAAGCTCAATCGGGAGCTCCGCCGCGAGGTCCACTCGCTGGGGGTCACCGGCGGCCAGGTCGCGCTCCTCGTTCAGATCAAGTACCACCCCGGCATCGGGATGCGGGAGCTCGCCTCGCTCGAGCGGATGTCCGTCCCGGGCATCTCCAAGTTCGTCGCACGGCTCGAGGAGGCCGGCCTCGTCCAGCGCGCCCCCGTCGCGGGTGACCAGCGCCGCGTCGGGCTCTCGCTGACCGCCGCCGGCCAGAAGGTCCTGCGCTCGGTCAAGTCAAAGCGCACGGCCTGGCTCTCCGCGCGGCTCCGCCAGCTCGACCCGTCTGAGCTCGAGGCGGTCGACGCCGCGATCGAGCCGCTGGAGCGGCTGCTCGAGGAGACCGCGTGACGGCGGCGATTCTCCGCGCCGGCGCACGCACCTTCCTCAGCGTCCGCAAGCACCGCAACTACCGGCTCTTCTTCAGCGGGCAGGTCATCTCCAACATCGGCACGTGGATGCAGCGCGTCGCCCAGGCGTGGCTCGTCCTCTCGCTGACGCACTCGCCCGTCGCGGTCGGGATCCTCGCCCTCTGCCAGTTCATGCCGTTCACGCTGTTCAGCCTGGTCGCGGGCGTCGTCGTCGACCGTCTCGATGCATGGCGGACGGTCATCGCCACGCAGTTCACGCAGATGCTGCTCGCCTCGACAATCGCCGTTGTCGCCCTCGCCGGCGTCGCCCAGGCGTGGCACGTCTACGTGATCGCTGCACTGATGGGCCTCGTGCAGGTGCTCGACGCCCCGTCACGCCAGTCGCTGACGTTCCGGATGGTCGGCCCGCTCGAGCTCCCGAACGCGATCAGCCTCAACTCCGGAGTCTTCAACGGGGCACGCATCTTCGGCCCGGCGCTCGGCGGGGTGCTGATCGCTGCCGCCGGCGCGGGCGTCTGCTTCGCCGTCAACGCGGCCAGCTACATCGCGGTGCTCGCGGCGCTGCTGTTGATGCGGCCGCAGGAGTTCCACGCAGTCGAGCGCCGCGAGCGCCCGCGCACGCTCTACACGGGGCTCAAGGAGGGCATCTCCTATGCGCGCCACGACGAGCAGATCTGGCTGATGCTCAGCCTCGTGGCGGTGATGAGCACGTTCTGTCTCAACTTCAACGTCCTGCTGCCGGTGCTCGCGAAGCAGACGCTGCACTCGGGCCCGGAGGTGTTCGGCGTGCTCTCCGCCGTCTTCGGCGTCGGAGCTCTGATCGGCGCACTCGTCTCCGCGCACGTCAGCCGCGCGACGATGGGGACGACGGCGATCGGGACTGCAGGGTTCGCGCTCTGCGAGCTGCTGATCGCGCCCCTGCGGACGACGGCCGTGATCGCGCTGCTGCTCTTCATCGGCGGCATCTGCTTCACGACCTGGTCCTCGAACTCGAACTCCCTGATCCAGCTCGCCGCGCCCGACCACCTGCGCGGCCGACTGATCGGCCTCTACTTCTTCGCCTTCGCCGGAACGGGCACCGCGGGCGGCATCCTGTCCGGCTGGCTGACCGCGGCCGGCGGCACCGAGCTGGCCTTCGCGGTTGCGGGGCTCGCCGGGCTGTCGATGTCGGCCTACGTCTGGCTCCGCTCGCGCGCCGTCCCGCTCGTCGAAGAACAGCCCGCCTAACAGAATCTTTCCGCGCTCTCAATCCGCGGTTCACAGCCGGCGGCAATAACACGACCGACACGCTCGCGGAGGGGGGATCCATGAAGAGCAGGCTCGGGCTCCTAGTCGTGGCGGCGCTGGTTGTGGCCGCAGCCGGTGCCATCGGCGTCCACAGATCCGGCGGCTCCGCCCAAGCCGCCGCAGCGCCGCCGCGTCCCAACATCGTCGTGATGGAGACCGATGACCAGACGCTTGCGGAGATGGAGGTGCTGCCGAACGTCCGCCGCCTGATCGGCGACGAGGGCGTCACATTCGACAACAACTTCGACAGCTTCTCGCTCTGCTGCCCCTCACGCGCGACGTTCCTGACGGGCCAGTACTCACACAACAACGGCGTCCGCGGAAACGCGCTCCCGCAGGGCGGCTTCGAGAAGCTCGACGGTACGAACACGCTGGCCGTCTGGCTGCAGCGCTCGGGCTACTACACCGCGCACCTCGGCAAGTACCTGAACGGCTACGGCCGCCGGAACCCGCTCGAGATCCCGCCCGGCTGGAGCGAGTGGCGCGGCTCGGTCGACCCCTCCACGTACCGGTACTACAACTACACGCTGAACGAAAACGGCGTGCTCACCACGTACTGTGCGGTGCCGCAGGCGTCCTGCTACCAGACGGACGTCTACCGGGACAAGGCGGACGAGATCATCCGCCGCCGTGCGCCGGAGGGGCCGTTCTTCCTCTGGGTCGCCTTTCTCGCCGACCACTCGGGCGGCCCGCGGGATCCCGACGATCCCGTCGGCCTCGCGACGCCGGTGCCCGCCCCCCGCTACAAGGACCGCTTCGCAGGCACGCCGCTACCGCAACCGCCGAACTACAACGAGGCCGACGTCTCCGACAAGCCTGCGGGCATCCGCCGGCGGCCGCTGATCAACGCACGCGTGCAGGCAGCGATCCAGGAGAACTGGCAGCAGCGGCGCGAGACCCTGCTCGCCGTCGACGACGCCGTTGCGTCGATCGTCGACACGCTGCAGTCGACGGGCGAGCTCGACAACACGCTCGTGATCTTCACGAGCGACAACGGCTTCTTCCACGGAGAACACCGCGTCCGCAGCGGCAAGGTGCTCCTGTACGAAGAGTCGATCCGCCTACCGCTCCTGATGCGCTGGACCGGGAACAAGTCACTGCCTCGCGGGGTTCATCGAAAGCAGCTGGTGATGAACGTCGACGACGCGGAGACGATCCTGGACGCAGCCGGAGAGACCGCCCGGCCCGACCGCGTCGAGGACGGCGTCTCGCTGCTGCGCTACTGGCGCGACGGCGGGCTCGAGCTGGGACGAGACCTGCTCGTCGACAACACGCCGGGAGCCGGCCACTTCGACGCGATCCGCTCGCGCAACTTCCTGTACGCGGAGCACCAGAACGGCGAGCGCGAGCTGTACGACCTGCAGAAGGATCCTTTCGAGCTGCAGAGCGAGCACGCGAATCCGGCGTACGAGCAGATCCGAAACGCGCTTGCCGGGCGGCTGCACAACCTCGTCACCTGTGCCGGAGCGACATGCCGCGCGCGCCCGGCGGTGAGCTTCCGTGCAGCAAGACACGGCCGCTGTGGGGCCGTCGGAACCAGCGTGTCGGGCTCGAACGTGTCCTCGGTGACGTTCATGGTCAACGGGCGCCGCGCCGCCACCGACAGCCGGGCGCCGTTCCGGGCCAACCTGCACTTCAAGAACCGGGCGGTCGTGCGAGCGCGCGTGGCAACCGCCTTCGACCAGCTCGTGACGGCCGACCGCACCGTGCCGGCCTGCAAGTAGCCAAGTTCGGTCAGAGGGGCCGAAGCCGGAGCCCGCCGCAAGGCGGGCTCCGCCATTCGCCCGCTAGGCTCGGACCGTGGCCGAGGGTCGGCAGCACTACAACGTCACGCTCGCGATCCTGACCCTGGCGGGCACCGCGTTCGCACTCCAGCAGACGATGGTGATCCCGGCGCTGCCGGCACTCCAGCGCGAGCTGCACACGACCACGACATGGGTGACCTGGGTGCTGACCGTCTTCCTGCTCGTCGCCTCGGTGGCGACACCGGTCCTCGGAAAGCTCGGCGACCAGTACGGCAAAGAGCGTCTGCTGGTCGTCAGCCTCGCCCTCTTCCTCCTCGGCTCCGTCGTCGCCGCGCTCGCGTGGAACATCTGGGCGCTGATCGGCGCGCGGGCGATCCAGGGCGCGGGCGGCGCTGTCTTCCCCCTCAGCTTCGGAATCATCCGCGACGAGTTTCCGCGGGAGAAGATCGGCGTCGCGATCGGGCTCGTCTCGGCGGTCTTCGGCGTCGGCGGCGGCTTCGGCATCGTCCTCTCGGGAGTGATCGTCGACAACGTCTCCTGGCGCTGGCTCTTCATCGTCGGAGCCGTCGCTATCGCCGCGGCGGTCGTGCTTGTGCACCGGTACGTCCCGGAGTCGCCGATCCGAACGCCGTCCCGCGTCGACGTCGTCGGCGCGACGCTGCTCTCCGGTGGGCTGATTGCGATGCTGCTCGCCCTCACGGAAGGCGAGGACTGGGGCTGGACGTCCGGTCGGATCCTCGGCCTCGCCGCGGCCGCCGCACTGTTGCTCGTCGCCTGGGGAGTCGCCGAGCTGCGCGTCGCCGAGCCGATGGTCGACATGCGCATGCTGGCGGTGCGGCAGGTCCTGTTCACGAACCTGACCGCGCTCGTCGCCGGCTTCGCGATGTTCGGCTCCTTCGTGCTCGTCCCGAACTTCGTCGAGATTCCGCACGGTCTTCCCCACTCCGTGCAGCGACTCGTCCACTTCGGCTTCGACGCCAGCGCCACGAAAGCCGGCCTCTACCTCCTTCCCAGCTCGGTTACGCTGCTCTTCGCCGGCCCCCTGGCCGGCCTGATCGGGCGCCGCGTGGGCTCGAAGTGGCCGCTCGCGACGGGCCTCGTCGCCGTCGCGGCCGCGGCCGGCTCTCTGGCCGTCTGGCACGACGAGCCCTGGCAGATCCTGGCGGCGATGGCGGTGCTCGGGGTCGGCGTCGGCTTCGCGTACGCGGCGATGGCGACGCTGATCACGGAGGCCGTTCGTCCGACCGAGACCGGCGTCGCCACGGGAATGAACACGGTGATGCGCACCGTCGGCGGCGTCGTCGGCGGCCAGGTGGGCGCAGCGCTGCTGGCGGCGCACACGATCGAGGGGACCGGCGGCGTGCCGTCGGTCGTCGGCTTCGAGATCGCGTTCGGCGCCAGCGCGATCGCGGCCCTGGTCGGCGCCGGCGTCGCGGTCTTCGTCACGCCGCCGCGTCTGCGCCGGCGCGAGCGCCTCGTCGTCGCGACGACCGAGGTCGTCGAATGAACGTGCACGAGCCGCTCGAGCAAGCGTTGGAGCGACTTGCCGGCGTGCTCGAGGACGCGCGGTGCGCACGCCGCGAGGGCTACACGTTTTTCTCCTTTCCCACGTTCCCCGTGCGCGACCTGAACGGCATGTGGGTGGACAGTGACGCGGCCGCTGCGCACATCGAGTCCGCGCGCGCCGAGGCCCAGGGGCTCGGCACGCCGTTCGGGATCATGGTGCGTGCGGGGCGCAGCCCCGCTGTCGAGCAGGCTGCCGGCGAGCTCGGCTTCGAGCCGACGGTGCGGATGCCCGGCATGGCCGTGACACGCGCAGAGTTGCGCGAGCCCGACACGCCCGACGTGCAGGTGCTTCGCGTCGAGACCGCCGATGGTCTCGCGCAGGCGCTCGCGGTCGGCGCGGCCGGATTCGGGATCTCCGCGGACCTCGCCGCATCGATCTACTCACTCGAGGTCGCCGCCCTCGAGGGCATGCACTACTACTTGGGTCGGGTCGACGGGGTCGACGTCGCGACCGCGGCCGGATACACGATCGGCCACGCAGTCGCGATCTTCAGCGTCGCGACCGCGCCGGAGCATCGCGGGAAAGGCTACGGCAGCGCGATCACGGCGCACGCTGTGCGCGACGCATTCGACGCCGGAGCCGAGTTCGCCGCGCTGCAGTCGAGCGTGATGGGCGAGTCCGTGTACAAGCGCCTCGGCTTCCGCGAGCTCGAGACGTACGTGCTGTACACAGTCTCAAGAAAGTCTTAGGCCAGTCTTGGGCGGCTCTTAGCCGCCGGCGGTTGCATAGGTCGGGACAGCGACCGAAAGG
>JBKPGW010000273.1:0-15101 GCA_046729555.1 Actinomycetota bacterium | reverse complement strand
TCGCGCACCCGCGAGGCGAGCATCTCGAGCAGGTCAAGCAGGCTCGAAGCCGCGACGTGGATTTCCTCGAAGACGAGCATCGTCGGCTGCTCGAGAGCCAGCGCCTCGACGTAGCGGCGCGCGGAGTAGAACAAGGTCTGGCGGTCGCCGGCCGCCCCCTCCTGGCCGACTCCGATGAGCATCGCGAGGTGGGCCGCGACGTCGCGGGCGTCACCGGCGCGTAGCGCTGCCTCGACTGCGCGCTCGAGCTTCGCACAGGCAACGTCCGTCGCGTCGGTGTCGAACATGCCGACGAGCTGCTTCACCTGTGCCGCGAACGAGCCGTACGGGGTCATCTCGCCGTACGGCAGCGAACGTCCGCGGATCACGCGTCCTCCGAAGTCGGCGACGACTTCGGCGAGCTCGGCGCTCAGCCGGCTCTTGCCGATGCCGCCCGGCCCGAACAGCGTGACGAGCTGGGTCCGGCGCTCCGAGACGACGCGCTCCCACATCGCGGCCAGCGCCGCGAGCTCCGACGACCGTCCGACCATGGGCACGCGTCCGGTGGCGCGCTCGCCCGGCGCGGCACGTGCGCGCAGCGCCCGCCACGCACGAACGGGCGCCTGCTTGCCCTTCGCGATGATCGGCTCGACTTCTTCGTACTCGATCGTCGTGCGGGTGGCGCGGTAGGTCTCGTCCCCGACGAGCACGCCGTTCACCGGTGCGGCCGCCTGCAACCGGGCGGCCGTGTTCACGACGTCGCCCGACACGAGGCCCTCGCCGTGCGCCGGCCTCGCGGCGATCGAGACGAGCGCCTCGCCCGTGTTCACCGCAAGCCGCAGCTCGAGCTCTCCGGCCGAGTCGGCGATCGCAAGCGCCGCCCGGACCGCACGCTCGGGGTCGTCACCGTGCGCGACCGGGGCGCCGAACACCGCCATCACGGCGTCGCCGATGTACTTCTCGACCGTCCCGCCGAAGGACTCGATCGCGGCACGCACCCGGGCGAAGTACGGCGTCTGGATCGCGCGGACGTCCTCCGGATCCAGGCGCTCGGCTCGGGCGGTGAACCCGACCAGGTCGACGAAGAGGACGGTGACGATCTTGCGCTCCTCGGGGAGCGCAGGCGCCGCGCCGGCCAGTGCCGTGGCGCAGGCGTTGCAGAACCGAGCGTCGGGGGGGTTCTCGTGGCCGCAGTTGGGACAGGTCTGCATGACCAAAGCGTACGACTATGCGCGCTCGGCCGTTCGCCCCCGGCGGAAGAAGACGATCGCCGCCAGCAGTGCGACCAGCGCCGTGATGCCCGCCGCGATGGTGAGCCGGTCGCGCGTCTCCGACCCGCCGCCCTTGTTCGCCGCCGACAAGACGTGGCCCGAAGCCGCTGCGAGCTTTCGCACGGCTCGAGTCGCCGACTCGACCTGCTTCGTGGCGTCCTTCCCCGGCCCCGGCAATCCATTGACCACCTCGATCCCCCGCCTGTCGGGCCGGCCGCCGATCGAGTAGCCGAACCCGTTCGGCATCACCACCAGCAGGCGATCCCGGTACTGGAACGACAATTCGAGGCCGAGGAACTCGGAGTACTTCTGCGCCTTGTTGTAGAGCGAGAAGGCGGTGCCGAGGTCGTAGCGCGTCCCGATCACCGCAACCTTGATCCGGAACCCCGCCGCATCCGCCTCCCGAATCGTGTCGGACAGGTCGGCCGTGGCGTTGGGGTCGATCTTGGTGTTGAACGGCAGGAAGACGCTCTGCACGAGCAGGTAGTCGCTCGCCGGATCGCCGTTCGCGCGCGCGATGGACGGCGCGCAGAGCAGCAGCAGGGCGGCCGCGACTGCGATGCGCCTAGCCAAGCGTGTCCACTGCGAGGAGGACGACGACGACGCATGCCGCCGCGCCGGCGAACAGCGCCAGTAGCGCTGCCACGACCGCGACGGTCACGTTGCGCGGGCTCATCCGTTCGCCCGGTCGACGAGCAGGACGTTGAACGGGGCTTTACCCGGAGGCGTGATGTCGAACGAGAGACCCCAATGGCCGACCATCACCAGCGCCGGGACCGAGCGGGAGTAGACCCCGGGCGCTGTCTCGGTCAGGGCGTACGACTGCGAGCCCATTTCCATGTCCAACATGGTGAACCCGGACACGACCTCCGCGCCCCGGACAGGCGTCCCGCCCCGTGTGATCCGGAGCGAGAAGCTATTCGGAACGGCGGCCTGGTTGGGACTGACGCGCACTTCGATGCGGTAGCCATTCTTGTTCACGACCTCGACGACCGGGCCGGGCCCAACTCGCGCGACGGCGCCGCCGACCTTCGCGAGTGCCTTGGCCGGCGGCGCGAGGCTCGAGAGCACCGCTGCAGCCGCAACCGCGCTGACGACCAGCAGCACCTCCCCCGTCACGAGACGGCGCAACAGCACGGCGGCGCCGGGCCCGAGCTCGGGCCGGTCGCGATACGCGAGCAGGCGCGGCCTCGTCCGCAGCAGGTTCACCGCGGCGAGCAGCATGGCAGTGGCGAGCACCCCGATCTTCACCAGCAGCGTCTGGCCGTACGACGTCTGCCACAGCGACGCGAACGTCGGCATGTGGAACAGCGCAGCGCCGGTTCCCGATCCGATCAGCGTCAGCACCGAGACGAAGGCGGCGTTCGAGAAACGTGGGACGCACACCATGAGGCCCGCGACTCGACGGGCGGCCGGGAAGCTGCGCCACAACACGAGCAACCCGATCAGCCCGCCGACCCACAACGAGCCGGCCGAGAGATGGAGCCAGTCGAAGAGGAGCATTGCCCCGCGCGGCGACGTCTGCGCGGCATGCCCGGACAGGCCGGGCACGACCAGCGCCGCGCCCGCAGCGGCGACGGCACCGGTGACAGCGAGCAGCTCCGCGATCGACCGCCGTTCCCGTTCGGGGCGGTCGAGCCAGATTGCAATCGCAGCTGCGACGACGAACAGCCCGAACACGAGCTCGAGATCGAGGAATCCACGGCCGAAGGCGGAGTCCCGTAACAGCGGGACGAGAGCGCCGAGATCGAACGTCGAGCGCAGCGCGAACTGCGCGGTCGCCATCAGCACGTAGACGGGAATGGCGACGAGCGCAATGACCGCGGCGACCCCGAAGGCGATCGTCACGGCCCGCAGCCGTGTTTCCGGAACTCTGCGCACGACCGGCCGGGCGATCGCGATCCGCAGCAGGAAGAGGCCGATCGCAACCATCACGGCAACGAAGACGATGGAGCGAGCGGTGACGAGACGCGGCGTCGCGGCGGTCTCGGAGATCGACGGGATGACGAACTGCGGCGCCGGGCCGGGGTTCGGTCCGACGGCGAAGCTGAAGGCACCCCGGACCGGGTGGCCGTCCACCGAGATCACCCGCCAGTAGACGAGGTACCAGCCACGCGCGGCGCGCCGCAGCGGCATGACGAGCGTCTTCGGATCGGTTGCGGAGCGGCGCGGCGCTCCGGCCGTCTGCGAGTTGCCCGCCGCGTTCGTCACCGACACTGCGGCGAAACGAGGCTCGACCGCCTCGGAGTAGGTGAGCTGGACGACCGGCGGGGGTCGGTTGAGGACGACGCTCGCCGTCGGCACCGTGCGCACGAGCACGGCGTGCGCCCAGGCGGCCGCGGGCAGCGCGAGCGCCGCCGCGACCGCCGCCAAGACGAGCGCCGTGCGCGCTCTGCGCGTCAAGCGAGCGAGCGTCTCCCGCTGCCGGTCAACAGGCCGAGAACCGCGACCACGAGTGCGACCGCACCGAGCGCCAGTGCGATGATCGCGAGCGTGTCGCTGCCGCCGCCGCCGAGCGAGGACTTCACCTGGACCTGGGGAGCAGGCGTGTCCGAGGATTCAGGTCCCGACCAGTCGACCACGCTGCCGTCGGAGTACGTCTGACGCACCTTGAACGAGTACGTCTTCGCCGAGTCCGCGGAAGCGAGGAACTGGAAGAGCGCGTCCTCTTCCGACGGGACGTTGCCGCCGGACCACGTCACCTGCTGGATGTTGGTCTCCTCACCCGAGCCGATCGACTTCACGTTCCGCGTCCAGCCGGGCGAGGGGACGAACGAGTCGATCGCGAAGCCGCTCGGGGGCGTCAGCTCGATCTTCGTCGTCGCGGCGTCCTCCTTCTCCGTCGGCACCGCGAGCGTGAAGAGCTGGCCGCTCTTGACGAGCGCGACCGCCGGACTGACCTCGGCGTGCGCGAATGCAGACGTCGCGAACGCAAGTGCTCCGACTGTGATCGCGAGCAAGGCGCCGAGGCGCCCACCCGCGCGCAACCTGTTCATCTCGTAGTTCTCCCTTCGAGTCGTTGGGTCGCCGTCAACCCAACGCAGGAGGCGCTCGAGCGGACGCCGAGCCGACGCAAAGCGTCGCGCGCGGCAAGTCGAGCCTGCACAGCGGGCCCGGCATCGCAGGCCACATGCGCGGCAGGACCGCACCAAGACGCGCGAAGGTCCGGCGCATCCAGGCAAGCACGTACCTCGTGGCGGCGATGACGGCGGCCGCAACGAACGAAAAGCCGGTCTCGATCGGGATCAGGTCGCGATGGACGGGGCCGACGAGGCAGTGCAACCCGTGCCAGCCGAGCCCCGCACGCCAGTGGAGGTACGCCTCGAGTAGACCGCCGGCTATGCAGGACACGAGCCCGAGGACCAGGGCGAGCGCGAGCACGGGACGTACCGCGAGCGGCGCCGCTTCTCGACGCTCGATCAGTGCACGCTCCCGCACGGCCATGGCGGCGAGCCAGCAGACCGCCACGGCAATCGCCGCACCGAGCGCCAGCGAGACCAGGGCGAGCACTGGCAGCGCGGGGCCCCCGGCACGCTGCTCGAGCAGCCGCGCCGCCGGGGTCGGCTCGGTCGCGTAGGCGAGCGACCGCGCGAGCAGCACGACGAACGTCGTGACGCCGGCCCCGATCAGCGCCCTGCGAATCATCGGACGGTCAGCGTAAACGGCGCAGTCAGGACGTGGCCGTCCACTCTGCCCTGCAGGAAGAGGCGCCAGGTCCCGCCGATCGGCAGCAGCACCCCGACGCGGAGCTCACCTGGGCGAGTCTGGGTGCCCGTGACACGGGTCGCACCGAGGACGGACGTGCAGCCCGGCGTTCGCGCAGAGCAGACGTGCGTGTGGAAATAGTCGAGCGAGCCGACGCGAAAGAAGATCGCGTGCGCGAGCGCGCCGAACCAGGGCGTGAACGTTGCGGGGCTTCCATCCGGCCGGGTTACGTGGAGCGTGAGGAAGTTGGATTGCACGGCGCGGAGCTTCGGTCGACCCTGCAGGGCGAAGCGATAGCCGTCAACGGTCACGACGGGACGAAACGGGGGTAGCGCCGCGCTCGGTGCGCGACCGGGAACGACGATCCAGCGGAACAGCTGAAAGTTGCGCAACGGGCCGCTCAATCGCGGGTATGCGTCGACGACGACGCGATAGCGCCCCGGGGTCGGAAACGTCAAGGTGGGGCTGAACTCCCCGGCGGCGTTCGGCTTCGGGTGCTCGTGGATGATCGCGCCGAGGTCGCTGCGGACGATGATCAGGTGAACGCCGGTGTGCGGTCCGCTGCCAGTGCGATAACGCGTCAGCGGCGCACCGGACGGCTGCTCGATCCTGAACGTGACGCGCTCCGGCTTGTGTGCCACGAACCGGGCGGTGAAGCCTGCGAGCTGATACGTGCGCGCCGCCCCGATCGTGATCTGCGGCGACGAGGAGGACCCACAGCCCGCGAGTGCGACGCTGAGCAGAACGGCGATCGCCGCGGGCCTCACGCTGGCCATTGAAGCAGTCCTGATTGAATGACTCCGTGGTGAGCCAGCCCCCGCCGGCCCTGCCGATCCGGCGGAACACGGTGATCCTGGCGGCCACCATGGCGGTGAACTCGGCGGTTCTCCAGCTCGTCGCCGCGGTGTCCTCGCTCACCTTCGTGCTCGTCACCGGCGTGCGGGGACTGCTCGGGCTCGGGCCGGCGATCTTCCTCACCGCGTCAGCGCTCACCTCGATGCCCGCGGGCCGGATGATGGACCGCTTCGGGCGAACGCCCGTGATGACCTTCGGCTTCGTCGTCGGAACGGCAGGCTGTGCGCTGACGGCGCTTGCAACGCGCATCGACTCGACCGTTGCGGTGATCGCTGGTTTCGGGTTGATCGGCGCGGCGAGCGCCGTCTCGCTGCTGATCCGGACGGCGGCAGGCGACATGTATCCGCCGGCGCGCCGCGCGCGCGGGATCTCCTACGTCCTCTTCGGCTCCGTCTTCGGCGCGATTCTCGGCCCGACCGTGTTCAGCCCGATGTTCGCCGGCAAGGACGTCGAGGCGGATTCGCTGACCGTGCCATGGCTCGCGGCCGGCGGCATCTCGCTGATCGCGCTCGTGATCGTCCAGTTCGTCCGTCCGGATCCGAAACGGATCGCGGAGCTGATCGGCTCACGTGCGGGCGAGGCTGCACCGGTGGCCGCTGCGCCCCTGCGGGAGATCGTCGGGCGGCCCGGGGTTAGGCCCGCCATGCTCGCGGCGCTGGCGAGCTTCGGCGTCATGGTTTCGGTGATGAACCTGTCCGGCTACGTGGTCGTCGAACACCATCACCACAGCCAGGATTCGGTCTTTCCGATCATCGGCGCGCATGTCTTCGGCATGTACGCCCTTGTGCTCGTGATCGGCGCACTGATCGACCGCGTCGGGCGAACGCCGGCGCTCGAGGTTGGCCTCGTCGTGATGGCGCTCTCGACGATCGGGCTGCTCTGGGCTGCGGGCGTTTTCGCAACGGCCGTGCTCCTGCTCGGGCTCGGCATCGGCTGGAACATCTCGTTCGTGGCGGCGACTGCGCAGATGGCCGACAGGACGAGCGCCGCGGAGCGCGGCAAGCTGCTCGGCTTCAACGACCAGCTGGCGGCGTTCCTCGCCGCCGGACTCGCTCTGCTCGGCGGCTATGCGCTCGATGCGATCGGGGTTGCCGCCCTCGCGATCGGTGCGACCGTGATCGTCGTGTCCCCGGTCCTGCTCATCGCGCGCCCGGGGACGGGAACTGCTGCGGCGCGCGAGACTGCCTAGGCTGCCGCGTGCCACGCCGACCCGTACTCCTGTTGGCGCTGATGGCCTCGACGGCCTTGGTCGCCAGCGCAAGCGCCGCCGTCCCCTTTCGCCATTTCCATTCCCGGCCCGACCTAAGGCCGCCGCGGGTCAAGCTCTTCACGCGCACACACCTCGTCTCGCCGGGCTACCTCTTCATCGCGCCGAAGAAGAAGGTCGCCCAGGGAGGTCCGCTCATCCTCGACAACCGTGGGCGCGTGGTCTGGTTCATGCCGGTCGATCAGCGCGGCGTGACCGACTTCCGCGTGCAGCGGTATTGCGGCGAGCCGGTACTGACGTGGTGGCGCGGCAAGTCCGCCGACGACCGCCGGCTCGGCGCCTACGCGATCTACGACTCGTCGTACCGGCTGATCACCCATGTGCGCCCCGAGAACGGCCTGTCCGGCGACATGCACGAGTTCCTGATCACGCGGCGAAACACGGCGCTGATGACGCTGTCGCACCGCGTACGCGTCAAGAGCCGCTCGGTGCTCGAGGGCGCGCTCCAGGAGATCGATCTGCGTACGCGGCGCGTGCTGTTCGAGTGGCACAGCATCGATCACGTGCCGCTGGTCGAGTCGTACTACCGCCTGCCGCGCAACTCCGACCGGACCTACGACTACTTCCACATCAACTCGATCGACGTCGACCACGACGGCAACCTGCTCGTCTCCGCACGCAACACGCACACCGTCTACAAGATCGACCGCCGCAGCGGGCGGATCATCTGGAGGCTCGGCGGCAAACGCAGTGATTTCGAGCTCGGGCCGGGCGTTCGCTTCGGCTGGCAGCACGATGCCCGCCGACATCCCGACGGGACGTTGACGCTCTTCGACAACGCCGCCGCGCCGAAACTACGTCGCCAGTCGCGTGGAATCGTGCTGCGCATCGACGAGCGGCACAGACGCGTGACATTGCTGCACGCTTTTGTGCACACGCGGCCGCTGGTCTCGGTCGACCAGGGGAACATGCAGAAGCTCCCGAATGGGAACTATCTCGTCGGATGGGGGCACCAGCCGTACGTGACCGAGTTCGGGCCGCACGGGAAGACGCTGCTCGACCTGCGCTTCGCGCGGGCGGGCGCGGACACCTACCGCGCGTACCGCTTTCCGTGGATCGGACGGCCGCGCAGCCGCCCCGCGATCGCCGTTGACGGAGACACTCTCTGGGCGAGCTGGAACGGCGCCACGGAGGTCAAGTCGTGGCAGTTGCTCGGTGGGCCCGAGAAGGCCAAGCTACGACCCTTGCTGACGGTGCCGAAGGCCGGATTCGAGACCGCGATCGCGCTGCCGGACGAAGCGGCGTGGGTCGCCGTGCGCGCGCTCGACCGGCTGGGCCGCTCGCTGGCGCGGTCGGCGCCGGTGGGCCGGGCATGAAGCGCGCGCTCCTCGCCGCCGGCCTCGTGCTCGCCTGCACCGCCTGCGACGAGGAGGCGAAGCCGCAGGCCGCTCCGAAGCTCCCTCCGCCGTCGCAGCATTTTCGCTCCCGGCCCGACCTGAAGCCGCCGATGGTGCAGATCCGGACACCGGCCAAGGGCACCGCCCCGGGCTACGTCTTCCTCGCGCCGAAGATGGTCGTGGTGCAGGCCGGGCCGATGATCATGGACAACCGCGGCCAGGTGGTCTGGTTCCACCCGCTGAAACTGACGAAAGGCGTCACCGACTTCCGTGCGCAGCGTTACCGCGGCAAGCCGGTGCTGACCTGGTGGCGCGGCCGCGTCTCGAACGTCGGTGTCGGCATCAACGGCTGGTACGTGATCTACGACCAGTCGTACCGGCCGGTCGCGGAGGTGCGCCCCGGCAACGGGCTCGTCGGCGACGTACACGAGTTCCAGCTCACCTCGCGGGACACCGCGCTGATGACCATCTATCACCGTCGCCACGTCGACCTGCGCGCGCTCGGCGGCCCGAAGGACGGCTTGATCTGGGACGGGATCGTGCAGGAGGTCGACATCCCGACCGGGCGCGTGCTGTTCGAGTGGCACAGCTATCCGCAGATCGGCGTCAAAGAGTCGTACTCGAACCCGCCCAAGAAGCAGCTCGGGACGAAGCCGTTCCCATACGACTACATCCACCTGAACTCCGTCGACGAGGAACCGAACGGCAACCTGCTCATCTCCGGCCGCAACACCCACGCCGTGTACGAGGTGAGTCGTCGCACAGGCAAGGTTCTGTGGCGGCTGGGCGGGAAGAAGAGCGACTTCAGGCTCGGGCGCGGAGTGAGGTTCGCGTGGCAGCACGACGCACGCCGCCAGCCCGACGGGACGATCACGATCTTCGACAACGGCGCGGCCCCACCGGTCGAGAAGTTCACGCGCGTGCTCGTGTTGCGACTGGACGAGCGGAGCAAGCAGGCGACGCTCGTGCGGAGCTACCGGCATCCGAAGCGCTTGCTGTCGCCGTTCGAAGGCAATGCGCAGTTCCTGCCGGACGGACATGTCTTCGTCGGTTGGGGCGCGTGGCCCTACGTGAGCGAGCTGGACGCGAACGGGCGCGTCCTCTTCGACGCCTACTTCGGACACGGCAAGAAGCCGGGCGCGGACGCAGACACCTATCGCGCGTACCGGTTCGTCTGGCACGGCCGGCCGAAGGATCTGCCGGCAATCGCCGTCGCCGGAAAGAAGGTCTACGTCAGCTGGAACGGCGCGACAGAGGTGGCGCGCTGGCAGGTGCTCCTAGGGAAAGCGAACGCCGACCTCGCCGTCGTCGCCAGCGCGAGGAAGAGCGGGTTCGAAACGGCAATCCCGTTTCGCACGAGCGGCAGGTACATCGCCGTGCAGGCGCTTGACCGCAAGGGAGAAGTCATCGGCGTCTCGCGGACGCTGAAGCTGAAGAGGTAGAAAAAACAAGCGCCAACCGCCGACACCACGGCCGGACGCCAAGGCACGCGAAGCGGCCTTGGCGGGAGGCGAACTGATCCGTGCCGCGATGCCGAAGGCACCGCGACACGGACGGTTGGAGACGAGCCTCGGCCACTCCCGTAGGAGCGCGCGGGCTCAGCCCGCGCGCGTTCCCCGCGAAGCGGCGCACCCAAGTATCGAGCGGAAGCGCAGCTTTCGCTCGAAAGTGCTAGCTGGCTCGGAGGACGCGCAAGCGGGTCAATTCCCTGTCACGCTCGTCGAGGATCTCCTCGAGCCGCGCGACCTTCATGCGCAGGGTCTCGGCGGTCGTGACGAGCTCGATGAAGGCACGCTGCCGCTCCTTGAGCAACGCCTCGATGCTGAGCAGCCTCTCGTCCGCGGTCGTGATCGGCAGCGCCTGCGGCAGCTCGGGCTCGGGCGCGGGCGCGGGCGACGGCGTCAAGTGCAGCAAGTGGGTGTCCTGCTGAGGCAGTGCGGGTGTGTCGAGGTTGGCGACCTGCTCCGCGACCGCGCGTGCGAGCTCGCGCTCGGGATCCGGAGGCGGCAGCGGGTCGGGCACCGGCGGCAGGTTCGCGACGCGCTCGGCCAGCTCCCGCACCATGCTCACGGCATCCGGAGCAGGCTCCGGCTGGGACTCCGGCTCGGGCTCGGCCGACGAGTTCTGGATGTCGAGCACCTGCTCGGCGATCGCGCGCGCGAGCGCGAGCCAGGACGTTCGGCCCTGCTCGATCAGGATTTCGCCCAGGCGACGCCCGGAACGCTCCTGCTCCGCGAGCGCAGCCTCGAGGTCGGCCTCGGAGATTTCCCCCTTTTCGACCAGGATCTGACCAATCGGACGCCGCCGCATGGTCTATGTATCGGCAGCTAGACGCCGAGCCTGAATGGTGGGTATTCGTCCGTGACCAGGAGGAAGGCGTAGGCGATCACGCGGCTCCACCAGCGCAGGACGCCCTCGACGAAGTCGAAGAGCCCTCGCGGGTAGCGGCCGGTGAAGAGGATCGCGAACCACGCGACGACCACCGAGACCAGGCCCGCGAGCGTGAGGAAGACGAGGATCACATAGTGCGGGATCGCGAGCAGCCACTTGACGAGCGGGAGCCAGCGGTTCAGACCCTCGCGCGCATCCGGGTACGGGAGATTCAGCGTGACCGACTGCTCCTCGTCAGTCGATGGGTAGGTGTCGTCCATCAGCGCGAGAAACACGGCGACGCGGGCGGAGAAGCGCAGCAGCTGGAGGTTCCAGTCGAACCACCAGCGCGGGTACTTCTGTCGAAAGAGGATCATCAGCAACGGCGCGAAGAAGAGCAATCCGCCGGCGCCGGCGGCAACGGTCCAATCGCGACCCTCGGCGTAGGACTCGTGGCCACCGACAGCTCCGATGACGATCAGGATCGGGATCGCGACGAACAGCCTGAAGAACGTCGTCAGCCGGTTGAGCTCGCGGTCCGGATACGCGACGGAGAACTGGACGGGGTACGACGCGCTCGCTTCCACGAGCCAACCCTCTCAGCCGGGGATTCCCAGCGCAAGCCCGTGACGGAGCGAGTTAGCGCCGGCGGAAGCGGCGCCGACCCGACTGCTCGACGAACGCGGGCTCCTCGGTCTCCTCGTCGGGCTCGCCGAACTCGTCGCCTTCTGCCGAGACGGGCTCGTCGAAGCCCTGCTCCCAGGGATCGGCATCCGCAGGAAGGACGCGCACATGCCGAGGTTGCTCGGGAGCGGCCGCCGGCTCTTCCGGCTCAACGTCCGAGCGGCGCTGCCACCAGTGCCGACGCCCGTCGGGCGCCTGCGCCGCGGGCGGGAGCTCCGGCTCCGGCTCGTCCTCCGGCTCGGGCTCTTCCGGCCCAGGGTCGGAGGCGACCGGCTCTGGCTCCTCGGCTTCTTCGCGCGGCGGCGCGCCGATGATGGTCATCGCGTCCGACGGTTCCTGCGCTTCCTCGAATGCCGTCCAGCCGAGGGCGTCGTGCTCCTCGGTGTCGTCCGCGCGCTGCGCTTCGACGACCGGATGCACGGCGCCCGCCGCGGGACGTGCATACGTGAGCTCTTCGCGACCGGCAACCCACTCGATCGCCCATACGATCGTGAGCGCGCCGGCCATCGCGAGCAGGATCGTCCACCACGACAGGTTCGCGAGACCGAGCGCGACCGCGACGGCAATCAAGAACGCGACCTCTCCGGCGACACGCCAGACAACCGGCGAAACGCCTTCGCGTGGCGCGCGCAGTCCATAGCCGTACGAGGGAGGCGTGGGCCACGACTGCTGCGTCCACCCCGCCGAGCGCAACGCCCGAAGGTCGGCGCGCAACGCGGACGCGTGCCTGTGGAACGAGTCCACGGCCTCCAGGGTGCGCAGCGCCGCGTCGAGCTGCGCCGCGTGCCGGTAGAAGGAGTCGAACGCGGCCTTGACGCTCTCCTGCTCGTAGCCCTGCTCGGCCACGGGCAGGTCCTCGACCCGCGGCAGCGGCTCGCGCGACGGCGTCTGTGGGGTCGGCCAGGCTTCTTGCTCCATCTGTGAATTATGCGTCAGCCCGCGGCTTCTGCATGCCGCAGGCCTCGCACGGCCCAGAGAACGAAGCCGAGGACGAGACCGGAGACGATCGCGAAGGCCGCGAGCGTCAGCTCCGGCTCCCCGGAGATCAGCCCGCGGCCGGCCTCCATCAGGGCCGTAATCGGGTTCACGGTGGCGACCGCGTGGATCCAGCCCTCCAGCAGGTCGAGTGGGACATAGACCGGCGCGAAGAAGAGCAGGATGAAGACCGGCATCTGCATGACCGGGAAGGCCTGCTGGGTGCGCAGCCGCATCGCGACGCCGGCCGACCACATCATCCCGGCGAGACTCAGCAGAAACCCGAGCGCGTAGAGCCCGAAGAGGTCGACGCCGTCGCCGCCGATCTTCATCTGCGCGAGCAATGCGACGCCGGTCACGAGCGTGATGACTGTCACCCAGCGGATCAGCGCTGCGACGGCGTAGCCCACCAGGATGCCGCTGCGGTTCGGCGCGGCGAGCAGCAACCGCCGCATGAAGCCGCCCTCGAAGTCGCGCGCGATTCCGAAGCCGGTGAAGACGCCGGAGAACGCGGCCGACTGCAGCAGGACGAACACGAACTGGAACGCCGTATACCCCGTCGGGAAGTCGAACCCCGGCACCTTGGTAATCCGCGACAGGCCGCCGACGAACGCGGTGAAGAAGAACAGCGGGAAGAGAAGGGACGGGAGGAAGAACGAAGGGTTCGTGAAGAAGTTGTGCGCCTGCCGCCAGGCGACGCCCCTCGCGACGTCAAGGGCTTCCCTCATGTGCGCGCGAGCCTCCCGATCAAGGCGTGCGTTGCGAGCGCGAACCCGATCAGGCTCATGATCCCGGCGACGCCAAAGCCGAGCCCGATCGTCTCCCAATGCCAGTCCGCGATCACGAGCGAGCGCACCGCCTCGATCAGATACGAGACGGGATTCGCCGTCGCGACCCAGCGGAACCACGTCCTCTCGATCAGGTTCCGCGGAATGTTCATCGACGACAGGAAGAGAAAGACGAAGAAGACCGGAAACAACCCCTGGACGGCCTCCGTGGAGCCGGTGCGCAGCGCAGCCCAGGAACCGAAGGAGGCGAACGCCAGCGCAATCATCGCCTCGAGGACGAGCAGCAACCCGGCGCCGGCAAAACCCGTCTCGAGGCGGACGCCGAACGCCACCGCGACCACGAGGTAGAAGAGCGCCTGCACGAGCGCGATCGTCAGCAAGCCGCCGAGCTGGCCGACGAGCAGCACGAGGCCGCGCACCGGTGTCAGCGCCAGCCGGTTGAGAAAGCCGGTCTGGATGTCGCGCGCGAACTCGACGTTCGCGTTCACCGTCGCGAGCAACGCGCCCTGCACGAACGGCACGGCCAACGCGAATGCGAGGAACGAGTCCGTCGGAAAGCCCGGCAGCTTCGTCTCGGCCTTCAGCCCGCCCGCGTTAACCGCGAGCAGCAGCATCGGAAAGATCAGTGGAAAGACGACGTTGGCGGGTTGACGGGCGGTGCGGACGACGGCACGCCGGCCGAGCGTCGCGGCCTGCACGAGCATGTTGTGCATCAGGCGGGCGCCGGCTCCTCCTGCTCTTCTTCGTCTCCGGCGCCTTCGAGGTGGCGTCCCGTCTTCGCCAGGAAGACGTCGTCGAGCGTCGGCTCGTGGATCTGCAGGTGGGCGATTTGAACTCCCTCGGCGTCGAGCGCGCGCACGATCTGCGCGATGTCGCCGTCGCTCGCGGCGAGCTGCACGGCGACGCTGTCCGGGCCGAAGCCCGTCGTCTGCTCGCCGAAGCGCTCGAGCACCGCGACGAGCGCGCCGCGCTGCTTGCGTTCAGTCGGGACCGCCTCGACCGTCGACCTTGCGATCTCGGCCTTGAGCTGCTCGGGCGTGCCCTCGGCAACGATGTGGCCGTGGTCGATGATCCCGACCCGGTCGGCGAGCACGTCAGCCTCTTCGAGGTACTGGGTCGTGAGGAAGACGGTCACGCCCTCGTCCTTCGCAAGGTGGCCCACCTCCTGCCAGAGCGCCGTGCGGCTCTGGATGTCGAGCCCCGTCGTCGGCTCGTCGAGGAAGAGGATCCGCGGCCGGTGCACGAGCGCCAGCGCGAGGTCGAGACGGCGCTTCATCCCGCCCGAGTACCCGCTGATCTTCCGGTCGGCCGCCTCGGTCAGGCCGACGCGATGGAGCAGCTCGTCGATGCGCCGCTTACGCTCTTCGCCGGTGATCCCGTGCATCGCGGTCTGCAGGCGAAGGTGCTCGCGGCCGGTCAGATACGGGTCGAGCGCAGCCTCCTGCAGCGCGGCACCGATGACCTTGCGCACCTGAGGTCCCTCCTTGACGACGTCGAAACCGCCGACCGTGGCCGTCCCGGCCGTCGGAGGCAGCAAGGTCGTGAGCATGTGGACGGTCGTTGACTTGCCCGCGCCGTTCGGCCCGAGGAAGCCGTAGATCTCGCCTGGGTCGACGTGCAGATCGATGCCGTCGACTGCGCGCGGGCCCTTCTTGAACTCACGGACGAGACCGTTCGCTTCGATGCTGTTCTCGTGAGGGGCCAACCCCCCCGCAGGCTACCGATGCGCGGATTCGCGCCGGAGGACCGCGGCGACGGCGGTCAGAGCGACACGCGTCTCGTCGAGCTCCGGCTCACGAGTCGTCAAGCGCTGCAGTCCGAGACCCGGCAGCAACACAACGCGTGCGAGCCGCTTGGAGCCCTGGACGAG
>JBKPGW010000272.1:0-4210 GCA_046729555.1 Actinomycetota bacterium | reverse complement strand
GAGCCGCCGTCGAGCCCGTGAGCTGCGAACTCGACCAGGGCGGCCTCGAGGATCTCGTCCCGCCGCTCGGTCGCCGACTTGCGTTCCGTCACTGCCATGGGCGGTAAGTTAGCTACTGCTTACTAACTTGTCAAGTCACTTCTGCAGGAGCGCCATCCCCCGCGCCAGGCGGGTAGGACGGCGGCGCTGTTCCCGCGCGAAGCGGGGGAACGCCTCAGTCGAGTTGACGTCGTCCGAGAGCAGCACGCCCCCCTCCCGCAGGTGGGGCCAGGCCTCGTTGAACTCGAACCACATGCAGTCGAACGAGTGCTCGCTGTCGTGCATGAAGGAGTCGATCGTCCCGAGCCGGTCGAGCAGCGGCGGCAACTCGTCCTGGGTGCGGCCGAGGATCAGCGCCCAGCGCTCCTTCAGCTCGGACGGGATCAGCCAGCCCGGCTCGGAGCCGGCCGGGATGCCGGCCCGCCCCTCGCCCTCGTAGAAGGTGCCGGGCTCGTAGTCGCGGCCGACCTCGCGCGGGAGGTCGACGGAGTGCAGGTGACCTTGGCCGTTCTGCTGCAGCGCCAGCAGTGAGAAGGCGGTCGAGAAGCCGTTCGCGACACCGGTCTCGACCGCCGTCTGCGGGCGCACGCGGCGCAGCACTGCGTAGAGGTAAGTCCCCTCCGTGTAGCCGATCGCGCCGAGCGAGTGGCCGCTGCCGCCGACTGCGGCGAGGTGCTCGCGTCCCTTGTCGAGCAGATGCTCCCGCAGCCCACTCGCACGCACCTCGCGCTCGTACTGCGCGAGCACGTCGCGACCGCCGAGGAAGTCCGCGACCTCGGCTCGGATCGCGCGCGCGTCGCGCAGGCGCCGCGGGTGTCGCACGTTGCGAGCCGCCCGGTAAAGCGTGCGTTTCAGGCCGCGGATCGTATCGTTGCTTTCGTGGACGCCCGCATCCTCCATCTGCCGGTGAACCTCGCCGGCACGGGCTGGGCCCACGTCAATGCGTTACGCCGCAAGGGCGTCGACGCGCGGCTGCTCGTCTTCTGGCCGCAGAAGTGGCGGCCCGACGAGTACGACATCAACCTCGACCTGCCGCGGCAGGGACTGTTCCGGCAGCAGCTCGTGCAGTGGCGTGCGCTCGCGCGCTACCTCCCGCAGACCGACCTCTTCCACTTCTACTTCGGCAAGACGCTCGTGCCCAAGTCGCTGAACACGCCGATCCTGAAGGCGACGGGGAAACGGTCGGTGATGCATTTCCTCGGCGACGACATCCGCAACAAGCCGCCCGAGGCGCTCGAGTACCGCAAGAGGTTCGACGCGACAATCGTCGGCTCGTACGCGGCGACGCGGTGGGTGCCGGATCCGACCGCGGTCGTGCCGCCTGGGCTCGACCTGCGGGACTACGAGCCCGTCCCGGCGGTGGAGCGTGAGCGGCCGCTCGTCGTGCATGCGCCGTCGGATCTCGAGAAGAAGGGCACCCGCTTCGTGGTCGAGGCATGCGAGCAGCTCCCGGTCGACCTCGACGTCGTCCACGGCGTTCCGCACGACGAGGCGGTGGAGCGCTTCAAGCGCGCCGACATCGTGGTCGACCAGATGCACTACCTCTGGCACGGCGTCTTCGCGATCGAGTCGATGGCCTACGGGAAGCCCGTCGTCACGCATCTCGATCCCGACGCGGTGCGGCAGACCGAGGAAGCGTTCGGCGTGAAGGTGCCGATCGTCGCCGCGACAAAGGACGACCTCGTGGAGAAGCTGCGCCCACTGGTCGAGTCCTTCGAGCTCCGCAAGCGGCTCGGGGAGGAAGGCCGCGCCTACGTCGAGCGCGTCCACGACCTCGAGAAGGTCGCCGACCGGTTCATCGACATTTACGCCTCCATACTTTGAGCGTGCGCGACTGCTTCGAAGAGCAGGGCTCAGGCCCCTGCGGGGTCAGACCCCAGCCTTGATGCTGGAGCGGCTGAAGGAGCTCTTCCGCCACTCGGCGATCTACGGGCTCGGGTCGATCGTCGCGCGCATCCTCGCGGTGCTGCTCCTGCCGCTGTACACGCGCTACCTGTCTCCGAGCGACTACGGCCTGATCGAGACGCTCGTCGCCCTCTCCGCGGTGCTGACGGCGCTCGTCGCGCAGGCGATGAAGAGCGCCTTCTTCCGCTTCTACTTCGACTCGGCCGAGCCGGAGCGGCGCCTGCTCGTGGTGCGCACGGCCTTCTGGTACGTGTTCGCCGCGTCGACCGCCGTGCTGATCGCCGGCGTCGCGCTCGCGCAGCCGATCTCGTGGGTGCTGTTCCACACGCGCAGCCACGACGGGCTCGTCATCGCGGCCTTCATCGGCCTGTGGGCGGCCATGAACTACGAGCAGATCACGTCGCTCTTCCGGGTCGAGCAGCGCTCGGCCGCCTACGTCGTCGCGACGCTGGCGAACGTCGGTATCACGATCGCAGCAACCGTCCTGCTGGTCGTCGTCTGGGACAAGGGGCCGCTCGGGGTGCTCGTCGGCAACTTCACGGGGACGCTGATCGTGTACGCAGCGCTGCTGCTCTACAGCCGGCGCGCACTGGGGTTGCAGTTCGACCAGACGCTGTACCGCGCGATGAACCGCTTCGGCCTCCCGCTCGTGCCGTCGGCCGTCGCGTTGTGGCTGACGAACTTCAGCGACCGCTTCTTCCTCGTCAAGCTCACCGACGCGCACGAGGTCGGCCTGTATTCGATCGGCGTGCGCGTCGCGTCGGCGATCGTGCTGCTGCTGACGGCGTTCCGGATGGCATGGCCGGCATTCGCCTACTCGATCGACGACGACCGCGAGGCGCGGCGGACGTACAGCTTCGTGCTGACGTACGTCGTGTACGTCTGCTGCTGGCTCGCGGTTGCGCTCGGGCTGCTGGCGCCGTGGATCGTGAAGCTGATCACGACCAAGCCGTTCTACCCGGCACAGAACGTGGTCGCGCCACTCGCGTTCGGCGTCGCCGCGTTCGGGGCGTACGTCGTCGTGCAGATCGGAACCGGCCGCGCGCGCCAGACCCGCTCGAACTGGGTCGTCACCGGAGCGGCTGCGCTGCTGAACGTGGCGCTCAACCTGGCCCTGATCCCGCCGTACGGGCGCATGGGTGCTGCGATCGCCACGGTGTCGGCTTACACGCTGCTCTTCGTCGGGATGGCCTGGCGCGCGCACACCGTCTTTCCCGTCCCCTACCAGTGGCGCCGCGTCGCCACGCTCGGCCTCGCGGCCGTCGGCCTGACCGTCCTCGGCAAGCTCCTCGATGCGCCGCTCGGGGTGGCGCTCGCTCTCACCGCCGCGTATCCGCTCCTGCTGGCGCTGCTCGGCTTCTACCTGCCGGCCGAACGCAGGCGGTTGCGGCGGCTCTTGCCTATCCTGGGACGGTGAACGTTCTCGCCGCGATCCTCGTGGCCTCGACCTCGCTCCAGATCACCGTTTGGCCCAACGGCCAGGGACACACACCGATCCGCAGCTACACGCTGACCTGCGCACCCGCCGGCGGCACGCTCCCACACCGCGCCGCCGCGTGCACCAGGCTCTCTGCGCTGCGAGCGCCCTTCGCGCCGACCCCGACGGGGACGGCCTGCACGCAGATCTACGGCGGGCCGCAGGAGGCGCTTGTCACCGGCCGCTTCCGCGGCACGCTGATCCGCTCGCGCTTCAACCGGAAGAACGGCTGCGAGATCGCGCGGTGGAATCGTGTCCGCTTCCTCTTTCCTGGAACGGTCGCCACAGCCGCCAGTCGCTGAGAACCCCTAGCATCGCGCGGCGATGCGCGACATCACCGTCCTCGTCACCGCCTCGGGCGCGCCAGGAACCGCGGCGCTGCTACGCGCGCTGCGCACGAACGGTGAGCGTGGCGTCCGCGTCGTCGGCATCGACATGTCGCCGCAGGCGGTGGGGCGGCACTTCTGTGACCGCTTCTACGTCGTCCCCCCGGGCCGTGACCCCGGCTACGTCGACGCCGTGCTCGACATCGTCCGCCGAGAGAACATCGACGCGGTCCTCCCGCAGTCGTCGTTCGACCTGCTCGCGCTCGCGGAGGCTCGCGAGCGGTTCATGGCGACGACGGTGCTCGTCTCGCCGCCGGAGGCAATCCGCACCGCGAACGACAAGGCGGCCGCGTATGCGCTGCTCGAACGGCTCGGGCTGCGCGCGCCGGCGTGGCGCAAGGTCACGGGCGCGCGGGCGCTGGCGAGTGCGGCGCAGGAGCTCGGCTATCCCGACCGGCCGCTG
>JBKPGW010000271.1:0-12538 GCA_046729555.1 Actinomycetota bacterium | reverse complement strand
GGCGGACGCGGTGCGGCAACGCACCCGGGCCGGGCAGGGCTTCGAGGAACTACCTCAGCCTTGGCCCCACCAGGTCGCCAAGGCGCACCCCGCCCTCGGAATCGTCCAGCGACGCGCGTGGCAGAAGCTGCCGGCGCGCGCGACGCTAGAGCGCGCAGTCGAGATCTTCGAGCGGATGGATGCCCGGCCATGGGCCGAGAAAGCTCGTGCCGAGTTGGCACATATCAGTGGACGTCCGTCACGCTCGGGTAGGTTGACCACAACCGAAGCCCGCGTCGCCGAAGTCGTCGCAGCAGGCCGGTCGAACGCCGAAGCCGCACGCGAGCTCTTCATGAGCCCGAAGACGGTCGAGTGGAACCTCTCGAAGATCTACAAGAAGTTGCACGTGCGGTCACGCGCGGAGCTCGCGGCCAAGCTCGCGGGCCGCGCGACCTTCACTCAGCCGTAACGGATACGCGGATCGACGATGCCGTAGAGGATGTCGGCGATGAGGTTGAACGTGATGACCATGGTTGCTACAACCAGCAACCACGCCATCACGGGATAGGGATCGCTCGCCTGTAGCGCGTTGATGAAGTAGAAGCCCATCCCGTCGAGCGTGAAGATCGTCTCGAGCGTGATGATCCCGGCGAACAGCCCGCCGAAGTCGATGGCCACGACTGTGATCAACGGAATCAGGGCGTTGCGGAAGGCATGCTTCATGATCACGCGTCGCTCGACGAGGCCCTTGGCCCGCGCCGTCCGGACGTAGTCCGAGTTCAGCACCTCCAGCATCGACGCCCGCATGTAGCGGCTATATGAAGCGATCTGGAGGGTCACGATGACTAGGACCGGCAGGGCCAGGTGCTGAGCGCGGTCGAGCAAGAAGTGGAACCCGTGTCCCGCATTCGCCGACGACGAAAGCCCGGAGGTGTAGAAGACGCGCACGTGCCAGTTGAGAAACACCTGCACGACCAGGACCTGCAGCATCAGCGCCAGCCAGAATCCGGGCAATGCGAAGCCGACGAAGGACATCGTGGTCGCCGCGTAGTCGAAGAGCGAGTACTGACGTAAGGCCGAGTACACGCCGATCGCGATCCCGATGAGCAACGCGATGACGAGCGCCGTGAGGAGGTACTGAAGTGTGTGCCCGATCGCGCGCTGCAGGTCTGGCCAGATCTCGCGATTCCCGAAGAGCGTCGTACCGAAGCGCTTCGTGGCCGCGTCATGGAGCCAGTACACGTAGCGGACGACGATCGGCCGGTCGAGGTTCTTCGAATGCTCGATCGCGTGAAACTGCGCGGCGGTGATGTTCGTGTTCGCCCGTAGGCGCCCGAGCGGATCCCCGGTGGTCGAGACGAACGTGAAGATGAGGAAGCTCGATGCGAGCAGGACAGGAATGCTGTACAGGATCCTGCGAAGGACGAATGCCAGCACGTGCCGAGCTTCGCGCGCGCGATCCGGGGGAACCCCTGGTTTTGAAGAGCGGAGTCAATCCCGGGGGAAGCCTCGGCTTCGCCAGAGCACCCTGAGAGCGGTGCTCGAGTCGCTCACGAACGGAGAGCGCCGCGTCGCCGAGCTGGTGGCACGCGGCTGGACCAACGACGAGGTCGCCTCCGCACTGAATCTCCGCACGAAGACCGTCGAGTGGAGGCTGACAAACGTCTACCGCAAGCTCCGGCTCCGCTCACGCACCGAACTGGCGCTCCACGTCGCAGGCGCCGACCGCAGCGCTCAAAGCGGGGGAGTCCCCGGCAGGCACGCCTCGCCCTAGTGTTGCGCCATGCCGGCCCGCCTCGGCGTCGCTGTCCTGATTGCCCTCATAACGGCCGGCTGCGCGAGCGGCGTGGAACGCGCCGCGGACGACCGCGTGTTGGCGGAAGCCGCCTAGGCGGATCGGTGTAGCTCGTTCGGTCAGCGAGGCAACGCCGCGGCTCAATGTTGTTCGCGTTCGCGCAGCTCGATTCTTCGGATCTTCCCGGTCAGCGTCTTCGGAAGATCCTCGACGAACTCGATCTTGCGCGGGTAAGCGTACTGAGACAGTCGCCTTCGCACGAAGTCGGAGATCTCCGCCGCCAACTCGTCGCTCGGCTCGTTCCCGGCCGCGAGCACGATGAACGCCTTGACAACGGCGCCTCGGCGTTCATCCGGTGACGCGACGGCGGCGGCCTCGCGCACAGCCGGATGCTCGATGCAAGCCGACTCCACCTCGAACGGGCCGATGCGGTAGCCGGCCGAGATGATGACGTCGTCGGCGCGCCCGGCGTACCAGATGTAGCCCTCGTCGTCCATCACGGCCGCATCCTTCGAGTGGAACCAGTCGCCTCCGAACGTCTCGCGCGCGGCCTCGTCGTTGTTCCAGTAGCCGAGCGGATAGTGCGGGTTGGAGCACGCACGCAGGCAAATCTCGCCGCGCTCGCCGCGTGCGACCTCGTGCTCGTCCTCATCAAGGATGTGGACGTCCCAGCCCGGCATCGGTCGACCCATCGAACCTTCGCGTACCTCCATCCACGGGTAATTCGCGACCAGCGGGTACGACTCGGTCAGGCCGTAGTAGTCGAGGACCGTGACGCCGTACTGCTCGCGGAACCAACGAATCGCCTCCGGGTTCAGCGGCTCGCCCGCTGAGCAAACCCGCCGGAATCGGCACTTGTAGCGTTCTCCCGCGTCTTCGATCGCCATCATCGAGCGCATCGCCGTCGGAGTCGTGAACACGTTCGTGACCTGGTGGCGCGAGAGGAAGTCGAGTTGCTCACGCGGATCGAAGCCGCCTTCGCGTTGGTAGACGCACTGGACGGCACCAAGTCGCCACGGTCCGAGCAGCGGAGCGATCCCCGCGGCCCACGCCCACTCGCCCATGCCGTGAAAGCGTTCCCCGTCCTGTACTTCGTGACAGTAGAGGAACTCCTCGTGTCCCAGCAGGTAGCGGTGGGCATGGACGATCCCTTTCGCGAGCCCCGTGGTGCCTGAGGTGTAGTAGAGCTGCGCGGGGTCGTCGGCGGCGGTGTCGGCAGTGGCGTGGTCCGGCGCGTGCTCGGCGAGCGCGTCCGGCGTGAGCTCGATGACGGGCAGGCCCGCTTCGGCGAAGCGGGGCGCGTTCGCGCCGTCGGTCACGAGGACCTTCGGCTCTGAGTCGTTCAGGCGGTGGGTGATGCCTTCGTCTCCGTAGAGCACCGACATCGACAGCAGGATCGCGCTGAGCTTCCACGTTCCGAAGAAGATCGCTGCAGTCTCGGGCGTCGGTGGCAAGACGACGGCCACGCGGTCGCCGCGCTCGACACCGTGCGCCTCGAGCAGGTTGGCTGCCTGACTCGACATGTCTTGAAGCTCGCCCCAGGTCAGCTCACGCAGCCGGCCGTCGAAGCGCTCGTGCACCATCGCGAGCTTGTCGCGCGGGTGCTTGTCGCAGCAGTCCGCCGCGATGTTGTAGCGCTCGGGCACGCGCCACTCGTGCTCTGCGCAGACTTCCTCGTACCGCCCCACGAGTCTCTCCAGTGTCGCGCGAATCAGGCGCCACGACAACGCAACGGGAAGCCGACGCCCGGACTCGAACCGGGGACCCCTTCATTACGAGCGTTGAGCCAGTGTCGCCGGACGTCGCGCCTGGTCGCGCGGAGCCACATCGCTCCAGGGAATGTGCCCGGCCGCGGTGGCGGCCGAAGACCTCGAACGGCAAGGACGTAGACCCCGCGTAGACCCTGACCGCACTCGGCTGCGCCGAGCCGATGCGCGGCGTCTGGTTCGAGTCCGGCTCAGTGGGCGGAACCAGACATTGCGCAAACCATGTTCGCGTCGTCGCCGATGCGTTGAGCCTCTCGTGAGTCCTTACCGAGATCGAGCGCAGCTCGTGCATTCCGCGGGTCAAAGATCCTACTGGGCGCGTATCTCTGTCTTCTCGCCCGGCGAATCCGCACCGCTTGCCCGGCGCCACCGATTGGCTTGAACTCAGGAGGTAGCTTCCTCGGAGTGTCTCGGAGGCGCTGTTCTCTCTTGGCCCCGCGCGGTGTTATTACAGGCCAATGAGACTGGCCGCCGGCACCGTGATCGGCAGGGATGAGGAGCTCGGCAAGATCGCCGCCTTTCTCGATGCCTCGGCCGAGCTGCCGGGTGCTCTTCTGCTCGAAGGCGACGCCGGAATCGGTAAGACGACGCTCTGGCGGGCCGCGCTCGAGGCCGCCGGCGATCGCTCGTACCGGATCCTCGCGGCGGGGGCGGCCGCGCCCGAGGCCGAGCTTGCCTTCGCCGTCCTCGCTGATCTTCTCGAGGACGAGAGAGCGGACGTGTTCCCCGGGCTTCCGGGCCCTCAGCGCCGCGCGCTTCGGATCGCGCTTCTCCTCGAGGATCCCGGGTCGCTCGCGCCTCACCCGCGCGCGATCGCGGCAGCTTTTCTCACCTCGCTGCGGCTGCTTGCGCAGGAGAGGCCCCTCCTCGTCGCGATCGACGACGTCCAGTGGCTCGATTCAGCTTCGCGTGGCCTGCTCGAATTCGCCGTCCGCCGCTTCGAACGGGAGGCGATCGCCCTCCTGCTCACGCGACGAGGCGATGTAGACGCGCAGCCGCCGCTTGGTCTCGCCCGAGCGTTTCCGGACGGGCGTGTGACCCGCGTGTTCATTGGCCCGCTCAGCCTCGGAGCGCTGCAGGAGCTACTCCGGACCCGTCTTGGCCTCACCTTCTCCAGACCGACGCTGCGCCGGCTGGCGGACGAGTCGGGCGGCAACCCCTTCTACGCGCTCGAGTTCGCCCGAGCGCTCACGCGCCACGGCCTCCGAATCGAGCCGGGCGAGCCGCTTCCCGTCCCAGACACGCTGCGAGGTCTCGTTGCGGACCGCCTGGCGGCCTTGCCGGCGGAGACGCGCGACGCGCTGCTGGTCGCGGCACTCGCCTCGGAACCGAGTCTTGGCCTCATCGGTCTTGCCCTCGACGGAGATGCGTGGGAGCGCCTTCGCCCCGCCCTTGAAGGGGAGGCGGTCGAGCTCGAAGGCGAGTCGATCCGTTTCGCGCATCCGCTGGTCGCCGCCGTCATACGGGGGAGCGTCGATCTACGACACCTGCGGGATGCACACTCGCGGCTTGCCGATGTTCTCTCCGATCCGGAAGAGCGTGCCCGCCACTTGGCGCTCGCCGCCGCAGGTCCCGACGCGAATGTCGCTTCGGCTCTCGAGGCAGCGGCGCAACGGACTCGCCGGCGCGGAGCGCCAGGCGCCGCGGCGGCGCTCGCAGAGCAGGCGGCGCGGTTGACTCCATCGGGGGAGCCGGAGGACCGAAGACGACGGACGATCTTGGCCGCAGACCACCACATCGACGCAGGCGCACTCGCCGATGCGCGGAGCCTGCTCGAGGAGCTCGCATCGTCTGCGCCTCCCGGGAGTCTTCGCGCCGGCTTGCGCCTCCGTCTCGCCCACGTGCATTTCGAGGAGGGTGGCTGGCGATTAGCGGTCCCTCCCCTGCGAGCGGCGCTCGAAGAGGCGGGCGACGACATCCGGCTGCGCCAGGAGATCGAGCTTGTTCTCTCCTGGAGCTACCACATGGACGGCGACCTACGCACATCCCGGATGCACGCCCAGGCCGCCGTCGATCTCGCCGAGCGTCTCGGAGATGGCGACTCGCTCGCCCCGTCGCTGGCGACGCTTGCGATGGTCAAGTTCTTGCTCGGCCGCGGGCTTGACCGGGCCATGATCGAGCGGGCGGTGGCGCTCGAGCCACAGATCAAGCGTCTCGGCATCATGTCGGTTCGGCCGAGCTGGCTCCAGGCGATGCTGCTCTACTGGGCGGACGACATCGAGCGATCCCGGTCGATCCTCGAGCGCCTGGCTGTGGAGAGCGCGGAGCGGGGCGTGGAGAGGGCCGCTCCCTTCATCCTCAACTACCTCGCGCAGATCGCCCTTCGCACGGGAGACTGGCGGCACGCTGACCTCATTGCGCGAGAGGGTCTGGAGCTGGCGCTGGACACCTCAGAGGAGCCTTTCGTTCTCTCGACGTGCGCGCTCGTCGACGCCCACTTCGGGCGCGTCGAGGCGGCACGGGAAGCGACCCAGCGGGGCCTCGCGCTTGCGTCGCGGACGGGAATGAGGCCGGCTGGCTTCGAGTTCCTCGCCACCCAAGGATTCCTCGAGCTTTCGGTCGGCGACGCCGACGCAGCCCATCGGATACTCGGACCGCTCGTGGACGCCGTTGCCGCGGCCGGCTTTCGCGAGCCGGCGGTCTTCCGGTTCCATCCGGATGAGATCGAGTCGCTGATCATGCTCGGATGGCTCGAAGAGGCGGCGGCGCTCCTCGAGGAACTCGAAGCGCACACGCAGGCGGTCGGCGGGCGTTGGGCCGGGACGAGTGCCGCTCGCTGCCGCGGCCTCTTGGGTGGCGCGCGCGGCGACCTGCCCGCAGCGAGTGAGAGCCTTCGGGCTGCCTGCGACCGAGCAGCCCTGCTCGGTGAGCCCTTCGAGCTCGCGCGTAGTCTGCTTGCGCTCGGCACCGTCGAGCGCCGCGCGAAGCGGCGCGCGGATGCACGCCGCTCGCTCGAGCGGGCGCTCGCGATCTTCGAGCAACTTGGCGCGCCGTTGTGGGCGAAGAAGGCACGCGACGAGCTCGCCCGGATCGGAGGGCGCAAGCCGGCCGGCGGCGAGCTGACGCCCACCGAGCGGCGGCTTGCCGAGCTGGTCGCCGACGGCCGCTCGAACAAGGAGATCGCTGCCGCCCTCTTCGTGACGCCGAAGACGGTCGGAACGAAGCTGTCTCGGATCTACGCCAAGCTCGGCGTGCACTCGCGGACCGAACTCATTCGCCGACTCTCGGCGGGGAGCAAAGTGTAGGAATTTTCCGACTTTCCCCCGCCACGCAGCATTCCTAGCCTCGGTGGCGTGCCCCGTTTCCTCGTCGAGGTGTTCGCTCCCAGCCTGGGAGTCGGCGACCTGGCCGCAGCGGAGGAGCGCGCGAGGGCGGCGGCGACACGCGTCTCGGGGAGGAACGCCGCGGTCCGCTATCTGCGCGCGACCTACGTCCCCGAGGACGAGACCTGCTTCCACGTGTTCGAGGCTCCCTCAGCCGAACTCGTGGCGCAGGCGAGTGCATTGGCCGGGCGCCGGGCCGCCCGGGAGACGAAGGAGGACACCATGGGTACCACGTTCAAGCGGCTCGTCGGGCTCGGTTTCGTCGCCGCCGCGCTGGCGAGCGGAACCGCGACCGCGTCGAACACACCGCAGGGCCTGAAGGCCGACGGTCTCCGTCTGCAGGGAATCGCGGAGGTTTACAAGCAGATGCCATCTCCGCAGGGTTTGAAGGCGGACGGTCTGCGGTTGCAGGGCATCGCGCAGGTCTACGAGCGAATGCAGACGCCTCCGGCGGCAAGCTTCTACACGCCGCGGGCGCTGAAGGCCGAAGGCCTGCGCGGGCAGGCGATGGCTCGGGCATACGGCGCGGACAGGCCGGCGGTTAGGTCGTCGAGCTCGTCGGGCACGCGCGGCTTCGACTGGGGCGCCGCCCTCGTCGGTGCGGCGAGCATGCTCGGATTCGGGACGGTTGGCGTCGCCCTGCTCCTCGGGGCGCGTCGCGTGCGTCGCACGAAGGTCGCGGTCTGAGACCCGCCCGACCTGACGCACGGAGGGAGGGAGTCGCCTGTGCGGCTCCCTCTCTGTCTTCCGCCTAGGGCAGGAGCAACAGCTTTCCGGTCGTGCGCCGGCCCTCAGGCCGGCCGCATCCGCGCACGCTCGTCTTCCCCGACACCAAGGGTGGCCACCTACGCCGGCAAAACTGGCGGCAACGCGTCTGGATCCCCGCGCTCCAGCGCGCCGGCGAACCATATTTCCGCCCCTACGACCTCCGGCACACGTGCGCGACGCTCCTGATCTATGAGGGCCGCCCCGTGACGGAAGTCGCCGCGCACATGGGCCACGCCGACGCCGGCTTCACCGCTCGCGTCTATGGCCACGTCTTCCGCGACGCGGCGAAGCGACGCCGCGTTCCGATCGAGACCGCGATAGCTAACGCGCGCGCCGCAAACCGTGTGGCGGAGGCGTGATCGTCAGGAGACACCTCTCGCACACGAAGCCTTCGTTCCCTGATCACGTCAGCGTCAGGCGCGGCCCCGGAACGCCCTGATTCGGTCGGCGAAATCCCGATGCGCACCGCCCCTCGTGTGCGCGTGGTGTGCGCGAGTGGGTGATGTCAACCATCTGCAGACGCTTCCCACGGTTGAAGAAGTGCTGCATTTGGCGGAAGCCGACGCCCGGACTCGAACCGGGGACCCCTTCATTACGAGTGAAGTGCTCTACCAGCTGAGCTACGTCGGCGAGGCACCTACTGTAGCGGGATCGGGCGCCAACTCTTTCAGCGTCGCGGCAGCTTCTTGCCGTCGTCGCTCCAGCCGGAGAATGAGGTCGACCAGCCCGCGGTCACCGAGCACGTACAGCTCCTCGATCGCGGAGTCATAGATCTCCAGCAGTGCTTGGAGCCGCTGCCGTGTGTTCATCTCTCTGGTCTCGTGCCCACACACCGCGCAAATCGAAACCGCCTGACCTCATGCCGTTAAACCTGGCTCGTCTTTCGGCCGTGGCTGCCCTAGCCCTGATCGCGAGCGGCTGCGGCGCAGGCGCGGCCAAAGAGACGTCGGAACCCGTCCCGCGCTCGCCCCGCCTGGCAGCGGGCGACCCCGCAGCAGGAGGGCATCGACATCCGTGTCCTCGACCAGGCCGACCTCACCGGAGTCACGAGCCTGCTCGTCGCACGGCACGGACGACTCGTCGTCGAGCGCTACTACGGGATCCAGGCCGCCGACCGCGTGCCGGTGTTCTCGATCACCAAGTCGGTCGTTTCCGCGCTCGTCGGAATCGCGCTCGCGGAGAAACGCCTACGCGGGGTCGACGAGAGCCTCGCTGACATCGTCCCGGGCGCCGACCGCCGCATTACCTTGCGCCACCTGCTCTCGATGAGCGCCGGGTACGGACGGCAGCTGAACTTCGGGCCGCTCGACCCGTCAACGCTCGCGAACCGCCCGCTCGTCAGCCCGCCCGGGGCGACGTTCCGGTACGACAGCGGCTCGAGCGACCTGCTCGCCGCCGTCCTCGCGCGCGTTACCGGGATGACGGCGGCGGAATACGCGCGCCGCCGGCTGTTCGGGCCGCTGGGCATTCGCGCTGTGCGCTGGCCGGGGTCGCACGGAGGCTCCGGCATCGTCCTCCGGCCGCGCGACCTGCTCGCGTTCGGCCAGATGTATCTCGACGGCGGCACGTGGAAAGGGAAGCGCATCGTCCCGGCGTCGTGGGTGCGTGCGTCGACCCGCGTCCAGATCGACATCCCACCCGGCCAAGGCGTCACGAGCGGGTACGGCTACGACTGGTGGGTCGAGACACGCGGCGAACGCTTCTTCGCCGCGCACGGCTACCTCGGGCAGATCCTCGCCGTCTTCCCCCGCCTGGACGAGGTCGTGCTTGTCACGTCGTCAGGCGAAGGCACCTCCGACATCGTGCGCCGCGTCGTCGAAGCGACGCGTCCCTGAGCTACTTATGGTCCTTGCCGTGCCCGTTGTTCGGGTGGTCAGGTTTGTCCGGCTTGTTGCCGTGAGCCTCCTGCGACGGATCAGACGGCTGCTGCTGCGGCTGATCGGCCGCCGGCGGTAGCTTCTCCTGCGCGGGCGCGGGCTCGGTCTCGGTCGGCGCAGGAGTGGGAGCGGACTCCGCAGGCGGAGGCGCCGCCGTGGTCGACTCGGTCTCGGCTACCGGGGCGGGCGGGTCCGGCGACACCGGTGTCATCGACTCGTCCGGGTCGGAGACGATCGTCGGCCCCTTGGGAGACGCGGTGTGCGTCACGCGAGACGCGTGTGGGCGCGACGACGTCACGGGCGTGCTCCCGACGGAGGGGGCAGCCCGCCTGGCGTGCGTCGCCGCAGCCGGCGAGGCGGCTGTCAGTCCCGCCTGCCGCCTCGCAGCCGCGGCGACCTTTGCGGGTTTCGCGGCGTGCGGTCGATGCGGGGTGGCGTGCTTCGGCGCCACCGGCGCCGTCGCCGCGGTGACCGCGGCGGTCGCGACGACCGCAGCCGTCGCCCCAACCTTGATTGCGGCTGCGCCGCCGCCGCCAAGCAGCGTCTTCACGCAAGCGATCACGCCGCCCACGTCAGCGCCACGGCGCAGCCGCTTCTTCCACGTGTCCGCGTCCTGCTCCAGGCCCTGAGCCAAAGCGCGGCGAGCGCGGAAGATCAGGGTCTCTACAGCGGCCTGAGAGAGACCCAACTCTGTGGAGATCTCGCGATACGTCAACCCCTGCCACTCGCGCAGGAGGATGGCGCGCCGCTGGTTCTCCGGCATGTCCTCGAGGACGTCCTGCAGGCGGATCAGCTCGTCCGCGACCTGCTCGCGGCCGGGGACGACTTCCTGCAGCACCTCGAAATTGTTCGGCGCCTCGACCCTGCCGCGGCGCCAGGACGAACGCCGGCGCGACAAGCAGACGTTGTGCGCGATCTTGAACAGCCAGGCCGACTCGAGCTCGGGGACGATGCCGCGCTGCAGCCCGCGAAACGCGTTCATGAAGGTGGTTTGGACAGCGTCCTCCGCCTCTTCGCGCGAGCCGAGCTGATGCAGGCAGTAGCCGAGAATCTGCCCGGAGTAGCGCTCGTAGAGATCGGTGGCCGCCGCCGCGCCGGGAGCATCGCGTCGCTCGACGCGGGATGCTCGACCTATGGACGGGACTGCGGCCACCCTGGTCCTCCTGACTACGGGTACGCGCGCCTGCGGTACGCACGTAGAGCGAATGTCGGCCGGCAGGCGGCCCCCGACAACCCTTGAACGAGGGTCTCTAGACCAGCGCCGGGGCGGAGCCGAGCTCGCGCCGGAGCCGGACGAAGAGCGCTTCCAGCGCCAGCGGCGGGCTGAGGTTGAACTCCTCGAAGGCGCGCCAGGTCTCGCGGACGATCTCGCACGCGCGCTCGGCGCCGGCGAGCCGCTCCGTCGTGCCGTCCTCCGCCAGGATGGCGAGGCGGTCGGCGTGGACGACGGCCCGCTCAGCGCCGACCGCTGTGACGACGAGGTCGCGGTACCAGGACGCGAGCTCCTCGAGCGCGGCGAGCAGCTCGTCCCGCTCGGCGCCGCGGGCCGCGCGACGCACGCGTTGCTCCGCCTCGCGGGTGGGTAGGTCGAGCAGTTCGAGCTCCTGCTCGGCGGCGGTCTTCGCGTCGGCAGCGCGCTCGCGTGCGCCGTCGAGGATTCGCTGCGCGGCGTCGCGCGCGTCGAAGTCCGGCTCGACGTAGACGGAGCGTGCGACCTCCAGCAGCGCCTCGCGCCGCTTCGCCGATTTCGGATCGAGCAGGCGCTGGGCCCGGTCGAGCCGGCCGGCCGCGAGTCGCGCGAGCGCGGCCGCCTCGGCGGGGTCGAGCGCGGGCGCGCGCGCTTCGATCTCCTCCCGCACCGCGCGCTCGGAGAGACGCGTGAACGGGACGAGCTGGCAGCGCGACAGGATCGTCTCCGTGAGCGGCCCGAGGTCGTCGGCGATGAGGACGATCACCGCATAGGGCGGCGGCTCCTCGAGATCCTTCAGCAGCGCGTCGGCGGCGTCCTCGTTCATCGTTTCGGCGGCGTAGATGAGATAGACGCGGCGCTCCGCCTCGAACGGCCGCATGTGCAGGTCGCGGCGCAGCTCGCGGATGTCGTCGATGCGGATCTGGTCGCCGACGGGCTCGAGCAGATAGACGTCGGGGTGCGTGCCACGTTGCACGCGGTCCGGCTCCCCGATCAGCTGGCCGGCGAAGGCGACCGCCGCGACGCGCTTGCCGACGCCGGGCGGACCGTGGAACAGGTACGCATGCGCGGGGCCTTCGGCGAGCGCCGCGCGCAGCAGCCGCTTCGCCTCGGCCTGCTCAGGAAAGGTCTCGAAGACGTCCACGGATCTCCTCGGCGACGGCGGCGGGTGGCCGGTTGCCGTCCACGGTCGTGATGCGTTGCGGAAACATCTCGGCGAGGGAACGGTACGCCTCGTCGACGGCGCGGTGGAACTGCTCCCCCTCGCGCTCGATCCGGTCGGACGGCGACCTGCGCTCGAGGGCGACCTCGGGGTCGACGAGGACGAGGAAGGTGCGGTCGGGCAGGAGCCCACGCGTCGCGACGAGGTTCAGCTCGAGCACCCGCTCGACGCCGAGCTCTCGCGCGATGCCCTGGTAGGCGAGCGACGAGTCGATGTAGCGGTCGCAGACGACGTCCTGCCCGGCGTCGAGGGCGGGCGCGATCACGCGCTCGACGAGCTCCGCGCGCGCGGCGGCGAAGAGCGACGCCTCCGCCCAGGGACTCATCTCGAGGCCGTCGAGCAGGAGCCGGCGCACCTGTTCCCCGAGCGGTGTGCCGCCCGGCTCGCGGGTCGTGACGACGTCGCGTCCCTCTGCGCGGAGCGCGTCCGCGAGCAGGTTCGCCTGCGTCGTCTTTCCGGACCCGTCCAGCCCTTCGAAGGTGAGGAACACCGCCGCCGTACGATACGGCGCGTGCGGGCGGTCGTGACCGGAGGCGCGGGCTTCATCGGCTCGCACGTCGTCGATGCGTTGCTCGCGCGCGGCGACGAGGTGCACGTGCTCGACGATCTCTCCAGCGGG
>JBKPGW010000270.1:0-35156 GCA_046729555.1 Actinomycetota bacterium | reverse complement strand
CGGCGGGCGGGCCCCCCCCCCGGACTCCGACGCCGGGGACGACGAGCTCGTCGTCCGACTCTTCGTCGACCTGCACGCCGAGCGCGCGAACCGCCGCGATCGTCGACTCGGTGTCGGCCGCGCGTCCGAACCCACGCACCTGGGTCTCGTCCTCGCAGAGCGCGCCGATCAGGACGGCGCGGTGGGAGATCGACTTGTCGCCGGGAACGGCGATGTGGCCGACGAGCGCTCCGGCGGGCTCGACCTTCATTCGCCGAGCACCGGCGAGACGACGACGTGGTAGCCCTGCGCCTCGAGGATGCCGGCGGCGCGCGCCGCCACGTCCACCCCGCCGACGAGCAACGTGAGCGTCCCGCCGCGCTCGCGGGACATGTGCTGCAGCTCGAAGTCCTCGATGTTGATCCGCTCGGCGCCGAGGGCTTGCGTGATGCCCGCGAGCACGCCCGGCCGGTCGGGGACGTGGACACGCAGGCGTTGCAGCGCACCCGGCTGCTCGTACGCCTCGGCGAGCATGCGGCGGCGGTTGCCCGAAGCTTCTGCGATCCAGCGCGCGAGGAAGCCGGCATCGCCGTCCGCGAGCGCGCGCTCGACCTGTTCGACGCGGCGGCGGTGCTCTGCGAGCGCAGCAGCGAGGGCCTCCGCGTTGTCGAGGAAGATGTCGACCCAGATGCGCGGGTTCGCGCCCGCCACCCGGGTCATGTCGCGCAGCGAGCCGCCTGCTGCCGCCAGCGGCTCGTGTCCCTCGATCCGAGACGAGCCTGCCTGGTTCAGCAGCACGTTCGCGAGCGCATGCGGCAGGTGGCTGGTCAGCGCGACGAGGCGATCGTGCGCCTCGGGATCGACGGCGACCGGGACGGCCCCGAGCGAGGCAACAAAGCCGTGCAGCGTCCGGTAGCGCTCGGGATCGGTCGCGGCAACCGGAGTCAGGAACCAGGTCGCGCCGCGAAAGAGCTCGCCATTCGCGTGCTCGGGACCACGCGCCTCCGATCCGCAGACCGGGTGGCCGCCGATGAACCGGCGGTCGCTGACCGCCTGCGTGACCGGCCCCTTTGTCGAGCCGACGTCGGTGACGGTCGTGCCGTCGCCGCTCGCCTCGAGCACGGCGGGGACCTGAGCAGGCAGCGCGGCAACCGGCGCGGCGACGACGGCAAGCTCTGAGCCTTCCACCGCCTCCTCGAGCGAGCCGACCGGCTGGACCGCTTCCCGCTCGCCTGCGATCGAGAGCGCGTCGGCGTCGACGTCCCAGCCGCGCACCTCCGCCACCCCCGCCGCACGCGCCGCAAGCCCGACCGAGGCGCCGATCAGCCCGGTGCCGACAATGGCCAGTGAGCGGACGGCCATCGAATCAGGCGGAGCGCATGAGCTCGGCGACTCTGAAAGCGAGATCGAGCGACTGACGGGCGTTCAGGCGCGGGTCGCAGAGGCTCATGTACCGCGCGTCGAGCTGCCCCTCCTGAACATCCTCGGACCCTCCGAGACACTCGGTCACGTCCTCCCCGGTGAACTCGAGGTGGACGCCGCCGGGCCAGGTCCGCTCTCGCCGGTGCGCCGCGAAGAAGCCTTCGATCTCGCCGAGCACCGAGTCGAAGTGGCGCGTCTTCCGGCCCCCCGCGCTCGTGAAGACGTTCGCGTGCATCGGATCACAGACCCAGGCGACCGGATGCTCCGCCTGCCGCACGGTTTGCAGGATCGGCGGCAGCAGCTCGAAGACCCGGTCGGCGCCCATGCGCGTGATCAGCGTCAGCCGGCCCGGGATCCGGCGCGGATTGAGACGCTCGCACAGCTCGAGCACTTCCTCCGGTGTCGCGGTGGGGCCGACCTTGACGCCGAGCGGATTGTTGACGCCGGAGAAGAATTCGACGTGCGCCCCGTCGAGCTGCCGCGTCCGCTCGCCGATCCAGAGCATGTGCGCCGAGCAGTCGTACCAGTCGCCGGTGAGCGAATCCCGCCGCGTGAGCCCCTCCTCGTACTCGAGCAGCAGACCCTCGTGGCTCGTCCAGAAGTCCACCTGGTGAAGCTGCGGCTCATCGGTGAGATCGATACCGCATGCGGCCATGAAGCGGAGTGCGCGCTCGATCTCCGAAGCGAGCGCTTCGTAGCGGCGTCCCTGCGGCGAGGAAGCGACGAACTCCTGGTTCCACATGTGCACCTGAGTCAGATCCGCGAAGCCGCCCTTCGTGAACGCACGCAGGAGGTTCAGCGTCGCCGCAGACTGGTGGTACCCCTGGACCATGCGCTCGGGATCGGGCCGGCGGGCGTCGATCGTTGGGGCCTCGCCGTTGACCATGTGGCCGCGGAACACCGGGAGCTCCTCACCGTCGACGAGCTCCGTCGGCGAAGAGCGCGGCTTAACGAACTGGCCGGCGATCCGGCCGATCTTCAAGACGGGCAAGGTGGCGCCGTAAGTCAGCACGGCCGCCATCTGCAGCATGATCTTCAGCTTCTCGCGAATGTTGATGGCCGAGAACTCGTGGAACGACTCGGCGCAGTCGCCCGCCTGGAGCACGAACGCGCGCCCTTCCACCACGTCTGCGAGCGAGCCCTGCAACGCCCGCGCCTCGCCTGCGAAAACGAGGGGCGGCATCGATGCGAGGCGGCTGCGAGCGGTCTCGACGCGCTCGGGACTCGGCCACTCGGGTTGCTGAGCCGCCGGATATGCGCGCCAGGACCCCGGCGACCACGTCGCTCCCTTCACTGCCATGGAACTCAGGATACTTTTGGTCGAGCCATGCGGATCTTCAGCGGCATCCAACCGAGCGGCGACCCCCACATCGGGAACTACAGCGGTGGCTTCCGCCAGTACGCGCAGACGCAGGAGCAGGGCGAGGCCTTCTTCTGCATCGTCGACCTGCACGCGATCACGATCCAGCACGATCCCGCGGCACTGCGCGAAGGGACGCTGGACATCGCGGCGATGCTCTTCGCCACCGGCCTCGACCCGCAGCGCTCGACCGTCTTCGTCCAGAGCCACGTCACCGCGCACGCCGAGGCCGCCTGGCTGCTGTCGTCGGTTACGAGCTACGGCCAGCTCGGACGGATGACCCAGTTCAAGGAGAAGTCCGCGGAGGAGGACTTCGTCTCGGCAGCGCTCTTCACCTATCCGGCGCTGATGGCCGGCGATATCCTGCTCTACCAGACCGACATCGTCCCGATCGGCGACGACCAGCGCCAGCATCTCGAGCTCGCGCGCGACGTCGCGCAGCGGTTCAACACGCGCTACGGCGAGACGTTCGTCGTGCCGGAGGGCGTCTACCCCGAGACCGGCGGCCGCGTGATGAACCTGCAGGAGCCGTCGATGAAGATGTCCAAGTCACGCGGCGCGGAGAGCGGGACCGTGCTGATGCTCGACCCGCCGGAGACGATCCGCAAGAAGGTCAAGACGGCCGTCACCGACTCCGGCACCGACGTCCGCTACGACCCGCACGAGAAGCCGGGCATCTCCAACCTGATCGAGCTGCTCACGGTCGTCACGGGCGACTCGATCCAGGACGTCGAAGCACGCTTCGACGGCAGCGGCTACGGCGCGTTCAAGAACGACGTCGCCGAGGCGATTGTCGACGTGCTCGCACCGATCCAAACGCGCTACGTCGAGCTGCGCAGCGATCCCGCGGAGCTACAGCGACTCCTAGGCATGGGAGCCGAGAAGGCGCGTGCCGTCTCGGCTCCCACTCTGGCGCTCATGTACGAGCGTATGGGCTTCGTCGCCCGTCATTAACTAGGACTTCGCGACGATCCTGTCCAGCGGCGGGACAGCGATCCCCGCCGGCTCCTTCGACTGGAAGTAGGCGACGAGTGCGTCCAGGTCGACGGCGCCGCCAAGGGGATTCGTGCCCTCGGTGAAGACAGTGAAACCGTCTCCGCCCGTCGCGAGGAAGCTGTTCATCGTCACCCGGAACGTGTCACCGGGCTGCACCTCGACGCCGTTCACCCACATCCGGCCGACCTTGCCCTCGCAGGTGGCGGCGTTCGGATCGGACTCGTACTTGAAGGTCGACGGGATCTGCAGGACGCGCCCGCCGGAAGGAGCCGTGCCACCATTGCAGGGCGTTCCCGTCAACGGGCTCGGCGCCCGCCACTGCTGCTGCAGTACACGGCGGATCATGTCGCCGGTCATCGTCTTCGTGACGAGGGTGTTGCCGAACGGCTGGACCGTGAACGCCTCGCCGTACGTCACCTCGCCGACCGCTTCTCCGCCGGCGATGTCCGTCGTCCTCAGGTCGGCGCGAATGCCGCCCGGGTTCATGAACGTGATGGCGGCGCCGCCGAGCGCAGCCGGGTGGGTGGCCTCGTACTGGGCGTCCGCAATCACATCACCCAGCGTCGACTCGCCGAACGGCGAGCCGGTGCGGGTCAGGTCACCCTGAATCCGGCCGATCACGCGGTTCGCGAGCGGCGCGGCGGCGGCGACGTACTGAGTGACGACGGCCTGCACCGCCGGGTCGGCAAGCGACAGATCCGGTGAGCGAATCACACCGGGGCCCGGCGTGTTCGTGGCGTTGCGGATCAGGATGTTGTTCGCGGTCGCCGAGATGAGCTTGTCGTTCTTATTGTCGACCGTGAGCGTGATGTCGCTGAGCACGCGACCGAACGACGACGCGCTCGTGATCAAGCGGGTCACGCCGTTCGACGTGTACGTGCAGCGGTACTCCGCGTGCGTGTGAGCGGAGACGATCACCTTGATCGCGGGGTCGAGCCTGTCCGCGATGGCGGCGATGTCGCTCCCGGCGAGGTTGCCTGCACACGCGTTGAGCGCGGCCCCGGAGGTCTGGAAACCACCCTGGTGGATGACCAGAACCGGGATCTTCACGCCCTTGTCCGCGAGGTCCGCAACCGCACGGTTGGCGGCGTCGGCCTCGTCCTGGAACGTCAGGCCCGCGACGCCGGTCGGCGTCACGATCGTCGGCGTGGACTGCAGCACCTCACCGATGAAGCCGATCTTGAACTTGCGCGTGCCGTCGTCAGCGCTGAACTGCTTGATTGCGGTCGCCGGGAACAGGGTCGCACCGGTCGCCGTGACGACGACGTTCGCGGACAGGTACTGGAAGTCGGCTCCCGGATAGACGTTCGTCGTCCCGCCGTTCGCCAGCGCGTACGGAGCCGCCTGGCAGCCGTCGGTCGGATGGCAGCCGCCGTTCTGCATGCGCAGGAGCTCAGCCGAGCCCTCGTCGAACTCGTGGTTGCCGACCGACCCGAAGTCGGCGTGCATGAGGTTCGAAGCGATCTGGATCGGCTCGTCGTGGAACAGCGCGCTCGCAAGCGGGCTGGCGCCGATGTTGTCGCCCGCCAGGACGGTCGCCTCGTTGTCGAGGCCGTACTCGGCTTGCTTCGCCTTGACGACCTTCGCGAGGTACGCCGCCCCACCTGCGAACTGTCCGTACAGACTCTGGCCGCCCGGATCCAACGTGCCGTGCAAGTCGTTGAACGCGAGGATGTGCACGTCGCTTGTCTCGTGGCCCGTCGGCACGGCCGCGAAGCTCACCGCGACCTGGTCGGACAGCGTCTTGGCGCCCGAGATGATCGGCCCGGCCGACGCCTTGTTCGGCGATGCGAGCGGTGCGGCCAGCACGACGCCGACCGCGATCGCCGCAAGCGCAAGCGGCGCAGCCCAAGCCCTGAAGCTCTTCCCCATGAATTGTCCTCCCCTGGTGGCCCCTACTGATTTGAGCGGGCCTATGGTTACACGCAACGGGGAGACATGCATAGCGCAGCAGTAGACAAGTCGTTACGAACACGACGCGATCTGGGCATCGCGGTCGTCGTCCTCGTGGTCCTCGCGGCGGCGGCACTCCGCCCCGTTTTGCAGGATCTTCTCGACCGCCCCGCCGTGGCCCACTGGGCCACGATCTTCGTCGCGATCGCGATCCAGGCGATCCCGTTCCTCGTTCTGGGCGTGACGATCAGCGCCGCGATCGCGGCGTTCGTACCCTCGGGCTTCCTGCCGAAGGTGCTCCCGGAGCAGCCCGCCCTGGCTGTACCGGTCGCGGCGGTCGCCGGCGCGGCGCTGCCCGGATGCGAGTGCGGATCCGTCCCGATAGCGGGCCGGCTCGTCGCGCGCGGCGCGCCCGCCGCCGCGGCGCTCACCTTCCTCCTGTCGGCTCCGGCAATCAATCCCGTCGTGCTCGTTGCGACGGCGGTTGCGTTTCCGGGCCGGCCGGAGGTCTGGGTCGGCCGCCTGCTCGCGAGCCTCCTCGCCGCGACGGTGATCGGCCTGGTCTGGGCAAAGCTCGGACGAGACGACCTGCTCGAGCGCGCGCGCCGCGGGCACACACACGAAGGGTCGAAGGGAGCGATCCTCGCGGGGACGGCGCAGCATGACCTCCTGCACGCCGGCGGCTTCTTGATAGTCGGCGCGGCGACCGCGGCGACCTTGCAGACGGTTGTGCCGCGCAGCGTGCTCGACGCTGTTGCGGGCTCCGGCCTGTTCGCCGCGCTGGCGCTCGCCGCTCTCGCCGTAGTGATGGCGATCTGCTCGGAAGCGGACGCGTTCGTCGCGGCGAGCCTGACGCAGTTCTCGCTCACCGCGCGGCTCGCGTTCATGACGGTCGGCCCGATGGTGGACGTGAAGCTGATCGCGTTGCAGGCGGGGACGTTCGGAGGCCGCTTCGCGGCGCGTTTCGCTCCGCTCACGTTCGTCATCGCCGTCGCGTCGGCGCTCTTGATCGGCTGGTGGTTGTTCTGAGCGCGGCCGGCGGCACCATCAGCATGCTCGTCGGCGCCGTCGTCCTGCGCCTGACGTTCACAGACACCTACCGCCGCTACGTGCAACCGGCGATGGGCAAGTGGCTGCTGGTCGCAGGCGTCGCGATCATCCTGCTCGGGGTCGTGACGCTGATCAACGCGTTGCGAAACGTTGAACCGGCCGAAGCGCACGGCCACGACGACGAGCACGCGCATCGCGTAGGCGTCGGCTGGCTGCTGCTCGCACCGATCGCCGCGCTGTTGCTCGTTGCGCCGCCGACGCTCGGCGCCTACGGCGTCAATCGGGCCGGGACGGTCCACGTAAAGCCCGGCCGCGCCTTCTTCAAGCCCCTCAAGAAGGCGGACGCACCCGTCGAGATGACGCTGCTCGAGTACATCGAACGCGCCTTCGAACACAACGGTGCCAGCTTCCACGGCGTTCCCGTCAAGCTGACCGGCTTCGTCGCGGGCTCGGAGGCCGGCGGCTTCCGGCTCGCCCGCTACCAGATCGCGTGCTGCGCAGCCGATGCGACGCCGGTTGCCCTGGACGTCGTCGGAACGTCCGGCGCACCGCCGAGCGACGACCAATGGGTGACGGTCACCGGGACGTTCCAGCCCGGCGGCGGCGACTTTCCGCGCGTCGCCGCGACGTCAGTTGTCGAGATTCCGGCGCCCGAGGACCCCTACGAGTGACGCCACCTCGTCGGGCGTGAGCTCGCGCCACTCGCCCGGCGCCAAGCCCTCCAGCGTCAAGTCCGCGTACCGGCTGCGGTGCAGCCGCCGCACCGGGTGGCCGACGGCCTCGCACATGCGCCTGACCTGGCGGTTCCGGCCTTCGTGCAGCACGAGCTCGATCCGAGCCGGTGCCAGGCACCGGACAGTGGCGGGAGCGGTCACGCCGTCCTCGAGCTCGACCCCTTCGGCCAGCGCACGCAGCGCCGCGTCGGTCGGCCGCCCTTCGACGTCGACCTCGTACACCTTCTCGACGCCGTAGCGCGGATGCGCGAGCCGGTGCGCAAGCGGCCCGTCGTTCGTCAGCAGCAACGCGCCGGTCGTGTCGGCGTCGAGGCGGCCCACCGGAACGACGCGTTCGAGGACGTCCACCAGCTGAACCACCGTGGGACGGCCCTGCGGATCGCGAGCGGTCGTGACCGTTCCGGCCGGCTTGTGCAGCAGGACGTACCGCAGCTGCTGTGCAGTGACAGGCTCGCCATCGACCTCGACGCGGTCGCTCGGCCCGACGAACATGTTGAGCTGCCCCGGCTCCCCGTTGACCGTGACACGACCGGCCTTGATCAACTCGTCCGCGCCGCGACGCGAGGCGAGACCGGCCCGGGCGAGATAGGCGTTCAGGCGCACCACGTCATATATTCGCCGGGTGCCGCACTACATCACGCTCATGCGCTGGACGACCCAGGGCTATGCGGGCTTGCCGAAGTGGCGTGAGCGGCTCGAGGAGGGAGAGCGCATCATCGCCGCTGCGGGCGGCAGCCTCGTTGGCGTCTACGTCACGCTTGGCCGCTACGACGTGGTCGAGGTCTTCGAGGCGCCCGACGACGACGTCGCGATCGAGATCCTGATGAAGCTGAACCAGTACGGCGCGGAGCACACCGAGACGCTGCGGGCGTTCACACGCGACGAGGCGGAGGAGATCATCCGCAAGCTGTGAGCGGCTACGCGTTCGGCCACCTCGACGAGCTCGGCGACGGTCCCGGCTTCCGCAAGGTGCGCCGCGCGCTCGGCATAACCGCGTTCGGCGTCAACGGGATCGTGGCTCCGCCGGGCCACGAAGGCTTCCTCCACTACCACGACACGCAGGACGAGCTCTACTTCGTCCACCGCGGCCGCGCCCGGGTCGAGGTCGGCGGCGAGGTGCGCGAGCTCGGGGAAGGTGGATTTCTGCACGTCGAGTCCACCACGCCGCGCAAGGTCTCGAACGCGAGCGAGACGGAGGAGTTGATCCTGCTCGTCATCGGCGGCAAGGACGGCTACGTCGAGCGCGACGGGCATCTCGTCGACCCGGAGCGCGACCTCGCACGGCGGCAGGCCTTTGGGCGCTAGCGGCCCGAGCGTCGAAGACCTCGAGCACTCGCGGTACTTCCTGACGGAGTGGATGCCGCCGCTGTTGCGGCAGACGGCGGAACGCTCTCCCCCACGCGTGCTCGCCGACCTCGGCGCGGGCGACGGCGGGACGCTCTGGCCGCTCGACAATGCGGGCCTCGTCGGCGAGACGATCTACGCGGTCGACATCTCCGCCGAGCACGTCGCTCTGTGCGAGCGGCTGTCGCCGAAGGTGCGCGGGATCGTCTCCGACCTCGCGCACGTCGAGGAGCTCCCCGACGCATCCGTCGACGCGGTCGTGTCGTCGCAGGTGATCGAGCATCTCCCGGACGACCGCGCCCTCGCGCCCGAGATCGCGCGCATCCTCAAGCCCGGCGGCTGGTTCTACGTCTCGAGCGTGATCCGCGGCCCGCACGCCTTCTGGCTCTACAAAGGCAAGCCGCCGGCGCCCGAGCGCTGGCAGCTCGACCCGACGCACATGCGCGAGTACGAGTCGGAGCAGCAGTTCCGCTCCGTGCTCGAGCATCCGCAGCTCGAGCTCGACGTCGTCCGCTCCTCGCAGCTGAAGGCGCCGCTGACCGATCTCGTCTTCCGCATCGGCGCTCTCGCACATGTGCTCAAACGCGAACGGCTACCCGAGCTGTACCTCGATCTGCCCCACTGGGTGTCGCGCGCGCGCCGCGCGACGGGCGTCCCGATCCCGGGCTATCGCTGGGTCGAAGCGACCGGCCGGACGCGTGCTGGTTAGCGTTCTCGCGGCCGCCACAGCGCTCGCGCCGGTTCAGGTCCCGGCCGGGGACGTTCTCGTCGCCGATCAATCAGGCCACCTCCGGATCGTCGATTCGCGCGGCAAGTTTGTCCACCGCCTCCGCTGGACGCTCGAGCGGCAGGTTCAGGCGATCGAGCTCGCGGCGAATCGCCGCAGCGCGTTCGTTTCCCTCTACCGCAGCGAACGTCCGGCGGAGCTGTTCCAGGTCAACCTGACGACAGGCCGCACGCGCAAGCTCGCCGACGGAATCAGTCCTGCCTTGAGCGCGGACAAACGGCGGCTCGCCTACGTGGCCGTTGAGCAGCGCTCCGACATCAAGTACCGAACTGCGCTCGTGATCCGCTCCCTCCGAACGGGCGCCACGCGAGCGGTGCCGTTCGGGCCGAGAGTGACAACCGATATACCGCCGGCAGAAGTCGTCAACTGGTCGCCCGACGGTCGTACGGTCGCCCTCTACGACGGCTCTCGCATTCGGCTTGTCGATGTTGCGAACGCCGCCGACGTGCCGTCCCAGCCTGCGCTCTCCGTCGCCGGATCCGCGCCAGTCTTCCTCGACGCGAGCACGCTCGTCATCCTCACCGGTTGCTGCATCGGCCCGCAGCGGCTCGTGGCGGTCGACCTCAGCACCGGCGACGGCACGCCGTTCGCGACGCTGGCGTCGCCCGTCGAACAGGTGAGACGGGTCCGCATGCGACGACTGCTCGTCGTCTCTGCGCTGCATACCCTCACGATCGTGTCAAGGGGCCGCGTCCGGACGATCGCGCGCCGCGTTGTCGCTGCCGCGCCCTAGATCCGGGTGGGCAGCGCGAACTGCGCGAGGAGCGACGGTTCGGTGAAGCCGGTGATCGCCGAAATCCGGCCGTCCTCGAAGGTCAGGACCTGAACGGCGAGCAAGCCACTCTCGACGTAGACCGCGCACGCGGGCTGGCCGTTGGCGCGTGTCACGCGTACGCGTGACCCCCGTCCGAGCCCCCCGAAGAACTCGCGCAGGAACGCACCGATTGCTTCGCGGCCGTCGTACCACGACGGCGTCGGCGGCATCGTCATGCGCGCGTCCTCGCTGAGCATCCCGACGAGCGCGTCGACGTCGGCTGCTTCCCACGCGGCGACGTAGCGCGCGACCAGCGCTTCCTCTTCGCCCGACGCCTCCCGTCGACCGTTCGAACGGCCGACCGCGACACGCGCGCGCTTGAGGCTGCCGTTGGCCGAGTCGACGGTCGTCTCCAGCATCTCCGCCGTCTCGCTCGCCGAGAAGCCGAGCGCGTCGCGCAGGATCAGCACCGCACGCTGTCGCGGCGTCAGGCGCTGGATCGCGGTCAGGAATGCGAGCGCCGTCGTCTCGCGCGCCTCGTAACGTCGCGCGGGATCGGGGTCGAGCAGGTGGTCGGGGTACGGCTCGAGCCAGGGCTCGTCGAGCGCCGGCTTCGGCGTCGCACGCGGGTCGTCCGGCGACGTGAACGAGTCCGGCAGGACGCGGCGCCGTCGGCTCTTGAGCGCATCCAAGCACGCGTTCGTGGCGATGCGATAAAGCCACGACTGCAGCGACGCGCGGCCCTCGAACCGGTCGAGGCTGCGCCAGGCGCGCAGCAGCACTTCCTGCAAAAGATCCTCGGCGTCGTGGAGCGAGCCGAGCATCCGGTAGCAGTGAACGTGGATGCCGCGCCGATGCGGCGCGACCAGCGACGCGAACGCGTCGCGGTCGCCCGCCCGCGCCCGTGCGAGCAGCGCCTGCTCCATCCGATCCAATCTAGCGCGACCAGTTCGACATCCCTCGGTCGTCATTAGCTCTGAAACGACGACCAAGGAGGACGTGATGGAGCTCAAGAACGAGATCGAGATCGACGCCACGCCGGAGCAGGTGTGGGAGGTGCTCGGCGACCTGGCCGCGACGGACGAATGGCTGCCGGGCGTGGTCAAGGCCGAGGTCAACGGGTCGACGCGCGTCTGCACGATGGCCGACGGGTCGGAGATCAAGGAGGAGATCAGCGACTACGAGCCGGAGCGACGCAGCTTCAGCTACCGCCACCTGCAGGTCCCGCTACCGGTGCAGGACTCCGGCGGCGCCTTCCTCGTCCAGGCCGACCCGACGAGGGTCGTGCTCGAGTCGTCCTTCACGCCGCTCGACCCGGCGGTCGGACCGATGATCGAGGGCGCGTTCCAGCAGGCACTCGAGTCCCTGAAGCGGCGGGTCGAGGAGGGCACGCGCTGGAACGATCGCTCGTAGTCGCCTAAGGCCCGAACAGGTCGGCGAGGCTGATTCCGCCGGAGATCAGCTTGTTGATCGGCGCCGTCCGGATCAGCTCGCGGATCGGGCCCGCGAGCAGGCCCGGAATCTCGCCGCGGCGCTCCGCCTCGTCGACGGCACGTAGGAGGCCGGCCCGGAGCGCCGCCTCCTTCCGCTTCGATGTCGTCCCGAGGGAGAGCACGAGCTCCTCGCGCGACGTGTGCAGCCGGCACGCGGCGTGGTCGAGCCCGGCGAGGACGACGCGCTGCAGGACATCGCCCTGAAACGGCCGTGCCTGGCACGGGTCGGCCAGGTGCACGTCGCCCGTGTGCGCCGCACCCTTGGCGAACTCGACGCCGACCAGAACCGCGGCAGCGAGGAACAGTGCGGCAAGCACCCTCATGTGACGAGCCTCCGGCGGACCAGAGCCGCCAGCAGGGCGGCAGCCGCACCGAACCCCGCGGCGAGGAAGAAGTCGGGACGGAAGGCACGCGTGATCGACTCCTCGATCGCCGCGACGAGGTCGTCGCGCGCTGCCGCGAGCTTTGCGTCGCTCCGAGCGCCGCGCGCGTCGAACGGCTCGGCGAGATCCGGGATCTCCCCGTCCTTCGCCTTGTCGAACGCGCCGCGGAGATCCACCGCGATCGGCACCTTGTCCGTGATCCCGATCGGCGCGTCGAGCAGAACCTGCGTCGCCTTCAGCTGAGCGCGGTCGCCCGCCGGCGGCAGGTCGGACGCGAGCAACGGCGCGATCGACGCGATCGCCGCGACGAGCCCGAGGTGACGGATGCCGATGGTCAGAGTCCCACTGCGCGTGAGCCCGGCGCCGGGATCGAGCGCCGCGTTCGACAGCCCCGGAACCGCGAGCCCGAGACCCGCGCCACACAGCGCGAGCGCGCACATCGCGATCACGACGCTGGCCGACGGCAGGAGCGCAAGCGCGACGAGCCCCGCCCCCAGCAGCGCCGCACCGCCTGAGATCGCAGCGAGCCCAGGCAACCGGCTCGCGAGCGTGCGAGCCGCCAGCGCCGCCGCCGGTAGGACGCTGACGATCAGCGCGCCGCCGATCGGCGAGTACTGCCAGGCGACGATCACGAGCAGCACCGCGAGGAAAAGCGCGCCGACGAGCGCGCCGAAGACGAGGCCGATACATGCGTTCGCCGGCAAGGTGCGCGCGAGCGATGGGCGCCACCCTTCACGCGCGGTGGTCTCGTCCTCGCTCCGGAAAGCGGCATACAACCCGGCGGCCGCAACCGGCGCCTGCGCGACGAAGATCGCGCGCCAGTCGAACAGCTGCGTCAGCACACCGCCGAGCGCCGGCCCGAGCGCTGCACCAAACGTGCCGGCGAGCGTCCAGACCCGAGCCGAAGCCAGCGGCAGCGCGCCCGCCAGGAGCAGCCCCGCACCCGCGCCCTGCACGGACCGCGCGGCGATCAGGAACCAGAGGCTCTGCGCGACCGCGCAGGCAATCGTCGCCGCCAGAAACAACAGCACCCCTGCCCCGAACACGAAACGCGGTCGAAAGCGGTGCACGAGGAAGACGAGCGCCAGTGCCGTGACCGCAACGGCCGCGTTGTACGACGTCACGACCCAAGACACTCCGGTGATCGACGTCTCGAAGCGCGTGTAGAGCTGCGGCAATCCGAGGACGACAATCGACGAGTCGGCGAACGCGATCGCGACGATCGCCGCGACCAGCGCCACGAGGAGTGACCGAGCGCTCATCTCGCGCCGCAGACTACGGCGCGACCCGCAGGTCGAGGGTCAGTCGGCCGGCCGGATGTTCTGGTTCAGGTGGAAGAGGTTCCCCGGGTCGTACCGCTTCTTGATCTCCGCCAGCCGCCCGTAGTTGTCACGGTAGGACGCCTGGACGCGCTCCTGCCCCTCGTCTCCCTGGAAGTTCAGGTAGGCGCCGCCGGCCGAATACGGGTGCGTCGCCTCCCACGCCTCCATCACCCAGGTCGTGATGCGGTCGGCCGCGGCCGGTGCTGGATCGGCGCCGGTCAGACTCTCAGCGAAGCGTGCGTCGCGGTAGCTCCACGCCGTCTCGTCCGAGCCAACGCGCCCCGCGGCCCCGTCGATCGGGAAGATGAACGTGCCCGAGAACATCGACGGCACCCCTGCGCCGTGTTCGACGTGCGCCGCGATTGCCGCGTCGTCCAGCTCGTTGAAGAAGTCCGCACGCCAGTAGTTCTGCATGCCGGGCTCAGTGATCCCGTCGAACATGCTCTGTAGCACCGGATGCGGCATCGGCCCGACGAGCTCGAACACGGGCGGTCCGAACGCGCGCACAGGAGCAAGCGCTAGATCCGCCTCTTCCTGTGTGCCCGTGTGGCACCAGACCACGCCGCACATGTTCTTCAGGTGGAGCTCCTCCGGGAACGGCGGGCCGGGCGGCACGACCAGGAAGGCAAACAGGCCGTTGAGCTCGTCCGACGAATCCTGGATGAGGTCTTGCCACATTCGCATTGCGTCGGCGGCCTGCTCGATCGGCCAGAGCATCGGCCCGGCCACGACGGTATCGATGGGATGGAGCCGGAACGTGAACGACGTGACGACACCAAAGTTCCCGCCGCCGCCGCGCAGAGCCCAGAACAGATCTTCGTTCTCTCCCGCGCTCGCGGTCACGAACGATCCGTCTGCCAGGACGACGTCGGCCTCGAGCAGGTTGTCGATGCTCAAGCCGCACCCTCGCGTCAGGTAACCGAGCCCTCCGCCGAGCGTCAGCCCGCCGACGCCGGTCGTCGACACGACCCCGCCCGGTGTCGCCAGCCCGAAGGCATGCGTGGCGTGATCGACGTCGCCCCAGGTGCACCCACCCTGCACCATCACGGTGCGTGCCAGCGGGTCGACGTTGATCCCCTTCATCAGCGACAGGTCGAGGACGATGCCGTCGTCGACCGTTCCGAAGCCCGCGACGTTGTGGCCGCCGCAGCGAACCGCGAGCTCGACCTCGTTCTCGCGCGCGAAGTTGACGACGGCCATGACGTCGGCAATGTCCGCGCAGCGAACGATCAGCGCTGGATGCCGGTCGATCATCGCATTGTGGACTGCGCGTCCCTGCTCGTACTCCTCGTCTTCGGGCCGGATCAACCGCCCGCGTACTTGCGTTTCGAGGACAGTCGCATCGAGACCGGCGACGGTGACAGCGCTCATCGTGGGCCCTCCTCCGGAGTCAGGACCGCGGGACTCTACACCTATGTCACGAACGCTACGAGCAGCTAGGCGCTGCGCTGCTCGGCGACGGCATGCAGCCGCTCGCGGAGCTCGTCAACGTCGCCGGCGAGATCGTCCAGCCGCGGCAGTTGCGAGAGCGACTCGAGACCGAACACTCGCTCGAACATCGGCGTCGTCCGGTACTTGACCGCGCCGCCGACGCCGTCGTCGCGGCCCGCCTCGGTGATCAGCCCACGCTCGACCAAACCGGCCACGGCCGAATCGGCCGCGACGCCGCGGATGCGCGCGATCTCCGGTCGCGTGCACGGCCCGAGGTACGCGACGATCGCGAGCGTCTCCAGCGCCGCCTGCGAGAGGCCGCGCTGCACAGGGCGCACGAACAGCCGCCCGCACGCCTCGGCCGCGACGCGCGACGCGCGAAACGCCCAGCCGCCCGCGACCTGCTCCAGGACGATCCCGCTCCGGCCTTCGCGATAGCGCTCCGAGAGGAGTCCCAACGCAGTCTCCACCCGCTCGGGGCCGTCGTCCGCCGCCGCGACCAGCTCCTCCACGGGCAGCGGCGCGCTCGCGACCACCAGCAGCGCCTCGAGCGTGCGCGCGAGCTGGTCGAGCGGGTTGGCGGTGACTAGGCGGAGCGGACGTTCCACGCGCTGGTCCTTTCGTCTGCGGCGGCGCTCTCCTCCCCAACCCTAGTCACACGGATCGGGGCGAACGGCGCCGCCTGGCTGATCGAGATCTCGTCGGCGCGCCGGAGCTCCAGCAACGCCAGAAACGCAACCGCCTGCTCGGCGCGCGAGAGCCCGCCGAGCTCGGCGTCGAAGTCGAAGCGCGAACGGCGGCGCAACAGCGCGCGGAAGCGCTCCAGGAACTGCGCCACCGGCGGGAACCGCAACGCCATGTGATTCAGGGACACGGCCGGAGGTTCCGCCGCGAGCAACCGCAGCACCTGCGCCAGCGACTCCGGCTCCTGCGGCGCGAGCCGCCGCTCCGGCTCCGGTGCCAGGGGCGCCGGCCCGACGCGGAAGAAGCGGTCGCGCTCCCCCGCGAGCCGCTCCGCCAGCCAGCCCGCCGCCTCCTTCATCCGCCGGTACTCCGCCAGCCGCCGCGCCAGCTCCTCCGCGGCCTCTTCCGGCTCCAGCTCTGCAAGCTCCGCCGCCTCGTCCTCGAACAGCCCGCGCGCCTTCAGCTCCAGCAGCGCCGCGACCAGGACCAGGAACTCGCCGCACGCGTCGAGATCCAACGCCTCGCGCTCCGCGAGCCGCTCGACGAAGCGGACGACGATGCCGGCCACGTCCACGTCCGCCAGGTCGAGCTCCTCCTTGAGGATCAGCGTCAACAGCAGGTCGAAGGGGCCCTCGAAGGCGTCGAGGTCCAGCTCGAGCTCGCGCACGATCATCGTCGGGACGCTACCGGCCGGAGCGGACGCGGCCCTTCGGCACCGCCATGGCCGGGCCCTGCGGGACGACCTTGCTCGCCCGCGGCCGCTCCGCCCCGCTCGGCGGGCGGATGAACTGCCACCAGATGAAGAATGCGGTCGACAGCACGAACACGACGATCGAGACCCACGCATTCAGCCGCAGCCCGAGGTACTCGTGCGCGGGATCGATGCGCAGCAGCTCCTCGAAGAAGCGCCCGAAGGTGTAGTACGAGACGTAGAGCGCGAACAGCGCCGGGCGACGGATGCGGAAGTACTTGTCCACCGCCAAGAGGATTCCGACGCCGACGACGTCGTAGATGAACTCGTACAGGAACGTCGGCTGGAACGTGTCGTACTGGATGTAGCTGCCGCGGTGCGCCTCGTCGATCTCGAGCCCCCACGGCAGGTCGGTCGGCTTGCCGAACAGCTCCTGGTTGAACCAGTTGCCCCAGCGGCCGATCCCCTGCGCGAGCAGGAGCCCGGGCGCGACGGCGTCCATGAACAACCGTACGCTCTGGCCCGACCGCCGCACGATCCAGGCGCCGGCGAGCACGCCGAAGAGGATCCCGCCCCAGACGCCGAGCCCGCCCTTCCACACGGCGAAGGGCGCCCACCAGGCGTCGATGTCCTTGACCTCGCTCCAGCTCGTGATGTCGTGGTACGCGCGCGCGCCGACGATCCCGAACGCGACGCCCCACACGGCCACGCGGAAGACGAGATCCCAGTCGCCGCCCCAGCGCACCCAGCGCCAGCCGGTCAGCGCGACGCAGGCGGCGATCGCCAGCAGCAGCATGACCCCGTAGAGGTGGATCGCGAACGGCCCGACGTCGACCGTGCTGCTGTGCGGCGAGGGAATGCTGGCGAGGAACGTCACCGGGCAAGAGATTCTGCCCGGAGGACGCAGAGCCTGCCTGTTACAACAGGATCTTCAGCGCCAGCTCGGCCGGGCAGCCGCTCGTGAGCAGCCCGACCGCGACGTGCAGGTCGACGTCCTGCCGCACGGCCAGCTTGGCCGCCGCGGCGGCGCCGTAGCCCGCCAGCTCGAGCTGCTCGGCCCGCCAGCCTGCGACCAGCTCGGTCTCGTCTCGGATCTCCGCTTCTGCCGCAGTCATCACACTTCATAGTTCGGACGAAGTGGGCGGCTGATTCTCCCCTTACCGGGTGATCTGACGGGCCAACTCGAGCATCTGACTCTTGTCCAGGGCACCTTCGAGTCGATATGTGGTGTCGCCGCTGAGCCAGAGCAGGACGTTGCCGGCGAGCCGCGTCTCGACCCGGTGGATCCGGCCGAAGTTGGACTGCCACATGAGGACGTGCGGGCCGCCCTCGAGCCACAGGCCGAACTCGCCGAGGTCGACCGGCTGGACTCTCGTGCCGGGGGAGGCGAACTTCTTGAAGAGCCCCATCTGGTTGCCCTTCAGCTCGCTGAGCAGGACGCTCTTGCCCTCGACACGGATGAGGGTCGAGATCATCCCCGGCTGCGCGTAGTAGCGCGTCGGCGTCGGGACATGCGGGAACTCGAGCTCGACCTGCGCGCGCGCCTCGGCGGCCGACCTCGTCAGCGCGGGCCCGAGCCCGGCCGTCAGCGGCCGCTGCGGCGCGGGCGGCAGCGTCTCGACGCGCTCGACCGTGGCCGAGCCGATATGGAAGAACTTCAGGATCGCGCTGCGCGCGGGCGGCACGGCCATCGCAACCCCGATTGCGAGCGCGCCGAGCGCGACCGCGAACACGACCGGCCGCACCCACCGCCGCCGCTGCAGGCGCTCGCGCACGCGCGCGGTCAGATCCGGGACCTCGGGAAAGTCAAGCTCGTTCCCGAGCGCGACGAGTGCGCGTTCGAGCTCAGTCATACGACTCCCTCAGCCGCTCGAGCGCACGCGCCGTGCGCGACTTGACCGTCCCTTGCGGAACGCCGAGCGTCTCCGCGACCTCATGCTCCGACAGCCCGAGGAAGTAGCGCAACGACACAACCGTGCGCTGCTCCTCCGGGAGCTCGTTGACGGCGGCCAGCAAACCGGCCCGCTGCTCGGCGGAGAGCAGTGCCGCCTCGGGGGACGGGGCCGCGCCCCCCGAGGGCTCTTCGGTCGCCGCGCGCAGCGTGAGGTTCGCGCGGCGCCCTGCCGAGCGCCTCCGGTTGCGCGCCTCGTTGGCGACGATGCTCAACAGCCACGGCCGGAACGGCGCGCCCTTCCGAAACCGCCCCAGTGCCCGCCAGGCCTTGACGAATCCGTCCTGCGCCGCGTCCTCCGCGTCGCTCGCATCGCGTGCGATCACGTAGGCGGTACGGAAAGCAATGCCCTGGTATGCGTGCACGAGCTCCTCGTAGGCGTGTGTGTCACCGCGCTGCGCGCGCTGGATTAGTTCCGATTCGTCGAGTGGTCGGCCCACCACCGTCGTTCATACACCGCTCCGGCGATGAGGGTTCCGTCAGCGCCAGGTGTCGGCGAAGTCCTCCGCCGGATCACGCGTCAGGTTCCGCGGCCCCGAGCCGTCCGCGTTCATCACGTACACCTCGCGGTTGCCGTCGCGCGTCGTGTCGAACAGGATCTGCCTGCCGTCCGGCGACCACGACGCGTCGTTGTCGTCGCCCTCGCCGAACGTGAGCCGGCGCTCACGGCGGGGGCCGACGTTCAGGACGTAGACGTCGCCGTTCTGGGCGCCGACCGCCCACCGGGTGAAGAGAATCCTCGTGCCGTCGGGCGACCAGCTTCCCGCGACGGCTCCTTCGTACCCGCGCGTGCGCGTGAGGCGCCTCAGCCGCCGCCCGTCGCGGCCGACGGTGTACAGGTCGGTGCCCCGGGCGAAGACGACGCGCGTGCCGTTGGGCGACCACGCCGGCGAGGCGCCGTAGCGGACGAGCAGGTGCGCATCCGTTCCGTCCGGCCGGACCAGCCAGATGTCCTCGGCGACGGAGCGCGCGCGGTTCCGCGTGAACGCGATCCAGTCCCCCTTCGGCGACCACGCGGGCAGGATGTCCCGCTGCGGGCTGGTGGTCAGTCGCCGGCGGCTGCCGCCGTCGGCGTCCATCACCCAGATGTCGAACTCCTCGACGCCCGCGTGCCAGCTGTCGTAGGCGATCAGCGTCCCGTCCGGCGACCACGACGCGCGCTTGTCGCCCCATTCGGCACGGCCGAGGTTGCGGACCTCGCTGCCGTCTGTCCTCATCGTGAAGACGTCCGGATCTCCCGCGCGGTCGCTCCAGAACGCGATCCGCTCCAACGCGACTGCTGCAAGCAATGGCGCCATGATCATCGACGCTTTTACAACGCGATCGGCTACGAGGTTCCAACGAGGATCACGCCGTCGCGTCCGAACAGCTGCACATGGACGCGGCCGCCGCTGACGGTCGTCTGGAAGCTGCTCTTCTGGTCACGCAGCGTCGTGCCGTTCGGGTAGAGCCCCCGCAGCGGAACGTCGACCTCGGCCGGCTGGGCGCCCTTGTTCAGGACGACGACGACCGGCTTGTCCGGTGCCGCGACACGCGCGAAGCCGTAGACGTTCGCGTTCGTGAAGAGCGTCGTCAGGGAGCCGCTGCGAAGCGCCGGGAGCGCATGGCGAATCGAGGCGAGCCGTGCGTAGTAGTCGCCCATGCGCGGATCCGCAAGCGCCGCCGTGCGTGGGTCGCGCGTGGTGTCGTCCCACGGGAACGTCGCGCGGTTGTACGGATCGCCGAAGCCGTTCTTCCCCGGCGCGTAGAACCCGGTCTCGTCGCCGTAGTAGATCATCGGTGCGCCGAACGACGTGAACTGCAGCAGCGCGACGAGCTGTTGTCGCGCGCGGGAGATCTCGAAGTCGGCGTCCTCGTTGAGGGCGAAGCGCACGCGGTTCGTGTCATGCGAGTCGACGAGGTTGAACGAGACCGCGGCGGCAGCGCGCGGATAGTCGGCGAGGATCGCCTTCAGCGAGTGGTCCAGCTGCGTTCCCGTCAGCGGCCGGATCGTCCCGCTCGAGTCCGTGAAGGCCGTGGTCCGCGCGAACCCGATCGCCGCCTGCCGGAAGCGGTAGTTCATGACGCCGTCGAGCTCCGCGCCGGTGAGGTAGGGCGTTGCGTCGGCCGGCCCCGCCGTGTCCTCGCCGATCAGTGGCGCGTCGGGCGCGTACGCCTTGACGTTGCGGCGGAAGTCCGTCCACCAGCCGTGGCTCAGCTCCTGCGCCGCGTCGAGCCGCCAGCCGTCGGCACCGCGGCCGGTCCAGAGCCCGACGACGCTCCCCGCCCGGTCGCCGTAAATGAACGAGCGCACCGAAGCATTCGCCTCGTTCAGCGTCGGCAGCGAGTCGAGCCCGGCGAACCCGGAGTAGGTCCGGCAGGGAACGTCGCTGCCGGTGATCTCGTACCAGTCGCGGTACGGCGAGCTCGGCGACTCGCACGCGCCGACGATGTCCGGGTAGCGGTGGTAGCGGTCGAAGTAGACGCTGTCCGAAGACGTGTGGTTGAAGACGCCGTCGAGGATCACCCGCAGGCCGTGCGCATGCGCCGCGTTGATCAGCTGGGCGAACGCGGGATCGCCCCCGAGCGCCGAGTCGACCTGCAGGTAGTCGTCCGTGTCGTAGCGGTGATTGGAGCGAGCCTTGAAGATCGGCGTCAGCCAGATCGCGTCGACGCCGAGCGCCTTCAGGTAGTCGAGCTTCTCGGTCACGCCTTCGAGGTCGCCGCCGAAGAAGTCACGGTTGAAGACGCCTGTCGCGCGCGAGTCCTCGACTGCCTCGTTCCACGTCGGGTGCAGCGTCGCGGGCACGTCCCCGTAGAACACGGGACAGCCCGACTCCGACCCCGCGCGGCAGTAGTCGTTGCTCGGATCGCCGTTGCGGAAGCGGTCGGGGAAGATCTCGTAGACGACCGCACCCTGGAGCCACGCCGGCGTCGTGAAGCCGCGGGCATAGACGGTCAGCCGGAAGGAGTCGCCGCGCGTACGCGTCGTCTTGCCGGTCCCGCCCTTGCGCGTATCGTTGCCGCTGTCGTCGTCGCCGTACCAGAGCACGCCGCGCCGGGTCGTGACGCGGAAAGCGTAGGAGACGAGCGCCGGCTTCGACGGCGTGCGGTACGTCGCGGTCCAGAAGGCGCCCGCGCGCTTCAGCTTCACGGTCCGCAGCGTCGACGTGTCGGTCGCGGGATCGCCCACCTCGAGGCGGAGCGCGACCGGCCTCGGCCGCTCGCCAGTGACACGGAGGCGCAAGCGGACGTTCGTCCCGGTCGGCACTGCGCCGCCCGGAGAGCGGTACATCACGCTGAAGCTGTCGTGGAACAGATGCGGCTGGGCGTTGGGTCCCGCCGCGAACAGAGCCAGTGCCGCGACGATGAGGTGCATCAGTCGGCGAGGAACGCTTCCAGACGTTCAGCCTCGTCCGCGAGCTCGCGCTTGACAGAGCGTGACAGGGCCGCGAAGGGCTCGACCACGACGTGTCCGTCATCGACGCGCCAGGTGCCGGCGACGAACCCGTCGACGAGGAACGTCTGCGCGACGTCGCCGTTCATGCGGATGACCGTCTTGCGGTACGGCTCCGGGAGCACGCGCGTCCGGTCCGCCCACGCGAGCAGTACGTTGTCCCACTTCGGCAGGAAGCGAACGGGCGCGGGGGTTTCGGCGTCCGGGAGCGGCGCGCGCGGGACGTCGAGGAGCTCACGGCCCTGCTCGTCGCGGAAGCGGCGCAGCGGCTCGAGCAGGTCGAGCGAGCGCTGGATCTCCGGCACGTGCATCATGCTCCAGGCGACGATGTCGCGTCGCGACGCCGGTCCGAACGCTGCGAGGTAGCGGCGAAACATCTCGGCGCGCGCCTCGACCGGTTCGTGCGCCTCCGGCTCGTCGAGCGCGACGAACCGGCCACTGGGACGGGCGCGCCAGAGCGCCGTTTCGTGGTGGTGCACCACGTGCGCGCGCACGCGCGCGCCGCGCCAGGCCCGCCGCGCCTGGACGCCCTTGAGCCCGTGCTTTTGCTCGAGATGTGCGAGCGCTTCCTCCCTGGTCACGGGACCCGCCGCGGCGAGCGCGCGCATCGACGGCGCGAGGCGCTCCGCGATCGATGACTGCCACGGGAAATTCGTCTCGCTCAGCGCCGCGCGGAGGAGCGCGTAGTCGCGCCCCGTGACGAGGTGCAGCGTTTGCCGCATCACCGTCGCCTTGACGACTGCGGTGTTCGCGAGCAGGCGCTCGAGCGCCTCGCGCCGGAAGCTCGTCGTCCGCGTCCAGATGCCGACGTACGGCGCCGGCGGCCACTGCGCCTGCATCCCGACCAGGCGTTCGATCACCGCCGTCGGCCCGAGCCGTTTCCGCTCCAGCAGGAGCTGGCGCGCGAGCGTCGCCCGGTTCAGCTCGCGCAGCTTGAGGACCCGCTCGGGCACGCGCCTACGCTACACATGCCGATTTCTCTAGGCTGAGATCGCCATGCCGAAGCTCGTCGGGATCAACCACCTCGCGCTCGAGGTCGGCGACCTCGACGAGGCGCTCGCCTTTTGGGAGTCCATCTTCGGTCCCCTCGAGCTGCGCGGCCGCATGGCAGGCATGGCCTTCATCGACATGGGCGACCAGTTCATCGCGCTCTCGCAGGGACGGACGCAGGCGCCCGACCAGGCGCGCCACTTCGGCCTCGTGGTCGACGACAAGGAGGCGGTGCGCGAGCGGCTGCAGGAGCTCGGCATCCGGGTCCACGGCCGCGGCCTCGACTTTCACGATCCGTGGGGCAATCAGATCCAGGTCGTCGACTACCGCGACATCCAGTTCACGAAGACGGACGAGGTGCTGCGTGCGCAGGGCCTCGACGGGCTGGAGAAGTCGGAGCAGGCGCTCGAGGAGCTGCGCGCAAAGGGCATCTCGGCCTGACGACCGGAAAGTCCGGGGTCTAACCCCAGCAGCCTGGTCTTCAAGCGCCGCTAGAACAGAAAGTCGGGGGTCTGACCCCGAAGGGGTCTGACCCCAGCAGTTTGGTTTACGGGCGCTTGTCACGACCACCCGTCTTCAAGCGCAAGTAGCCCGCTGCCGATCAGCGTGAGGTGTCGTCCTCGAAGACCAGGTGGGTCTGGCTCGTGCTGGTCGCGGCGCTGGCGGGCTTTGGCTCCGGGAATCGCTCCTCCGGCGCCGCCCAGCTGCCGCTGCTCGCACCCGAGCCGTACCTGAGCGTCGACCGCGACCTTCCGGCCGAGGTCAAAGCTCGGTTCGTCCGCGTCAACAAGGACCTGACCGATCGCATGCGCGCCGCGGCGCAGCTGCCTGCAACGGCCGCGAACGGATGCGAGGCCTCCGGTCTCGGCTCGCTCGGCGCGCCGGCGCCGCGCATCCAGTCGCGCATCGTCGGACACCACGTCGAGGTCGTCTTCAACTTCATTCGCATGCCCGAGTCGCCCGCGTGCCGGCCGTTCGAGCTGGTCGTCGCCACGTACACCGGCAAACATTCGAGCCCGACGTACAAGAACTTCGTGCAGCGGTATTGGGTGCGCGGCCGCCGCGGGCGTGTCGTCCTTGACCTTCCCTGGACGGGCCGGGCGCCGTACCATGTGCTCGCCACCGCGACGACGCTCACCGGGCGTCGAGGACGTTCCGTCGAGCAGGCACTTCGGTGTCCCGCTCGAGGTTGCCTCCCGGGCTATCGACCGAGCGCGCACGCGTATCCGATGCCGACTCCCGTTCTCCCCGTTCGCGGTCTCGACCGCTCGGGGCTCGAGGCGTCGCTCGATTACGCCCTCGCCGGCGAACGTGTCGAGCCGATCGTCTACGCGGTGCCGCGCGGCCCGCACTGTCCGTCACTCAAGGCCTGCATCGTGACGTACGTCGACCCGGCCTTTCCGGGCGCGGCCTACCGCGTCCGCTACCGGATCGCGGGCCAGCAGCTTCCCGGTTGCTGGATGGCGATGCAGGACGGTTCCCTCGATCCGCGCCCTTTCGACGACGCGTTCACCGGACGGCTCGAGCTCGCAGCCTGCGTTTCATGGCTCCACTAGCCACACTCTGGCGCAAGCAGCTCGACGGTGGTGACCGCGGTTCCCCGCGCTCCTCCCCAGGTAAGCCGCGCGCTACTCCAACGAAGGCGGCGGCTGCTCGGTAACCAGCTCTGCGAGCGGCTTTCCCTCGTGTTCGACCGGTTCCAGGTACATCCGCGACCAGGCGACCTGGTCGTCCTGGATGCCGAAGATGATCACGCCGCGTAGCTCTAGCATCGCCCCATTCCGCGCCGTCCCGCACGCGCGCCATTCGCTCCAGATCGTGTTGCCGTCCTCGACGGCAGCGAGCACCTCGACGTGCAGGTCGGGGACGTCCGAGATCACTTCGGCCCAGTTGGTGCGCACGTCGTCGCGCGTGCTCATCGGCGAACCGGGATGGCGCGGGCGCTCGCCGACGTAGTCCTCGCGGAAGAAGTCGACGAAGGTTTCGAGATCGTGCGCGTCGAGCGCGGCACGCATGCGTTCGAGTAGCGGGTTCATGGACAGAATCTACGCGCCCTCGAGTTGGTCGAGGAATTGGCGCGGCGACGAGATCGGCAGCTTGTCGCAGAGGGCGAGCACGTGTCCGTCACCGGAAACCAGCTGTGCGTGCTCGCGCGCCGCACGCGCGAGCAGGTAATCGTCACCGGGATCAACGGAGTGAACCGGCGGCGGATCCTCGGGGTCCGGCACAACCTCAGCAAGCTGCTCGAGCAGGCGAACGAAGCTTCTCCCGTCTTCGGATGCGACTCGTCTACTGATCTTTGGCTGGGCAAGCGTTCGCTCCACCTCGTCGAGGAGCGTTCGACAGACGACAAGCTCGAACTCACCACCGAACCACAGTTCGACCAGACGCGCCGGAGCGCCTTTTCGCGAGATCAGAGCCGAGACGAGGACGTTGGCGTCGAGGACGGCCCGCACGCCTTAGGCGCGGCGGCCTTGATGTTGCGCCTCCACCGCGAGACGGAGAGCCTCTTCCTCGTCGAGGTCGGCGTTCTGCCAGACGCGCTCGAGCAGATCGAGCCCAAGATCGCGCCGGAGCGCTTCCTCGATGACGTCGCTGTCACGGCGGCCGCTTCGGGCCGCCTTCACGCGCACGGCACGCAGAACCCGCTCGTCGAGCGTGATGGTGGTTCTCGCCTTGGCCACAACTGCATCATAGCATCAATATGACTTGATGCGTCTATGGCCACAGTCGAAGCCCCAAGCGAGAGGAAGGAGCCTGTCGGCTCCTTCCTCGTAATCCAGCGCGGTACGACCGGGCTAGCGGCGCGACGGTGACGCGAGAAGCGTCTCCGGCGAGATCTCGCGCAGGATGAACTCGTCGTAGCCGAAGAGCGTGGCCGCGATCGACGAGATGACGCGCGCTCCATCGAGCGGCGTCAGCTGCTGCTTCTCGACCGCCGTGCGGACCTCTTTCACGAGCTTGTCCGCGACCTGCCACTTCGGCTCGATCGTCGCACCGAACTCGGTCGGCTTCATCGCCGCGAACTGGTGCACGAGCGAGTGGGTAACCGCTCCTGCCATGACAACCCCCTCTTGGTCGGAGACGGTACGAAGGTCATTCTTGCCGAGCCCGGGCGCAGATGCGCCGGTCGTTGTCGCAAACTCCGAATTTCCGGCTCGCGCTTTTTGCGCAATTTGCGCTAGAGCATCTTTCCGAAGGCGAGGATGTAGCCGTGCGGATCGCGGACGCGGATCTCGCGCAGTCCGTACTCGGTGTTCACCGGCGCGTTGAGGATGTCCGCGCCGCGCTCGCGCAGCTCGTCGTACAGCGCCTCGACGTCGTCGACGTAGACGTATAGGTCGAACATGTCGGGCGGCACCGCCTCGCTGTTCGGGCGCGGCTCCGCGTCCTTGAAGCAGGCGAAGTGCACGTGGCAGGCGCCGAGCGACGCGTAACCGTAGTGCTGCGGGTTGACCTCCCACGCGTGACCCTCGAAGCCGAGCTTGTCGCGGTAGTAGTCGAGGGCGCGGCCGACGTCGTCGACCAGCAGCACGGTCGCGTGGCTGGCAACGGTCACGCGCGAGAGAGAATGTCCTTGACGACCTCGGTCTTCGCGTCGGCGTAGTTCTGCACGTACTTCCATTCACCGGCGGCGAGCTCGCGCTTGGTGCGTTCGTAGAGCTCGCGGTCGGCCTCGTTCGTGCGCAGGTGGTCGCGGAACCGCAGCATCCGTTCCACCTCCTCGCAGTTCGGCGGGAAGACATGGAGGTTCACGGGCGGGTCGTAGCCGCGCAGCAGCCGGTGCTGGTACCAGTCCGGCTCGCGAATGCGCAGGACGTAGCCGATCGCCTCGAGCGGCGGGACGTACGCGGGCTCGTCGGTCGTGTCAGGCACGACGAGGTTGATGTCGATCAGCGGCTTCGCCGCGAGGCCGCGCACCGCCGTCGACCCCACGTGGTGAATCTCGCGCGCCGTGTCACCCAGCGCCTGGCGGATGCGATACGCCGCGCTTTCGTACCAGTGCGGCCAGATCACGTTGTAGCCTTCCAGGACGACCTCCTGGTACTGGGGCGGCATGTCGCCGACCGTGACGTCGCGGAGGTAGTCGTCAGACATGGAGGCTCACAACTCCGGGGCGGCTGCGGTTGCTCGCGCGATCGATTGCGACGACGGTGATGCGATGTCCGCCCTCCGGCAGCGGAGGGAGTGCGATACCGGTGTCCGTCGTCGTGGCGAGCGGCCTGCGGTCGACGGTGACGCGGTACTCGGCGACGCCGCTGTCCCTGTCCGCCGACCGTGTCCACGACAGGTACGCGTGGTCGAGCGCCCGCGCACGCGGCACGGACGGTCGCTTCTTGTCCAGCCAGCTGAACGCGAACTGCGCCGTGATGCTGAACACACCGCGGGCAACATAGCGGCCCTCCGAGCGGGCCAGGAAAATGGAGCGTAGATACACCGGATCCGCTGGGTCGTTCGGTCTAACGAGTCGAACGACGAGACTGGTCGCGCGGCGCTCCACCCAGTACTCGCCCACCCCCGTGGGCACGACCAGCGCCTGAGGCAGCGAGTTTGGCGCGTCCACGTCGGCGACGGCGTACGCGCCGGAGCGGTCGACGCGCTGCACGCTCGAGATCCAGCCGAGCTCGAGCTTCTCGAGCGCGGTGAAATCTGTGCCGCCGGCGCCCATCGGGCTGAGCGGATCGCCGTACTCGATGATGCGGCAGCCCCGCCGCACAGCGCGAGCGGGTCGCGTGCGCAGCCCGAAGGTGTGCCCGAGCTCGTCGACGAACGCGAGGTCGTCCAGCAGGCCGGCGTCCAACGCCAGGAACACCTCGCGCCCTACGCCAAGGCCGGCGACGTTGCACATGCGCTCAGGGAGGATGTATGCAACCGGCCGTACGAACCGACGTCGTAGCCGGCCGCAGCTGCGGCAGCCTGGGCGGCTCACCCAGTCCCCCGAACACCGAGCGCTCGGTCGCATCGCCGGGACACAACGGCGCGTCGTACGCGCCCAGCCACGGCGTGACGTCGATCTGCAGGCGGAGCTTGCCGAAGGACGCCCGCTCGTAGAACGCGGCCGCGCCGGCCAGGTCGCCCGCCGCCGCCGGGCTCGGGCCCCACGTCGCGCGGATGACGAGCACGCGCAGCTCGCCGACGGCGTCCTTCGCGCGGGGATCGACCGGCAGCGTTACGCCGGTCGTCAGCGCGACGCAGCACGCGAGGATGAGGAGGCGCTGCACGCTCCTTAGAGTACGACGGTGTGAGAGGCGACCTGCCGGCGGGGACGGTCACGTTCCTGTTCACGGACGTCGAGGGCTCGACCAAGCTGCTCCACGAGCTCGGCGCCGAGGCGTATGCGGAGGCGCTCGCCGATCACCGCCGCGTGATCCGCGACGCAACGGCCGCGCACGGCGGCGTCGAGGTCGACACGCAGGGCGACGCGTTCTTCATCGCGTTCCCGACCGCACCGGCGGCGCTGGCGGCCGCAGCCGCCACACGCGACGGCCTCGCTCCGGGCCGGATTCGCGTGCGCATGGGTTTGCACTCCGGTACACCGCTCGTCACCGACGAGGGCTATGTCGGCGGCGACGTCCACCGGGCCGCGCGCATCGCGGCGTGCGGACACGGCGGGCAGATCCTGGTCTCCGCCTCTACGGCCGCGCTCGCCGGCGCCGATGGCCTGCGCGACCTCGGGCCACACCGCCTGAAGGACCTCTCCGCGCCCGAACGGATCTACCAGCTCGGCGCCGACGACTTCCCGCCGCTGAAGAGCCTCCACCAGACGAACCTCCCGATCGCGGCGACACCCTTCCTCGGCCGGGAAAAGGAACTGCCAGAAGTGCTCCGCCTGCTGGCTCAGGACGAGGTGCGCCTGCTGACGCTCACCGGCCCCGGCGGAACGGGCAAGACGCGGCTCGCCACGCAGGCAGCGGCGATGCTCGCCGAGCGCTACCAGGACGGCGTCTGGTGGGTGCCGCTCGCGCCCCTCCGCGATCCGGAGCTGGTGCTGACGACCGCGAGCCAGACGCTCGGCGCCAAGAACGGCCTCGCGGAGCACATCGCCGACAAAGCGATGCTGCTGCTCTTCGACAACTTCGAACAGGTCGTCGAAGCGGCGACCGGTGTCGCGCAACTGCTCGCGGCCTGTCCGCGCCTGGATCTTCTCGTGACGAGTCGCGAGCCGCTCCACGTCAGCGGCGAGCAGGAATATCCCGTCCCGCCGCTCGTCCACGAGGAGGGTGTCGGCTTCTTCCTGGCGCGCGCACGGGCCGCCAGGCCCGACTTCCAGCCGGAGGAGGCCGTGTCAGAGATCTGCCGCCGCCTCGACGACCTCCCGCTCGCGCTGGAGCTGGCCGCCGCGCGCGTGAAGGCGCTGTCGCCGGCGCAGATGCTGGAGCGGCTCCAGCAACGGCTGCCGCTGCTGACCGGCGGCGCGCGCGATCTACCGGAACGGCAGCGCACGCTGCGCGCGACGATCGAGTGGAGCTACGAGCTGCTGAGCGAGCAGGAGCGGCAGCTCTTCGAGGATCTGGGAGTGTTCCGCGGCGGCTGCACGCTCGAGGCGGCAGAGGCGGTCGCCGGCGCCAACCTCGACACGCTGCAGTCACTCCTCGACAAGAGCATGCTCCGCCACACCAGCGACCGCTACTGGATGCTCGAGACGATCCGTGAGTTCGCGGCCGAACAGATCGCTGAAGAGGTCAGCCGCCGGCACGCGGCGTATTTCCTCGCGCTGGCCGAGGCGGCGGAACCCCACCTTCCTGCGTACGAGCGCGAGTGGGTCGACCGCCTGGACCGTGAGCACGACAACCTGCGTGCGGCGTTGGACTGGCTCGAGGTCGAGCACGAGACCGAGTCGTTGCAGCGCCTCGCCGGCGCACTTGCCCGCTTCTGGTTGATGCGTGGCCACGCACGCGAGGGCGGCGAACGGCTCGAGCGCACGCTTGCCGCGGACGACTCGCCGGCGCCGGCGCGCCTCAAGGCGCTGAACGGCGCCGCGCTCCTTGGCTGGACAGTAGGTGACCACGCGACCGAGGCGCTCGCGCTCGCTGAAGCCTTGGACGACCGTGCGGCAGCCGCACAGGCGAAGCTGGCGCTCGCTGGCGCGGCCTCGCAAGAGGATATGGCGGCGGCGCGAGCGTTCTACGAGGATGCCGCCGAGCTGTACGGCGAGCTCGGCGACGAGCACATGCTGATGGTCACCATCCGCGGCCTTGCCTGGGCGTGCCTGGAGCTCGGCGACGCCGAGCGAGGCCGCGCCCTGCACGAGGAGAACCTGCAACGTGCCCGTGCGCTCGGCAACACCCGAATCGAGGCGATCACGCTCGGCGCACTCTCGACGTTACACATCGAAGATGGCGAGCTCGACGTCGCCCTGCCGATGTTGCTCGAGAGCCACCAGCTCCACGAGCAGGTGGACGATCCGATGCAAACGGCGTTCGACATCTTCCGGTTCGCCATGTTCCTGGCGGAGGCAGCCACGAGCGAGGCTGCTGCGACGGTGCTGGCGGCGGCGGACGCGCGCGCGGCCGACGCAGGCGTCGAGCTGACGAGCTGGGATCCGGTCGTCGGCGAGATGCTCGCGGAGCTGCGCGAGCGCCTCGGCGAGGACGCCTTCACCGCGGCGTGGGAACGCGGGCGCGAGCTGACGGCGGAGCAGGCGTTCGCGCTCGCACTCGACGCCGTGGGCGAGTCGCAATGAATGCGGAGCTGCCTGCAGGCACGGTGACGTTTCTCTTCACGGACGTCGAGGGCTCGACGAGGCTGCTGCACGAGCTCGGCGCGGAGAAGTACGCGAAGGCGCTCGCCGAACATCGCCGCGTCATCCGCGAGGCGGCCGCGGAGCACGGCGGCGTCGAGGTCGACACCCAGGGAGATGCGTTCTTCATCGCGTTCGCGACGGCGCCCGGCGCGCTCAACGCTGCCGCCGCGGCATGCGACGTGCTCGCGGGTGGACCGATCCGCGTGCGCATGGGCCTGCACTCCGGGACACCGCTCGTCACGGACGAGGGCTACGTCGGCGGCGACGTTCACCGCGCCGCCCGCATCGCGGCGGCCGGGCACGGCGGCCAGATCCTCGTCTCAACCTCGACAGCGTCCCTCGTCGATGGCGAGCTGCTGCGCGACCTCGGCCCGCATCGGCTCAAGGACCTTTCCGCGCCGGAGCGGATCTTCCAGCTCGGCGACGGCGAGTTCCCGCCGCTGAAGAGCCTGCACCAGACGAACCTGCCGGTCGCGGCGACTCCCTTCCTCGGCCGCGAGAAGGAGCTGCCGCAGGTGTTGCGGCTGCTTTCCGACGCCCGCCTGCTCACGCTGACAGGCCCGGGCGGCACCGGAAAGACGCGGCTGGCGACGCAGGCAGCTGCAATGGTTGCCGAGAACTACCCGGACGGCATCTGGTGGGTGCCGCTCGCGCCGCTACGAGATCCCGAGCTCGTCCTTACAACAGCGAGCCAGACGCTCGGCGCAAAGAACGGTCTCGCAGAGCACATCGCCGACAAGTCGATGCTCGTGCTCTTCGATAACTTCGAGCAGGTCGCCGACGCGGCGCGGGACGTCGCGGAGCTGCTGACCGCGTGTCCGCGGCTCGACCTGCTGGTGACGAGCCGCGAGCGGCTCCACGTCAGCGCTGAGCTCGAGTACGCCGTGCCGCCGCTCGCACACGAGGAAGGCGTCGGCTTCTTCCTCGCGCGGGCGCGCGCCGTCGCGTCCGACTTCGAAGCGGACGAGTCGGTGTCTGAGATCTGCGACCGCCTCGACGACCTGCCGCTCGCGCTCGAGCTCGCCGCGGCGCGCGTCAAAGCGCTGACGCCACAACAGATCCTCGCACGGCTCGAGCGACGCCTGCCGCTTTTGACGGGCGGCGCGCGCGACCTGCCCGAACGGCAGCGGACGCTACGCGCCACGATCGAGTGGAGCTACGACCTCCTCGACGAGGAAGAGCAGCGCGTCTTCGCGCAGCTCGCCGCCTTCGTCGGCGGCTGCTCGCTGGAAGCGGCCGAAGCGGTCGCGAACGCCGACGTCGACACGCTCCAGTCGCTGATCGACAAGAGCCTCCTCCGGCGCACGGGCAATCGCTACTGGATGCTCGAAACGATCCGCGAGTATGCCGCGGAGCGTCTTCGCGAACGCGGCGAGGCGGAGTCGGTCGAAGCACGCCACTTCCGCTACTTCCTCGAGCTTGCGGAACAGGCGTACGCGGAGCGCAATGTCTCGTCGACGAGTTGGATTCCGGTTCTCGAGGCGGAGCATGACAACCTCCGCGCCGCGCTCGACCGGGCCCGTGAGCACGGCCCGGCGGAGGAGGCTCGACTTGCCGGTGCGGTGGCACCGTATTGGGCGCTTCGCGGTCGGCACACCGAGGCGCGCAATCGACTCGTCGGCGCACTGGCGAGCTACCAGCGGCCGGATGCCACTCGCGCCCGCGCCCTGACCCAGCTCGGCGAAGTCGAAGACGACGTCGAGACCGCGCTCCAACACCTCCGCGAAGCGCTCCACGCCTGGCGCGCGCTCGATGACCCGCTCGAGGAGGCGATCGTGCTCGAGGCAATCGGCTGGGCACACGACCAGGCAGGCGAATACGCCGCGGCTCAGCGCGCGCAGGAGGAGAGCCTCGAGCTGCGCCGCGCCGCCGGGGCGCCGCCGCTCGCCGGCGCGCGCTCGCTCGCGGGCCTGTGCCACGTCCTGGTCGCCACAGGCGCGATCGACCGGGCTGAGCAAAAGGCACGCGAACTGCTGGAGCTCGCGCAGGGGCACGGCGCGCCGCGCATGGAGCAGATCGCACTGCACTTTCTCGCCGACTGTCCGCTCGTCGCAGGCGACTACGACGAGGCCGGGCGGCGGTACCTACGTGCGCTCGAATTCGCTCGAGGTGCGGGGCTCGTCGTCCGCTGTATCGACGAGGTCGTTGGAGTCGCGATGTCGGCCTCCGGCAAAGGCGACGCACAACGCGCGGTTCGCCTCGCCGCCGCCGCGGCCGCGCAGCGCGAAGAGCTCGGCCTCACCGACGACCTGTGGTGGAGCCGCATGCAAAGTTGGTTCATCGAGGGTGCGCGTGCGCAGCTGAACGGTGACGAGCGTGACGCAGCAGAAAACAGCGGTCGCGCCGTCGGGTTCGATGAGATTCTCAATGAATGCCTCGGCGTGCAGCGCGTGGCGAAAGGGTGAACGTGCGTCGCGCGCTCCCGGCGGGCACGGTGACGTTTCTCTTCACCGACGTCGAGGGATCGACGAAGCTCTTGCACGAGCTCGGCGCGGACAGGTATGCCGAAGCTCTCGCCGAGCACCGGCGCATCATCCGCGCGGCCGCCGCCGGGCAGGGCGGCGTCGAGGTCGACACGCAGGGCGACGCCTTCTTCGTCGCGTTTCCCACGGCACCGGGCGCGCTCGCCGCGGCGGCGGCGGCACGGGACCGGCTCGGCATTCCCGTGCGCATGGGGTTGCATTCCGGCACGCCGCTCGTGACCGACGAAGGCTACGTCGGCCCAGACGTCCACCGCGCGGCGCGGATCGCTGCGGCCGGGCACGGTGGGCAGATCCTCGTGTCCGCGTCGACGGCGGCGCTCGTCGACGCCGAGCTGCGCGATCTCGGCCCGCACCGCCTCAAGGACCTCTCGGCGCCCGAGCGCGTCTACCAGCTCGGCCACGACGAGTTCCCGCCGCTGAAGAGCCTGCACCAGACGAACCTCCCGATACCAGTCACGCAGTTCCTCGGGCGCGAAAGGGAGCTACCCGAGATGCTCGACCTCCTTGCGGGCACGCGGCTGCTCACGCTGACCGGCCCAGGCGGCACCGGCAAGACGCGCCTCGCGCTGCAGGGTGCCGCACTTGCAGCCGACGACTATCCCGACGGCGTGTGGTGGGTGCCGCTCGCGCCGCTCCGCGATCCGCAGCTCGTCTTGACGACTGCGAGTCAGACGCTCGGCGCGAGAAACGGCCCGGCCGAGCATATCGGCGACAAGCGGATGCTCCTCCTCCTCGACAACTTCGAACAGGTCGTCGAGGCGGCGCCCGACGTCGCGCAGCTGCTCGTCTCGTGCCCCAACCTGGACGTGCTCGTGACGAGCCGCGAGCGCTTGCACGTCACCGGCGAGCAGGAGTACGCGGTCCCGCCGCTCGTGCACGAGGAAGGCGTCGGGTTCTTCCTCGCGCGGGCGCGAGCCGTCGCGTCCGACTTCGAGCCCGACGAGTCGGTCTCGGAGATCTGCCGCCGCCTCGACGACCTGCCGCTCGCGCTCGAGCTCGCAGCCGCACGAGTGAAGGCGCTGTCTCCGCAGCAAATCCTCGCGCGAATGGAGCAGCGACTGCCGCTCCTGACGGGCGGCGCGCGCGACCTGCCTGAGCGGCAGCGCACGCTGCGCGCGGCTATCGAATGGAGCTACGACCTCCTCGACGAGGCCGAGCAGCAGCTGTTCTGTCGCCTCGGCGTCTTTCGTGGTGGCTGCACCCTCGAGGCGGCCGAAGACGTGACACAAGCCGATGTCGACGCGTTGCAGTCCCTCGTGGACAAGAGCCTCGTTCGCCACACCGGCGACCGCTACTGGATGCTCGAGACCATCCGCGAGTTCGCAGCGGAACGAGTCGACGACGATGGCCGCCGCCGGCACGCCGAGCACTTCCTGCGCTTGGCGGAGGAAGCAGAGCCGCATCTCCGGAGGGCCGACACCGAATGGGTCGACCGGCTCGACGCCGATCGCGACAACCTGCGAGCCGCGCTCGACTGGTTGCTAGAGGCTGGCGAGACGCAGCTGCTGTTGCGCTTCGTCGCAGCGGCATCCCGTCTCTGGTACTTCCGTGGCCTCTGGGCCGAGGGTTGGCGGCGAGTGGAGAGCGCGCTCGCCGCAGACGAGACGCCGACGGCCGCGCGCGCCAAAGCGCTGCGTGAGGCGGGAACCATGGCCGTACTGAACCGGCAGTTCGAGACCGCGCATCGCCGGATCGACGACGCCCTGTCCCTCGCCGAGACCATCGGCGACCCGTGGGGCATCGCGCACGCCCGGTTCCTGCTCGGATTCGCATCCGTCGAAGCGGGCGATTGGGAGTCTGCGCCGCAGCCGCTCGAGGAGAGCCTGCGCATGTTCGGCGAGTTCGGCGACGAGCACTACCAGGGAATCGTCACGTTCAACCTCGCGTGGGCTTACGAAGAGCTTGGTGAGCTCCAGCGGGCGCACCAACTCAACGAGGAAAACCTGCGACGGGCGGAAAGGCTGGGAGACGATCGAATCCGAGTCTTCGCCCTGTCGTCGCTCGCGACCGAAGCAGAACGGACCGGGGATCTGGCAGGTGCATTCGCGATGCTTCAGGAGGCCCTCGGCGCCTCCCGTGATCTCGGCGATCCGGTGGAGATCTCGCTCGAACTCAATATCGTCGCGTCGGTCCTGGCGACAGCCGGACACGGTGAGATCGCCGCCACCATCCTCGGATGCGTCGTCAAGACGGTCGAGGAGCTCGGGATTGAGTCCGCCCCGTACTTCG
>JBKPGW010000269.1:0-1371 GCA_046729555.1 Actinomycetota bacterium | reverse complement strand
CGGCCGAGCCGGTCACGCGCTCGAGGACCGCAACCGTCAGCAGCTCTACGAGCTCGCCAAAAAGCGGGGCATCCCCGGCCGCTCGAGCATGGGCAAGTGGGACCTGATCAAGGCGCTCCGCAAAGCCGGCTGACGACTAGCTGTAAGTCCTGACCACGTTGTTCCATCCGGCCCTCCTTGGAGGCTGGGGGTGTCGAAGCCACCAGTCCCAAGGAGGAGGCCGGATGAAGCTGCACGGTAACGCGAGGACCTGTCCGCACAGTCGTCTGCTGATGGTGCGGCGGGTGGAGCTCGAGGGTTGGACGCTCAGGGCGGCGGCCGAGGCCGCCGGCGTGAGCGTGCGGACGGTTTCGAAGTGGCTCCGCTGTTATCGCTGCGAGGGCGAGGAGGGCCTGCTCGACCGGTCGTCGGCGCCGCGCTCGGTCCCGCACCGCACCTCCGAGGAGCGCGTGCAGACGATCGCCGCGCTGCGTCGGTTGCGGATGACCGCTGCCGAGATCGCGGAGGTGCTGGCGATGCCGCTCTCGACCGTTTCGGCGATTCTGAGCCGTATCGGGCTCGGGAAGCGCTCGCGGCTTGAGCCGGCGGAGCCCGCCAACCGCTACGAGCGCAGCCGGCCCGGCGAGCTGCTGCACGTCGACGTCAAGAAGCTCGGCCGCATCTGCGGTGCCGGCCACCGCGTCAGCGGCAGCCGCGCCAGCCAGCGCAAGGTGACGATCGACGGCAGACGCACCGGCGCCGCCGGCTGGGAGTTCGTCCATGTCTGCGTCGACGACGCGACCAGGCTGGCCTACGTCGAGGTGCTCAACGACGAGAAAGCAACCACCGCGGCCGGCTTCCTCAGCCGTGCGGTCGCGCACTTCCGCGCCTACGGCATCCGCGTCGAGCGAGTCATGACGGATAACGGCCCCTGCTACCGCGCCGTCATCCACGCTCTCGCCTGCAAGGCGCTGCGGATCAAGCACCTGCGCATCCAGCCCTACCGGCCTCGTACGAACGGCAAAGCCGAACGCTTCATCCGCACCCTGCTCGGCGGCTGGGCCTACGGCGCCATCTACGGCACAAGCGAGGAACGGCGCCACGCGCTCGCCGGCTGGCTCGACTTCTACAATCGCCGACGACCACACGGCTCCCTCGCCCACCAACCCCCACTACAGCGGCTGGAGGCGCTCAAGAGGAACAACCTGGCTGGGTCTTACAACTAGCCGCCGAGCACACTGCTCACCAACCGCTCGAGCTCAGGCAGCCGTGCGATCAGCGCGTTGACGCGTGCGCGGTCCGCCTCGAGGTGCGTCAGCAGATTGGCGCCGAGGTAGAAGGTCACGATCGCGTAGGCGAGCTCCTGACGGGGGATCGCAGTCGTCAGCGGCG
>JBKPGW010000268.1:0-11349 GCA_046729555.1 Actinomycetota bacterium | reverse complement strand
CAGGGCGTGCAGGGCATCACCGACCTGATCACCGAACCGGGGCTCGTGAACCTCGACTTCGCCGACGTGCGCACGATCATGCGCGACGCCGGCTCTGCGCTGATGGGGATTGGGCAGGCGTCTGGCGAGAACCGCGCGGCCGAGGCCGCGCGCGCCGCCGCGGGCCCGGCGGTTTTGGTTTTGGGGGTCGCCTCGGTTGTTAACCGCGGGGCCGCGCCCGCGCGCAACGCCGTCTCGTCGCCGCTGCTCGAGGCGTCGATCGAGGGCGCCACCGGGATCCTGCTCAACGTCACAGGCGGCTCGGACATCGGGCTGTTCGAGGTGAACGAGGCCGCGGAGGTCGTGACGAGTGCCGCCGACCAGAACGCTAACGTCATCTTCGGCGCGGTGATCAACGATTCGATGGGCGGGGACGTCCAGGTGACGGTGATCGCGACCGGCTTCGGCGGACAGAGCCGGCGCCGCCGCCGGCGCGAGGCTCCGGCGGTGGAGCGTCCTGTCCCGGCCGGGACCGCGTCCAGTGAGAGCTTCGACGTCTCGCAGGAGGCCCTCGACGTGCCGTCCTTCCTCCGCGACGACTCGTCGGTTTCGGATTCCCGCCCTGCGGTAGGGAGGGGATGCCCTCTTGGGGTTCATCCTCCCCGGTTGGCCCCACGACCCGGTCCGTCGCTCCGGGTGCGGCTCCTGTGGGAGGCACAGCCGGAGCGACACCTTTCTGAGGCTCGTTAGCATCGAGCGCGATGGCGCAAATGCTGCAACGCACGCCGCTACACGACCGGCACGTCGCGCTCGGGGCGCGGATGGTGCCCTTCGCCGGCTGGGACATGCCGGTCCAGTACGAGGGGGTGATCCCGGAGGTGCGGGCCGTCCGCAGTGACGCCGGCGTCTTCGACGTCTCGCACATGGGCGAGCTCGAGGTGGAGGGCCCGCGGGCGACCGAGCTGCTGCAGGCCACTCTGTCGAACGACCTGGACCGGATCGGCCCGGGCGAGGCGCAATACACGCTGCTGACCAACGAGCGCGGCGGCATTCTCGACGACCTGATCGCGTACCGGCTGGAGGAGTTCCGCTATCTCCTGATCGTCAACGCCGCGAACCTCGATACCGACTTCCGCTGGCTGAAGGAGCGGGAGATCCCGGGGTCTGACGTCCGCAACGTTTCGGACTCCTACGCCCTCCTCGCGGTGCAGGGCCCGCGCGCGATCGGGCGCCTCGGGCTGCCGGAGGCACGGCAGTTCACGTTCACCGAGGGCGAGGTCGACGGCATCCAGTGCATGGTCAACCGCACCGGGTACACGGGCGAGGACGGCTGCGAGCTGCTGACGATGGCGGAGGATGGCCCCGCCCTCTGGGACAGCGTGCTCGCCCGCGGCGCCGTTCCCTGCGGTCTCGGCGCGCGCGACACGTTGCGGCTCGAGGTGTGCTTCCCGCTGCACGGAAACGACATCACGCCCGACACCGACGCCATCTCCGCAGGTCTCGGCTGGTGCTGCGCGCTGGAAAAGGAGTTCAGCGGAGCGAACGAGCTGCGCGAGATCAAGGCCCGCGGGCCCGAGCGTAAGCTCGTGCCGTTCGTGATGGAGGAGAAGGCGGTGCCGCGCGAGGGCATGGCGATCAAGGGCGGGGGCGACGTGACGTCGGGGACGCATTCGCCCATGCTCGAGCGCGGGATCGGTCTCGGGTACGTGCCGGCTGCGCTGGCTGTCCCCGGCGCCGAGCTCTCCGTCGACGTACGCGGACGCCCGCGGCGGGCGCGAGTGGTCAAGAGACCGATCTACAAGCGAGAGGAGAGTTCGTAGTTGGCGGCGACCGAGACCTACCCGGACGGTTTGAAGTACCACAAGGAGCACGACTGGGCCCGGATCGAGGGCGACGAGGCCGTGCTCGGTATCACCTGGTTCGCGCAGGACGCGCTCGGCGAGCTCGTCCACTACGAACCACCCAACGCGGGCGACACGATCGCGAAGGATTCACCGTACGGCGAGGTCGAGTCGGTCAAGGCAGTCTCGGACGTGATCGCCCCGCTCTCCGGAGAGATCGTGGAGGTCAACCAGAAGGTCGTCGACGAGCCGGAGACCGTGAACGCGGACCCGTACGGCGAAGGCTGGCTCGTCCGGCTCCGGCTCAGCGATCCGTCGGAAGCGGACGCGCTGCTCGACGTCGAGGCGTACAAGCAGGTCGTCGCAGAGTCCTAGCTTGAGCTATCTCTCGCTGACCGAGCGGGACCGCGAGGAGATGCTCGCGGCAATCGGAGTCTCTTCTGTCGAGGAGCTCTTCCGCGACATTCCTGCGGCCGTCCGCTTCGACCGCGAGCTCGACCTGCCCCCGGCCCTCGGCGAGCAAGAGCTGTCGCGCCACCTCGAGGAGCTGGCGGCTCGCAACGTGGACACGTCGCGCGAGCTCTCGTTCCTCGGCGCCGGCATCTACGACCACTACGTGCCGGCGATCGTCGACGCGGTCCTCCAGCGCGGCGAGCTGCTGACCGCGTACACGCCGTACCAGCCGGAGATGAGCCAGGGCGTGCTCCAGGCGATCTTCGAGTACCAGACGGCGATCTGCGAGCTGACGGGCATGGACGTCTCCAATGCGTCGGGCTATGACGGGACGACCGTCGCCGCCGACGCCTGCTTCGTCGCCAAGCACGCGACGGGTCGGTCGAAAGTCGTCATCACCGAGGCGACGAACCCGCAGGTCCGGCAGGTCGTGAAGACGTACGCGCCGGGCTTCGGGCTCGAGATCGTCGAGGTGCCACACCGGGGCGGCGTGACGAGCCCGGCCGACCTGCGCGACGCCGTCGCGGACGCGGCCTGTGTGATCTTCCAGCAACCGAACTTCTTCGGGTGCCTCGAGCCTGCGCCCGAGCTCGTGGCCGCTGCGAACGATGCGGAGGCGATACCCGTCGCGCACGTCGACCTCGTCTCGCTCGGCGTGCTGGAGGCACCTGGAGCATACGGCTGCGGGATGGCGATCGGCGAAGGGCAGAGCGCGGGTAACTACCAATCCTTCGCCGGCCCTCACTATGGCTTCCTCGCCGCGCGAAACAAATTCATCCGCCGCATGCCGGGCCGAATTGTCGGTGAGACCGTAGACACCGCGGGGGAGCGCGGCTATGTCCTGACCCTTCAGACCCGCGAGCAGCACATCCGTCGCGAGAAGGCGACCTCGAATATCACCACGAACCAGACACTGCTCGCGCTGGGCGGGCTCGTGTACTTGTCCTGGCTCGGGCCAGAGGGTCTGCGGGAGCTGGGGGAGACCTGCATGAGCCTGAGCGAGTACGCGAAGCAGCGCCTCGTCGACGCGGGCTTCGAGCTCGTGTTTCCCGAGCGGACAACATTCAAGGAGTTTGCCGTGCGTGTCGGACGGAACGCGAAAGAGGCGGTCCGTGCCGCGCGGGGGCGCGGCGTCAATCCCGGCTACGCCCTTGGCCGCGACTACGAGGGCCTCGACGACGCGTTGCTCGTCGCGGTCACCGAGCGGCGGACACCGCAGGACATCGACCGGCTCGTCGAGGCCTTGGCGGCGGCATGAAGCTGATCTTCGAGAAGTCGCAGCCCGGACGGCGTGGGGGCGAGTTGCCGAAGCCCGACCTCCCGGCTGCGGCGGTCCCGTCGGAGCTCCGGCGCGGCAGCCCGCCTCGCCTTCCCGAACTGGCCGAGCCTGAGATCCTGCGTCACTTCACCGAGCTCTCGACGCGGAACTTCGGGATCGACACCGGCTTCTACCCGCTCGGCTCCTGCACCATGAAGTACAACCCGCGCGTCAACGAGCGCCTGGTCATGCTGCCGGGCTTCCGCGACCTGCATCCGTACCAGGACGAGGACGGAATCCAGGGTGCGCTGGAGCTGATGTGGCACCTGCAAGAGGCCCTGATCGAGGTGTCGGGGCTGCACGCGTGCTCGCTGCAGCCCGCCGCCGGATCGCAGGGCGAGCTGACCGGGCTGATGTTGATGCGCGCGTACTTCTCAGACCGCGGCGAAGCGGAGCAGCGCGACACGATCGTCACGGCCGACACGGCACACGGCACGAACCCCGCGAGCGTGACGATGGCCGGCTACAAGCTCGCGAAGGTCGAGACCGACGCGCGAGGCAACGTCGACGTCGCGCATCTCCGGGAGTTGGTCGACGAGCGCACCGCCGGCCTCATGCTGACGAACCCGTCGACGCTCGGGCTCTTCGACGAGCACATCGAGGAGATCGCGGCGATCTTCCACGACGCGGGTGCGCTGCTCTACTACGACGGCGCGAACCTCAATGCCGTCTGCGGCATCTCTCGTCCGGGTGACATGGGCTTCGACATCGTTCACATCAACCTGCACAAGACGTTCTCGCAGCCCCACGGAGGTGGCGGGCCGGGCGGAGGGCCGATCGTTGTGCGCGACACGCTCGAGCCGTTCCTGCCGGTGCCGGCCGTCGTCAAGGACGGTGCGGCGTTCCGGCTCGACTACGACCGCCCGAAGTCGATCGGCAAGGTGCGCGGCTACACCGGGCCGTTCGGCGTGTTCGTGCGGTCGTACGCCTACATCCGCTCGTACGGGCCGCAGCTGCGCGAGATGTCCGAGGCGGCCGTCCTCAATGCGAACTACCTCCTCGCGCGGCTCAAGCAGGCCTACGACCTGCCGTTCGACCGGCTCTGCATGCACGAGTTCGTCGTCGGGGCACGCTCGTTGAAGCGGGAGCACGGGGTCTCGGCACTCGACGTGGCGAAGCGCCTGATGGATTACGGCTTCCACCCACCGACGATCTACTTTCCGCTTGTCGTGCCCGAGGCGCTGATGATCGAACCGACGGAGACGGAGGCGAAGGAGACGCTCGACGCGTTCGCCGACGCGATGCTGGCGATCGTCCGCGAAGCCGAGGAAAGCCCGGAGGTGCTGAAGGAGGCGCCGCACGGCCGGCCCGTTCGGCGACTCGACGAGGTGCAGGCTGCCAAGCGCGCGGTCGTCAAGTACGGGTTCGAGGAGCATACGGCGCCCAACTCTGAGCCGGCGGAGGCTCGCCAGCTCGAGGCGCAGAAGGGCGCCTAACGGCGCCGACTCGGCGGCGCCGCATCAAGGTCGCGCGGGCTTTGCTCGCGCGACCGTCTCAACAGGCATCCTGGGTCAGGCAACGCCCTGAGCCGCCGAGGGCGCCCGCATAAAGACGAGCTAAGCGGCGAGCGGCAGCGTCAGCTGCGTCAACCCGAGCCGCTCGAACACGCGCTCGACCTCCGTGGCGACCGGCTCGAACTGTTCCGCCGACCACACGTGGACGTCGTCGTCGGACTGCAGCTTCTCGAGCTCGAGTTGCAGAACCGGATCACCGGACCGCAGCAACACGGTCTGTGCGTAGCAGCGGGCCCACACTTCGTGCACGGACTGAAAGTAGCGCTGACGTCCACGCCCACCCGGCAGCGGCCGCCGCTCGAGCGAGGCAGCGGCAGCGCGCCACGGGGCGAACGTAACATGCACCGCCGACGCCCAGCTACGCGTCTTGCGGTCGTAATACACCTGGTGGTCGAACAGATGACCGAGCTCGTGCAGAAAACCGAGCGCGACGCGATCGCCGACGCGCGACACGCGCACGTCGATCGGATCCTTCCGACGGAAGCGGTACGCCCCGGCCTCTGTGATCGTCGCGGTCGGGCGCACTGGCACAGGTTCGAGGTCGGAGAGCAATCCGTGCAGGCGCGAAGCAGCCGCGAGCGCACGCTCGAGCTCCGCAGCGAGCGGGCTGCGACGCGGTAACGCGACGACTTCCTCCAGCGCACGCAGCCGCGGTTTGCCCTCGCGCGAAACGCAACTTGGATACTGGCGTTGTCCCACGGGGCAAATCTTCGGTTCCACACCGGACGGACTTGAGCGTGTAATGCTTGCGGCGTGCAGACGCGGCGCGCGATGCTGATGTCGACAGCTCTTGTGTTCGCGTCGATCGACTTGCTGCACAAAGCGTTCGTGCCGGCAGACATCCATCATGCGCGCACGCCGTATGTGACGCTCGTGATGGCCGCGTTGATCGCTTCGCTCGTCATCCTCGTGCCGCGACTGCCGTCGAACGCGGCGGCCGTCGGTGCCGGAGTTGCATGCGGCGGCGCGCTCGGGAACCTCGTCTCCGTGCTCGCGTGGACGCAGGGCGTTCCCGATCCGATCGTCGTCGTCGGCACGACGCGCGGGCTCGCATTCAATCTGGCGGACCTCTTCGCGGTCGGCGGGGACGCGTTGCTGCTCAGCGCGGTGGTTCTGCACGGGCTGCATCGCCGTGCACACCTGCGCGCGCGGGTCTAAAGGGGAGGTCTTGCATTCGGTCAGGCTGGCGACCTGACCGAGCCGAAGGCGAAATGCAAGACCGGACCCCTCGCAGGCGCAGCGCCCGTCTGGGGGAGCGGGCGGGGCTAGTAGAGATCTTCGAGATCGTCGACCGCGTAGGTCTCTTCCTCACGGCGGCGGCGAAAGACCTCGGAGACGGCCAGCACCAGCGGGACGGCGACCGCGAACGCGAGGCTCGTCCAGGCCACTGCCAGCCAGGCGATCACCAGGACGGCCACGCCGAAGCGCTGACCCACCGGATCGTGCCGCAGAAACCGCATGAGTACGACGGCTTCTTTCATCTCGCTCCTCCTCTTACGTCACCGCATCGGCCGTCCGCGGCCCCGCCTCTATCCCTCACTCGCGTAATGGATGCCCGGCTCGCAAGACTGTAGAGAGGAACCGAATCGAGGGAGTGTGATGACGAAAGTCCAAAAGACCGAGGCGGAGTGGCGCGCCGAGCTCGATCCCGAGCAGTACCACGTGCTGCGGGAGAAGGGCACGGAGGCGCCGTTTTCCGGGGAATACGATCATGTGTTCGAGCCGGGGACCTATCGCTGTGCGGGGTGCGGCGCCGAGCTCTTCCGCTCGGAAACGAAGTACGACTCCGGCTGCGGCTGGCCCGCGTTCTACGCGCCGGCGAGCGAGCAGGCCATCGACGAGGAGGCGGACGCCAGCCACGGAATGGTTCGCACCGAGGTGGTGTGCTCGAATTGCGGCGGACACCTCGGCCACGTCTTTCCCGACGGGCCACGCCCGACGGGACTGCGGTACTGCATCAATTCGGCGGCACTCAACCTGGAGGAGGAGTAGTGGAGAAGAAGGCAACGTTCGGCGCAGGCTGTTTCTGGGGCGTCGAGGCAGCGTTCCGGCAGATCGAGGGCGTGACGCGCACGCGCGTCGGCTACACGGGCGGAACGCTCGAGAATCCGACGTACGAGGACGTGTGCTCGCACACGACGGGTCATGCCGAGGTGGTCGAGGTCACCTACGACCCGGAGCGCGTCTCGTACGACGAGCTGCTGGAGGTGTTCTGGCGCAAGCACGACCCGACGCAGCTCAATCGACAGGGCTGGGACATCGGCGACCAGTACCGGTCGGTCGTGTTCTTCCACGATGTGGAGCAGCAGGAGGCCGCCGTGCACTCGAAGGCGCGCGAGCAGGCGAGCCGGTCCGCGCCGATCGTGACGCAGATCGAGCCTGCGGAGAGGTTCTACGAGGCCGAGGACTACCACCAGCAGTACCTCGAGAAGCGCGGTCGCTCGACCTGCACGCCGGCTCTGGCCCGCGTGAGCTGACTCACCCGTCGCGCTTGCGGAGCGGTCCCGGCACTGACACGGCACGATCTCGTTCGTAGGCTGTCGGTGGGCGGGCGTGGTGGGCCCCGGTTACGCGCATGTACTTCTTCCTCTGCGGTGTCGCTTTCGGGGTCTCTCGTAGTCAGCCCGCCGCGTGCGCCGAGGCCAAGCGTAGGTGCCGAGCCGGCAGGCTCCCTCGGCTGCTCGTCGGCTACAGGGGCGGTTCGAGGAGCACGGCGCCGGCGCCGCCGTGGGGCCGCGGCCGGCGCGGCTCGCGCACGCCGATGTCTGGATCGGTCGGCGGCTCGTCGAGCCAGGAGCTCGACACCGTTTGTTCGCAGCGGCGGCGGAGGAAGGTGACCAGCCGCTCGAAACGGCTTGGCTGTCGGCAGCGCGGCATGTCCATCGCTCCGATCGTAGCCGCCGAGCGTTTGGGCTCGGCCGTTTCAGCTGCGTGTGAGGAGCGGGATGAAGTGCTGCTCGAGTCCGCTGGTGTTGTCGATGATGTCGCTGCCGCTCGCGAGCACGCCGCTCGGCCCGCTCCGCCAGCGGGAGTTTTTGCCGAAGGCGAGGTAGGCGTCCCAGACGATGTCGCCGGGCCGGCCGAGGCCGCTGATCGAATGGTTGGCGAACCAGCGCCCGGCGAGTCGGGAGCCGTCCCAGAGGCTGACGACGCGCGGGTCGTCGAGCACGTGCGCGTCCCAGGCACTGCGTGAGTCGCCGGCGAGCATGGGTAGCCAGATCGCGTACACGGTCAGCTTCGCGTGTGCGTGGGCGTTGAGGATGTGCGTGCGGACCCAACTGGCCCCGAGCGCGCAGACACTTCAGGTCGGCGAGGCGAGCAGGATCAGGCGTGGCTCGCCGGAGCGCATGTTGAACAGCGAGCGCAGCTGCCCGATGTCGCGTAGGGCGGTTAGTTCCCGCGGGCCGGGCAGACCGCTCGTTGTCGATCCTGCTGCCGACGTCGAAGCTGGTTGTTGCGGCGCGGCGTTCTTGCCGCCGCTGCAGCCGGCTGCGAAGAGTGCGAAGGTGACGGCGACGACCGCGAGCCGGCTCATTGCCGCACCAGTCCGGTGGAGACGGCACGGCGGCGCTGCCACAGGCTGGCGGACACCGCGAGCACGACGATCGCGCCCGCGCCGATGAGGATCAGCGAGCCGTTTCCGTCGGCGAAGTTGCGGGCCTGGCCGGAGAAGCGGACGCCGAAGCTGACGACAGGGTCGTCGGCGACGGTGGCCGTGTCGCCGAAGCGCAGTCGAGCCCAGTAGTAGAAGAGATAGCCGCCCGAGACAAGCAGGAGCAGTCCGGCGATCCGGTTCATGTAAGGCAGCAGCGGGCGCACAGCTCGGGCGGCGCCTTCACGTGCGAGCGCAACGAGCACGGACAGCGCCATCAGCACGAGCGCCATGCCGGCTCCGTAGGCGAGGAAGGTAGTGATCTTGCCGCTGCCGCTGAGCGAGGCGCCGACGAGCGTGAGGAAGAGCGGCAGCGTGCAGCCGAGCGAAGCGGCGCCGTAGCCGATCCCGAACAGCAGCATCGCCCCGAGTCGGCGCTCACGGCGGGGCCGCACTGTTGGGTGCATCGGCAGGCGCAGGTGCGTGCCGAGCAGCGTGAGCAGCCCGGCGAGGGCGAGCGCGGCGCCGGTCGCGAGGCCGGCCCACGGGACCGCACGTGCGACCGCGCCGACGCCGTAGCTGACCGGCAAGCCTACGAGCGCGAAGAAGCCGAGGAAGCCGAGGGTGACAAGGGCGCCGACAAGCAGACCCTGCAGCACGCGGGTCGGCGCGGGCGGCAGCCGCCGCTCCTCGGCGCCCATATAGAACGAGAGGAAGGCCGGCAGCAGCGGGAATCCGCAGGGGTTGACGACGGCGAGCCCGCCGGCGACGAGCGCGATCGAGATCGGAACGGAGCTGATCCTCGATCCTCCTAACCTGCGGCTCTCATGGCTGAGAGCCCTCGGAAAGGGTACGCGCCGAGTTCCGCTTCAGTTCGTGTAGCGCTTGCTCGGCTGCGTCTCGTTCGAGCAGACCGAGCAGGTGCCCCTCGGAGGTTGTGACCGGGAGCGTGGTGAGGTTTTGGCGGCGCATCCGCTCGACTGCCCGGTCGAGCTCAAAGCTCGGCCGTACCGTGCTCGGCCCGGCGCTCATCGCCTGCTCGACGCTGGCGTCGTCTTCGCCTGCGAGTGCTGTGCGACCGAGCCGGCCGAGCACCACCGTCTCGTCGTTGACGACGAAGCAGGTGTCCGAGCCGGCGGCGCGCAGGCGGGTGCGAACATCGCTCAGCCGCTCGTCGAGGCGGCAGGTGGGAACGTCCCGGCGGAGATGCGCACCGACCCGGGTGTCGCTGCCGCGCGTGCCTTCGAGCGGCAGTCCGGCCGAGCCCCAATCGGCCTTGCCGGCGATGTAGTCGTGAACCTGGGTGAACCCGATGCTTTCGAGCCGCCACGCGGCTCGCGGGCTCATGTCTCACTGGTAGTCGCGGCAGTAGACGATCACGGGCCGCCCGCGTGCGAGCTGCCGGGTCGTCTCGCGATCGAGTTCCTTGAGTGGGATGTTGATCGCACCGGGCAGGTGCTCCCCCTCGAACTCGCCGGCCGGCAGCACCTCGACGAGTTGCGCGCCGGCGCCGACGAGCCGCTGGACTTCGACTCGGTCGATCGGTGTTGGCATCAGTCCTCCCGCAGCAGGTCGCCGAAGACGATGCGGCCGGCGTCGATCGCCTCCGGGAGCGAAATCGGATGGCCCGAAACCGACGGATTTTCGGCGAGGTAGTGCTCCGCGTTCTCGCGCGTCTCGAAGAAGTTGAGCACGTCGCAGCAGGCGCGGAAGCTTGGCCCCTCGCAGCAGGCACTGCCGGCGAGCACGACCGCCTGCTTCGGCTCCCACCGAGCGCCCTCGCTCGGATCGAGCCGCACCCAGATCTCGCCGCCCGTAAGGCGGTCGCGTGAGTAGATCTCGATCGGGAGCCCAAGCATCGGCGCAATCCCGAGCGCGTCGATCGCGCACATCGCCTCGACCCAGCGTTTCCCGTCGATTAGGACGCGGTGGCCGCGCGGCGTCGCCGAGAACGGATACGCCACGACCGGACGGCCGGTCGCATCGACATGAACGAGATCCTCTCGAGCGAGGACGCGAAACGCGTCTGCCGCATCGAGGCCGAGCGCAGCGGCGGCGTTATGCGTTGCATCGACGGCAGGAGGCGTCGCGGCCGCGAACTCTTGCAAGATCCAGCGGTAGAGCTGACGTTGTGCGAGCGAGAGCCGACGCGTGCGCGCGACACCTTGACGCTCGGTGCGAATTTCCGACGCAGCGAGCGCGTCGAGCGCGGCGGCGTCGCGGTCGACCTTCACCGCTGAACCCCGCCGTCATTCACGAGATACGCCTGGTAGCGGGCCCGAGTGTGTCTGCGCGTCGAATTCGCCCTCCCAGACGGCGAGCGCGTTGTCGAGCCAGCGGTAGCGCTCTCGTTGCTTTCGAACCGCAGCGTCGCGGGGAAGTCGCGGGGTGGCACGTCATCGAGCCGCCTGCCTGTCCTGGGCGAAGAACGCCGACACGGCCTCCGCGACCTGCTTCGGCTTCTTCTCGGGGCCGAAGTGGTCGAGCGCGGGAAATGTCGTGAGGGTCGCGGTCGGCAGGACGGGCAACAGGCTTTGGCTCGCCCGGCCGGCGCCGGTCGTGGTGGCGTCTTCGCCTGCCATCAGCAGCACGTCGGCGGTCACGTCGCGATAGTGGGGATAGGTGTTGTCGAGGCGCGCGGCCTCCGCGTGC